>CAJXPR010000001.1 GCA_913058135.1 uncultured Gammaproteobacteria bacterium
TGTCTCGTGGGCTCGGAGATGTGTATAAGAGACAGGCTATCATGTCGCTGTTGGCGGTCGTGTCCTGCGAGACGGTCGGGTAAACGTAAAAGCAATCAACAGGCGCGAAGGGGTCGTCAGACCAAGGCTCCAGACGCACGGATCCGTCTGCCCGGACGATCGTGGTGCTCATGTCAACTTCACAGGCGCGCGGGTTGCCAGGCCTGCACAGCCAGTTGCTGCTATCTGCGTAGTCTACGTCCTCAGCCGTTTGTGCAGATACCGAAGATGTCATGGCACCACTCATTCCAAGTACCAGTGCGCCGAGACTGACACCGGGCCATATACGCTTGTGTTTGTTCATTGAAATCAGATCTCCCTGAATGTGTGCGAACGAATCGCAGAGTTTATGGGCTCAGCATAAGTCAGGGGTTGTGCGCAAACAAGTTACCGACCTGCTGAAGGCCAACAGTTTTCGGCGAGCCAGGTGCTTTTTGCGCCCAAACGCCTGAGTCCTCGGGATTTATCCGACGATGGCTGGGATTCTGTCGCATAACCGGTTAAAGTTGGCAAAACCACCAGCAAAGGATCGATTGACGGATGACAGCGTTCCGTACCAGCCCCTCCCTGTTTTTGTCCGTCATCCCCCTGCTCGTGCTGTTTGCCCTGCTGGGGTATAACGTCGCCGTGTACGGTGATGACTCACTCAGTGGCGCCAACCAGAGTGCGCTGATTATTGCCGCCGCGCTGGCTGCGGCTCTGGGTCTGTACCGGGGAGAACCCTGGGCCAACATCCAGGACAAGATCATCGACAATATCAGGGCTGCCACGCCAGCTGTATTGATTCTGCTGATGGTGGGCGCGCTCACGGGCAGCTGGCTGATCAGTGGCATCGTACCGGCGATGATCTATTACGGCCTGCAGATTTTCAGTCCGACCTTTTTTATTGCCAGTGCCTGTCTGATCACCGCGATTGCGGCGGTGGTGATTGGCAGTTCCTGGTCGACCTCGGCGACGCTGGGTGTGGCCCTGATGAGTATCGGTTACGCGATGGGGTTGAACCCGGGGCTGGTGGCCGGTGCCATTGTATCGGGCGCCTATTTCGGTGACAAAATGTCGCCTTTGTCAGACACAACCAATCTGGCATCGGGTGTCAGTGGTGTCGATCTGTTTGCCCATATTCGCTATCTCAGCCTGACCGCCCTGCCCTCCATCATTATTACCCTGTCCGTATATTTCATACTCGGCCTGTTCATGGGCTCTGATGCCGTTGATGTCAATGATACTGAACGCTACCGGGCGTTGATTGCTGACCGCTTTTACGTATCACCGCTGTTGTTGCTGGTACCGGTAGGCGTGATTTTCCTGATCGTGAAAAAAGTGGCGGCCTTGCCGGCACTGTTCATGGGCGCCCTGGCCGGCGTTGTGTGTGCGGTGCTGTTCCAGCAACCGGTACTGGCAGAATTGGCACAAACCACGGGTGGCCTCTACCAGAGCGTGATGCAGGCGCTGTATGGCAGCACCGCGATTATCTCTGGTGATGTGGTACTGGATGAATTGCTCAGTACCGGTGGCATGGCCGGTATGCTCAATACCATCTGGCTGATTCTGTCGGCCATGGTATTTGGTGGCACGATGGAAGCTGGTGGCTTCCTGGCCCGGATAACCCAGGCCCTGATCAGTCGCGTGCGGTCCGATGCCGGGCTGGTAACCGCGACGGGTGCCACCTGCGTGGTCACCAATGTGTCAGCATCGGATCAGTATCTGTCCATCGTGGTGCCCGGTCGCATGTTCACCGAGGCCTACCGTAAACGCGGACTGGCGCCGCAGAATCTGAGCCGTACACTGGAAGATACAGGCACTGTCACCTCGGTGCTGGTGCCCTGGAATACCTGCGGTGCCTATCACGCCAGTGTGCTGGGTGTGGCGACGCTGGCCTACGCGCCCTGGGCCTTCTTTTGCCTGCTGAGCCCGGCAATGACGCTGTTCTTTGCGTGGGCGCGCATCCGCATTGCGCGGGTTGAGGAAGAGCCGGCTATCGATGTTGTCATGAAACCGTCGTCTTGATCTTGCAAACTCGGCAGAGACCCGTCTGAGAATGCACCATGAAAATCGTCCTGCCCGCGCTGCTTGCCGGGTCACTGTTGTTGCCACTGCTATCGGTCACGCTGGCTGCCGAAGCCGACCCATGTGCGGTGATCACTGCAAACAATGCTGACCAGTGTCTGCACCTGAACCATGTTCAGGTGCTGGGCACCCATAACAGCTATAAACGTTTCCCGCCGCCGGCGTTAATCACCCTGCTGAACGATTTCCGTGCGGGTTGGGCTGACGATATCAGCTATCAGCATCGACCCTTGCCCGAACAGTTGGAGTTGCTCGGCATCAGGCAGTTTGAACTGGATGTGTTTGCCGATGCCGACGGGGGTCTGTATTCGCAGCCGGCAGGCGGCCTGCTGATTGATGATCCGGAGCTGGCACACAATCGCGCCGTAATGGATGCACCGGGCCTGAAAGTGCTGCATTCACAGGATCTGGACTACCGCACTACCTGCCTGACTCTGATAGCCTGCCTGACCGAGATACGCGACTGGTCGGCGCAGAATCCGTCACATCTGCCCATCATGATCATGCTGGAGCTAAAGGATGGCGCGCGCCAGGATTGGGGGCCATTGACCTATACGACACCGCAGATCATCGATGCTGACAATATTTTCACGGTGGATGAGGAAATATGGCAGGTCTTCGATCGTCAACATGTCATCACCCCCGACGATGTTCGTGGTGACTACGAGTCGCTTAATGCTGCCGTGATGGATCGTGGCTGGCCTACGCTGGCGCAGAGCCGCGGCAAGGTCCTGTTCGCGCTTGATAACACTGGCCGCCACCTGAGCGATTATCTGTCTCGCTCAGCTGTGCTGTCCGAACGCGCGCTATTTGTCAGCGCAGAGCCCGGCCATCCAGCCTCCGGATTTCTCAAGATGAATAACGTGATTGCTGACGGCGAGGCCATACGCACGTTTGCCAGTCAGGGCTACCTGATTCGAACCCGCTCAGATGTGCCCAGCCACGAAGCCCGCACCGGCGATACCACCCGTCGTGATCTGGCGCTGGCCAGCGGTGCCCAGTATATCAGTACCGATTATGCCGAGCCCTCGCCGCTGGGGTCGGACTATCAGGTAATGTTACCCGGCACCGAGGGGATTGCACGCTGCAATCCGGTCAGTGCGCCTCCCGGCTGTGACAGTGATTGGTTGACCGAGTAAATCTCAGGCGTGCTTAAACCGGGAAAGATGTGCAAGGCTGTCGCGGGTGCAGTTGCGGATGGAGACCCAGTCACCGGCTACGACGCTGTCAGTTGGCAACATCCACGATCCACCTACACACAATACATTGGATAGCGCCAGGTAGTCACTGGCATTGCTGGCATTGATACCGCCGGTGGGACAAAAGCCGATGTCTGCCAGGGGGCCTGACAGGGCCTTGAGCAGTGCGGGGCCGCCGCAGGCCGATGCCGGGAACAACTTGAAACAGTCATAACCCAGTTCCATACCGCCCATTACCTCGGACGCGGTGCTGACGCCTGGTAGAAATGGCAGGCCCAGTGCCTCTGCACACTCTGCCAGACGGCGGGTCAACCCGGGACTGACCGCAAAATCCACGCTGACATCGGCCACGGCCTCCAGATCCGCAACGCTGGTGATGGTGCCAGCGGCCACTTTGAGTGCCGGAATGGCCTGCTTCACCGCCTTGATGGCGGCCAGTGCCGCCGGCGTTCGCAGAGTAATCTCCACCGCGGTTATGCCAGCATCAAACAGGGCCTGACTGATGCCAATGGCCTCTTCTTCGGTATTAACCACCAGCACTGGCAATATGGTCAGTTGACTGAGCTGCTCTCGCATGTGTGACATCTGGCAATGGCTCCTGATGATGGATGTAGCTGATTATCTGAATACCGAGGCACCGTCGTGAGCAGCCCCGGCCGCCTGCCTGAAGGTGGCGAACAGTCCCCGCCCCAGGCTATCGGGCAGCATGTTCTGGTCAGGGATGAACCCGGCATTGTCGCGAGATGCCAGGGTATCGTCATCGAGCATCACCTGCAGCAGGCCGGTGTCGGCATCCAGCGACAGCACGTCACCGTCACGCACTTTGGCCAGCGGGCCACCGTCCAGCGCTTCCGGGCTCATATGGATGGCTGCCGCTACTTTCCCGGAAGCGCCTGACATCCGGCCGTCAGTCACCAAAGCAACCTTAAACCCCTGATCCTGTAGTGCGCCAAGGCATGGTGTTAGCTGGTGCAGTTCAGGCATGCCATTGGCCTTGGGGCCCTGGAAGCGCACCACCGCAATGACGTCCTGCTGCAGTTCGCCTGCCTTGAACGCCGCTACCATGGCGTCCTGACTGTCGAACACCCGGCATGGGGCGGTGATATGTTGATGTTCGGGTTTGACCGCCGAGGTCTTAACCACCCCCTCCCCCAGATTGCCGTGAATCAGTTTCAGACCACCGTGTGCGGAGAAGGCATCGGTGGCTGGTCGCAGCACGTCAAGACGATGTGATGGCGCGTCGTATTCTACCCATTGGACACCACCGGTCGGCGTCAGCTCCGGCTTTCTGGCATACATGGCCATGCCCTCGCCTACCAGGCTGCGCACGTTTTCGTTCAGCAGACCGGCAGAGCGCAGTTCGCGCACCAGGTAGGCCATGCCGCCGGCCTGCTGGAAGGCGTTGACGTCGGCTTCTCCGTTCGGGTAGACGCGGGCCAGCAACGGTGTGACACGAGACAGCTCGTCCAAATCTTGCCAGGTCAGGATGATGCCGGCCGCGCGTGCGATGGCAACCAGATGCAGGGTGTGGTTGGTTGAGCCACCACTGGCGAGCAAGGCCACCGCCGCATTCACCAGCGAACCTTCACAAATGAGTTCGGTCAGTGGCATGGGCTTTTCACCCTGGGCGGTGGCTGCCAACACCCGGCGCACGGTCTCCCTGGTCAGCGCTTCGCGCAAGGGGTCATCGGGATTCACAAATGAGGCGCCGGGAAGCTGTACGCCCAGCATCTCCACCATGACCTGATTGCTGTTGGCTGTGCCGTAAAAATTGCAGGTGCCGGGGCTATGGTACGACGCTGACTCAACCGCCAGCAGTTCCTCGCGGCCGGCATTGCCCTGCGCGTAGCGTTGACGTACCTCGGCCTTGGTTTTATTGGGGACACCTGAGCCCATTGGGCCGGCGGGAATAAAACCGGCGGGCAGATGGCCGAATTGCAACGCACCTATCAGCAATCCCGGCACGATTTTGTCACAGACGCCCAGACACAATATGCCATCAAAGACATTGTGGCTCAGGCTGACAGCCGTGGCCATGGCGATGACCTCGCGGCTGAACAGACTCAGCTCCATGCCCGGCTGACCCTGTGTTACGCCGTCACACATGGCGGGTACACCACCGGCCACCTGGGCGCTGCAGTCGGCTTCGGCCGCCGCGGCCTTGATGATATCAGGGTAGGTCTGCAGCGGCTGGTGTGCCGACAGCATGTCGTTGTAAGCGGTGACGACGCCCAGGTTGGCGGACTGCATGCCGGCGATGCGGGTCTTGTCCGCGGGGGCGCAGGCGGCGAAGGCATGCGCAATATTGCCGCACGACAGGGTTTTGCGCGGCGGGAATCTGGCCATGGTTTGCTGCGCATTGCGCAGATAGGTCTGCCGCAATTGCTGACTGCGTGTTCTGATTCGCTCGGTGACGGCTTCAACGGTTGTGTTAATCGTCTGGGGCATAATAGACCTCGGTCAGGGTCGGTTTGTTGTGCAGCACGGCGCGCACCGGCATGTCGGCGAACGGGCCTGACGCCAGAGCCTGTTCCAGCACTTGCCGTTTGGTTTCGCCGCGGATATAAAGTATTCGTTTGTGTGCGGACAGGATGGTATTGAGGCTCAGCGTCATTCTGGCCAGCGGTGCCGGTTCGTCATCGCCGGGCAAGGGCTGGATCGCGCAACAGACCTGTCGGCACTGATCTGACAGCGCTACTTCCAGACCTTGCGCATGCGGGAAAAAGGACGCGGTATGACCGTCCAGGCCCATGCCCAGCAACACCAGGTCCAGTGGCAGGGTCTGCCGGGCAAGGATACTGCCCAGGCTGCTGGCCGCGGCAAACGCATCAGCATGAGAGGTCTTCATGCTGATGAAACGGGCACGGCGCGCCTCGTTCTGAATCAGGCTGTTCTTGATCATTCTGGCATTGGATTGCGGATGTACCTCGTCAACCCAGCGTTCATCCACCAGGCTCACCGTCACCGACTGCCAGGGCAATGCCTGGTGTGACAGTTGCTGGTAAAGGGTTTGTGGCGTGCTGCCGCCAGACAGCGCAATGGAGGCTTTGCCGCGTTCTGCCACGCAATCACGGATACATTGGCCAAGCTTTGCAGTCAATGCCTGCGTCAGTGCAGCCTGGTTTTCGTATTCATGCATCTCCCACATCTGCGTACTCCTGTCCGACAGGTTAATCCTGCCAGCGTCTGCCGTCTCTGGCAATGAGTGCAATGCTGTCCGCCGGTCCGTTGGAGCCGGCCATATAGGGCAGTGATTTCTGTTTGTGCTGTTTCCAGCCCTCGGCAATGTCATCAACCCACTGCCAGGCCGCTTCAACCTGATCAGCGCGCATGAACAGTGTTGAGTTCGAACGCATGACATCGTACAGCAGTCGCTCATAGGCTTCAGGCAAGCGGCGCTCGGTAAACGCCTCGGAGAGTGACAGATCCAGCGACACATTTTCCATCGGGAAGCTTTCATCCAGGCCGGGGACCTTGTTGAGCAGGTAGAGACGAATGCCCTCCTCCGGCTGCAGTTGGATGACCAGCCGGTTGGCACTGTCCTGATGGGCCTGATCCGGAAATATCGCATGTGGCAGTTTTTTGAACTGCACAACAATCTCGCAGAAACGACGCTGCATGCGTTTTCCGGTTCGCAGATAAAAAGGGACACCAGCCCATCGCCAATTGTTGATGGACGCCTTGATGGCCACAAAGGTTTCAGTGCCCGAGTGTCCGACGGCGTCGCTTTCGTGTTGATAGGAAGGAACAGACTGGTTGTCGACGGTGCCTGCCGTGTATTGCCCCCTGACGGTATTGTCTGTGACATCACGGCCGGTGAGCGGCGCCAGGCTGCGTAACACTTTGAGTTTTTCGTCGTGCACCGCCCGAGCTTCCAGTGACGCCGGGGGCTCCATGGCAAGCAGGCACAGCAGCTGCATCAGATGGTTCTGCACCATATCTCGCAGCGCGCCGGCTTCGTCATAGAACGGCCAGCGACCGCCAGTGCCGATGGTTTCTGCTGCCGTTATCTGTACGTGATCTATGTAATTGTTGCTCCACAAGGGTTCAAACAGGGAGTTGGCAAAGCGCAGCGTCAGCAGGTTCTGCACGGTTTCCTTGCCAAGATAGTGATCAATACGGTAGATCTGGTGTTCGTCGAAAATGTCAGTCAGGCTGTTGTTGATGGCAAGAAAGGATTCGCGACTGCTGCCGAGTGGCTTTTCAATCACCAGGCGCATATTGTCGCGCACCAGGCCGACGGCCCACAGTGACTTGCAAACGGGGGCGAAAATGCCCGGCGGGGTCGCCAGGTAGGTGACCAGATCCCGGCCAGGGTCGGTGAACACTTTACGCGCCAGCACGGAGAGTTCCGCTTCGTTGCTGGCATCCAGCGCGTAATGAGTCAGTCTGTTGTTGAAGCGTTTCCAGGTAGCAGCATCGAGCTTGCGGCTACCCAGTTGCTCTGACAGCATCTGGCGGGTTTTTTGCGAAAATGCGCGGGCGGTGTGTTTTGTCCGGGAGACGCTGATGATTTTAAGGCAATCAGGCAGGCACTGGTCCAGGTCCAGGTGGTAAAGCGCCGGATACAGTTTGCGGAAGGCAAGGTCGCCATCGCCACCAATTATCAGAAAATCACAGATCATACCTAACCCCGTCAGTTCAGCAATCGTCCTGCTTTTTATATAAACAAGCAAGCTTCTTGCCAGACTGACGGAGCCGGTGGCGTTTCAATCAGATCTTCATGGTTCGGTCAGAAGCGTCCACGAACACCCACAATCACATTTCTGCCCGGCAGAGGCGCAAAGTCGCGCAGATACGAGGTTGCCACCCTGGCATCCTCATTGCCCAGGTTGCGGCCCTGAATAAAGGCTTCCATGGTGCTGCTGCCTACATCAAACTCGTAGGCCACCCGCAGGTTGACCATGGTGTAGCCCGGCGTTGCCGTTTCCAGCGCCGGAACCTTGTCCTGTTCCATCATGCGGTACACGTCCAGACCACCGCGCCAACCGCCGAGATGCCAGTCCACGCCACCACTGACGCGCTCGGGAGAGATGCGCGGCAGGTAGCTGTTGTCGGCCAGTTCGGCATTGACCCGGTCATAACCGAGATGCACGTCGAAGTGCCCCCAGTCATTTGTGAACAATTGCCAGACACCCTGCACTTCCATGCCAGTGAACTCGGCGTCCTGCTGTTCGGTTTCACGCACCGGGAAACCCAGCTCAACTTCGTCGGTGGTGGCCAAGTAGATAAAGTCGGCCACGTCCTTGCGGAAAACGCTCACTTCAAAGTCGAAGATATCCGAGTGGCGGTGCAGGGTCAGATCCCAGGCCTTGGCGGTTTCCTTGCGTAACCCGGCATTGCCTTCTTCGTAGGTGAAGGTGGCCAGGTGGGGGCCATCAGCAAACAGTTCGGTTTGTGATGGGGCTCGCTGAACCCGGGAAAAGTTGACCGATGTCTGCCAGGTGTCGTTGAACTCGTAGATACCGCCAATGCTGGCAGAAACATTACGGAAGGTTCGGCTGTCTACGTCAGCAAAGGCATCGTGATCTTCGTCTTCATGATCTTCGTCTTCATGGTCGTCGTGGTCATCTTCATGCCCATGATCGCGCAGGCTGACCCTGGTATTCTCGAAGCGTGCACCAAGACTGAGCGTAAAGGCGTCCCACTGACGCTCCTGAAGCACAAACACACCGGTGGAGCGTGATTCATTATTCGGCACAAATGCCTCGGCGCCCTCTGCCTCGAACTGCTCACGCTCAAGTTGCAGGCCAAATGCCCCTTCCCAGCCCCAGATTGGCGCTGTCTCGAAGGACAACCGGCTTTGCCAGGTCTGTACGTCAAACAGCGTGCCTTCTTCATGGGCATGAGGTTCCTCATCGCCATGCTCATCATCAGCATGTTCGTCCTCATGAAGGCCGGCCAGCTCTATCTCGCGATGGGTATAGTCGTTGTAACCCAGGCGGAACGTCATACGGTTAATGCCGCGCATGGGCGACTCGAGGCCGCCCTTCATGTCCCAGCTGCGCTGCTCCATGTCGATGTAGGCGAACTCCTCTTCTTCGCTGTGCTCCTCGTCCGCGTGGTCCTCCTCTTCATGATCTTCGTCGTGTTCATCATGTTCTTCCTCGGCATGGAAATGCGGGGCCGGGATGCCGTATTCGGAGTTGTAGGCGCGGAACGAGCCACCGATGAAGCCGCGCTCACCGATCCAGCTCAGACCTGCCGTGCCGGACTGCGATTCAACAAAGCTGTTGAATAGCCGGTTGCTGTCACCGTGTTCGTCATCGTGATCTTCGTCCCCGTGGTCCTCATCATCGTCATGGTCGTCGCCAAAGTGCGCCTCGCCGGGAATTCGGTAATCGTCAGCTTCACGCCATGAACCATCAAGATGCCAGGCAATATTGCCCGCCCCGCCATCAAGGCGCAGAACGCCGCTGCGCTCATCGGCAACGTTGTCGCCCCGTATCTCAAAGCGGCCGCTCAACGGCTCCTCGGCGTGCTGTTCCGGGATTCGGCCATCAATGATATTGACTACCCCAGCGGAGGCTGAGGAACCGTACAGAAGCGTCGCCGGCCCGCGCAGGATCTCGATCTGATCGATGAGCATGGGGTCGACAGTTACCGCGTGGTCATCACTTTGGGTTGACGTGTCGGCAGTTGCCAGGCCGTCTTCCAGAATGCGCACACGGGGCCCGCCCAGCCCGCGAATAATTGGACGACCAGAGCCGGCGCCGTAGAAACTGGACTGCACACCGGGCTGCTGTTGCAGGGTCTCGCCCAATGTCATGCCACGGCGGTCCGCCAGCGTTTCGCCAACCATGATGTCTACTGGTTGCGCAGACTGCAGTCGGGTGCGGCTCAAGGGCAGTGCCCGTACGACAATTTCTTCCACATCGGAGTAATGCAGGCTGCTGTTTTCTGCTGCGTCCCCTGTCTGGGCGTGGCTGCCAGAGGCAAGTGTGAACAGGGCGGAACCCATCAGGACGGGAATGATAATGGATAATTTCTTGCGGTTGACAAACATGTTGCTGGCTCCGAAAGCTGACTAATATGATATAGCATAGCATACTAGCCGCGCCCGGCAACCCCAAAGGTGAAAAACCCGACTGGAATGGAGCGATTGACGTAGGTGGCCGCCGCGGTGTTTACCACATCAGGTCATCGGGTACCGGGTAATCCTTGTAGGGATCGTCTTCGGCGGGCACATCATTTTTGTAGTCGGCCAGGAAAATTACCGCCTCCTGGAAACGTTGGGCAATCTTGTCGGCGATATTTCGCGGCACCAGCACATAGTGATCATTGTCCGAGCACACGGCCAATTGGCCCTGCGCCAACTGGTTTTGCTGCCGGGCACTGACATACAGCGATTTGATTTTGTTGCTGCGCGGATCGTTAAAGTTAAACCGGATATCGCCGTCTGCCCTGATGCCGCTGTGCTCCAGCATCTGGCGGACCTGGGCGCGCATCGCTTTGAGGTTGTCAGCATCCCGCCGCTGCTGGTTGAGGGCACGGTCGCGTTCAGCCTTGGCAGCACGCTCCTGGGCCAGCCTGGCCTGGGTCTCATCGGCTGGCGGTTGTTTGAGTTTGTGCTGGACACGGGTCTGCTTGCGCTTCTCCTGTTGTGCCTGCTTTGCTTTTTTCTGGTCCACCAGGCCTGCACCCAGTAGTTGTTCCGATAATGACTTTGCCATGGCTGTATCCAAGCTGTTGCAGTGATCCTTAATTAACAATGTCGCTAGACTACCGCAAACTGTCGAAAATCGACAACTGCGAACGTCGCCAATGATGCTACGATGTAGACTCTGGCTGGCTTGAAGCGAGTTCTGGTTTGCTGAACCCTGAAACCTATAATTCTGATGTCAACAATAGACCGCCCCGCAATACGTGGCTCCGGCGAACCCTGAACCTTTCGCAGAAAGAGGCCGTGGCGTCTTCGACCATGACGGCGACCGGCGACAATTTTTTTAATGCCTTTGCCATATACCTGCAGGCGTCAGCGGTGCAAATGGGCTGGCTGATGGCGGTCCCGCAACTCTTTGGCGCATTACTGCAACTGCTGTCGGCCTGGCTGGGCAACTACCTGCCACGCAAGCCGATGGTGGTGGTGACGGCGATAATACAGACTGCCGTGGTGGTGTTGCTCGCGGCGCTGGCCGCCAGCAGGCCGGACAATGCAGTGCGTTGGCTAATTCTACTCGCTGTTCTGTACTTCTCCTGCATGAATTTCATTCAGCCCCAGTGGCGGGCATGGATGGGCAGCATCGTGCCCCAGCGACGACGCGGTGCTTTTTTTGCTGCTCGCACACGCTTGACCATGGTTGCGTCGCTGGTGGTGTTTACTGGCGGCGGGATACTGCTGACGATGAGTGCACGCGCAGAGATGGCATGGCTGGGGTTTACGCTTCTGTTCAGTCTTGCTGCCATCGGCCGTGCCATGTCTGCGAGATTACTGGCATTGATGCATGACCCGGATCCCCGGCCTCATCCTGAGCGGCGCAAAGGCTTTCGCCAGAGCATGCAGCAGCTTTATTATTCTTTGCACGACAAGACATTTCGTGACTACAGTTTTTTTGTCGCCGGCATGCAGGGCGTTGTCGCAATCTCTGCGCCTTTCTTTGCGTTATACATGCTGCGCGATCTGGGCTTTACCTATCTTGAGTACAGCCTCAATGCGATCGCATCCATTGTGACGCAGTTCCTGACGCTGAGTTTCTGGGGGCGGTTTACCGACCGTTATGGCAACCGCCTGGTCATGCGCTTTTGTTGTCTGACTATACCGGTTATTCCGCTGCTGTGGCTACTGTCTCCGGACTTCTATTACCTACTGCTGGTGCAGATGGTATCGGGTCTGGTGTGGAGTGGCTTTACGCTGAGTACAGCCAACTACCTGTACGATATCCGGCCCGGCAAAAGCGACTTCGCTGTGTATGCCGCTACCCAGTCTGCACTGGGTGCCAGCATGGTGTTCGTGGGAGCACTGACGGGCGGTTATATTGCCGCCGGTTCGTCACAGCTGGTGCTAGCCTGGCAGTGGCTGAACGGGATTGGTAGTCCACTGTTTATTGTGTTTTGTGTCAGCTCGGGTCTGCGCGCAGTCATCGCATTCTGGTTCTGGGCGCGAGCTGTCGAGCCCCGGCTTCGTCGACGGCCACGTTTTTTGCAGGTCATTTATCGGGTCTCCCGTTTCAATGCCATTTCCGGAATTACGCTGGACTGGCTGAGCGTGACCCGTCGCAACCCTCCCGATGCCGTTCCCGGCACTGCAAGTGACAATGAGGATATCCATGAAAGTGATTCTGACCGCCCAGCCTGAGTTATGCGGCCGCGCGTTGTTTCCAACGCTGACGGCTACCTGTATCAGCATCGCCCTGCTCTGCAGCTCTCTGCTGGCAACAAACACAATGGCCCAGACGCGTGAAATTGCCCGCATCGAAGAGCTGCCATATGCCCGGGCCGCCATTGATGCTGCCGGTTATCAGGGCAACATGCTGATCTATGACCTGAACCAGGACAAATACTACGCGGCCGATGCTGACAGCGTTACACAACCCTACATTCCCGCTTCCACGTTCAAGATCATGAGTTCACTGATTGCCATTGAAGCAGGGTTGGTGACGGATGCAGACACGGTCCTGCCCTGGGATGGCGTTACCCGTGGGCGCGCGGAAACCAATGCCGACCTGACATTGCGTGATGCTTTCCGGCTGTCATCGGTACCACACTATCAGGCGCTGGTGCGTGCGGTTGGCGCGCCCGCGATGCAACGGGCACTGTCGGATGCCGGATACGGCAATCAGAATATCAGCGGTGGTATCGATCAATTCTGGCTGAGCGGCGGACTTCGCATATCACCTGTTCAGCAGATAGATGTGCTGCGCCGACTGTATCATCAAGACCTGCCCTTCTCTGATAAGACCATGAACACGGTAAAAGAAATCATGGAGATTGAACGCACCGATGCCTATGTCCTGCGCGCAAAAACCGGTCTGGCGATACTGAACGGAGATGAGAACACAGGTTGGTGGGTCGGTTGGGTTGAACACGGCGGCAACGTGACGCTGTTTGCCACGGTACTAACTGCGGCCGCGCCGGATTCAGGTTTTATCCCGGCGCGGTTGTCAGTGACCAGAGACGTTCTGCAGGAGCTGGGTGTGTTGCCTGTCACTGCCCGACAATAACATGGGGCACCTGGCTACAGCGGCTCAGCCCGCTGGTGCGACCGGAGGCTTTGGCGCCAGTGGCGGCTGCTGGTCCAGCAAATTCCTGGCGCTCTCTGGAACTGCCGGGTCAAGCGGATCTGCAGGATCTGCTTCCAGCTTGTAACGAAACACATACTGGACGTTTTCTACTGCTACCGCTTCACCGTCAACAGTCCGCGGTCGGAACTGGAATTTTTCCGCCGCGTTGACTGCGCTGTTGTTAAAAACATCAGCCGGCTCGGCGTCGACGACGCTGATTGAGCTTGCAGGGATCAAGCCGTCAGCGCCGACTGTAAATCGAACATGCACCCAGCCTTCGATACCTTCCTCAGCGGCGACTCGGGGGTAAACGGGTATTTCAGAATGAATAGGTAACATTTCCTCGTTTTGGCTGCGGGTTGCGGGTGCCGGCCTTTGAGGCTGGCCCGCGCTCTCCTGGGCTGACAGCAGCTGTGTTGTACCCAGCGCGGTGAGCATGGCTGTTGATACCAGGCCCAGGACCAGGGCTGATCGTCTGATCTGTTTTTTCATATCGGTTGATTGCATTTTATTGTCCTCAAGCACATGGCTTATTCTTGTTGTCAGAGTGTTGTGGTCAAGCATGGGTTGCATCAGCGGGTGGTGGCCGTTTCGGCCGCGCCGGGCATGCAGACACCGGGTGGCCACGTCGAGCAGATTTTCCGCATAGTCGGTATCACGTCGTCCGGCGGCAAGTACGGCACTGTCACAACTGTGTTCAGACTGGTCGCGCATCTGTTTGAGGGCAAACCATACCAGCGGATTCATCCAGTACAGACTGGCTACCACATAGGCCAATAACGTCGTCAGCCAGTCCAGACGTTTGATATGCGACAGTTCATGCAGCAACACATCGGTCATCATTGATTCAGTCCAGTCGCGGGCCTGTTCAGGCAGCAGGATGACCGGTCTGATCAGGCCAAAGGAAACCGGTGAATCGATAGATGCACTCAGTCTGATCCGAACCGGCCGTGACACCTGAAGCGACAGCCTGAGTTTTGCCAACAGCTCAACGGTGGCCGGCTCTGTTTCCGGGACTGCGGTCAGGTAGAGTCGCTGTGATTTGTACAGCGCCACAACCAGTCTGAACAGCAACAGTGCCAGCGGCAGCAGGTAGATCATCAGCAAAGCCATGCCGATGTTGAGCTGGGTGCCAGGTGACACACTGGGCGACACGGTCAGTTCGATCAATGCGCCTGTGGTAACACTCTGCCCTGTTCCGGGGCTGACTGGCCACAGTGCCGTCAAGGCAGGTAGCCACGGCAGTACTGCCAGACAGAGCAGTGCATTCAGCCAGATCAGATGTCGGCTGGCACTGCTGAGCCGACGACAGAGCAGTCGGTCCAGCAGCACAAATGCGGCTATAAGTAACAGCGATTTAAGCAGGCCATCCAGAATCAACTGCAGCAAGGGTGCCTGCAGCAAGGGAGTAACCAGCATCTGGCCTGCGTCAGCTATCCATATCGGATTGTCCATGGACATCACCTGTCAGTTGTTGTTTTGAGTATTCTTGCGCGCCTGAATCATGGCCTTGAGCTGGTCCAGTTCCTGATCCGACAGATCATTGATGGACATGTCCAGCAATGAGTTCACTGCCAGGTAGGGGGAGTCGTCAAAAAAGGTTTTGACAACGTTGCCCAGTGCCGAGCGTGAGGCTTTTTCACGCGCCACCAGCGGAAAGTAAACATACTTCAGACCGCTTTCGCGATGATCGACGTGGCCCTTTTCAACCAGTTTGCCCAGTAAGGTCCGCACTGATGAATAGCTGGGCGCATCCTCCATGTTGTGCATGACATCCTTGGCACTGGCTTTGCCGAGCCGGTAAAGTATGTCCATGATCTGTCGTTCACGACGGCTGAGTTGGTCTGCTTGTGTCATTGGTCTGTTCCCGGTCGCTCAGTATGTAAGGCTGCAGGTGTTAAATAATTAGCAGCTAGCGGATAAAATAACACAAGTGCCGGCGTATGCAAGCCCTTGTGTTAATTTATTAGCAGAAAACTGATTTTAGTAGAAAGCCGGTTTTAGCAGAAAGTTGATGTCAGTCGTAGACAACGTTTCGAATGACAGCGTCATAGTCGCTGACACCCCGTCGGAATGCCGCTTCCGGCACCCGTTCGTCGTTGCCATGGACACCTGTATGCTCACCGTCGTCAGTGATCAACGGATTAAAACCGTAGCTGATAATACCCAGGTCACGGGTGAAGTGACTGTCTGTAAAACCTGTGCTGACCGACGGCAACACCCGTGAGCCCGGGTGCAGTTCGGCGGTGACATTCTGGATGGCCTGGTACAGGCGCGAATTGGTGCTGGAGATGGCCGGCGTAAAGGCCATGATGACGTCTACGGTGACCCCGGTATGCTCAACCAGCGCTGTCAGCTCTTCGACAAACTGTTCTGCCGGTTTATCAGGCAGAATCCGGCAATCCAGTTCGGCCCAGGCTTCCGGCGCGACCACATTGATCTTGTTTGAGCTCTCCATGCGGGTCATTGAGCAGGTGTCGCGAATCAGCGAGTGATGTCCCGGCCGGCGTTCATGCAGGCGCTGCACAAAGGCCGGGTCCTGAATCGACTGTCTGATATCGGCATAACTGTCCGCCCATTCGGGTCCCTGGGCCAGTGACATGCCGGCAAAGTAGTCCTCCACCGGCGGTATGATGCGCGGCGGGAACGGATTCTCTATCAGGGTATGCAGGGCCCGGACGACGCGGGTCATGGAGCTGGTGGTGCGTGGCGATGAGCCATGGCCGGGTTCGTCAACAGCTGTCAGGCGCAGCCAGACCGGCACTTTTTGCGTGACTTCGACACCAAACACGATTTCGCCATCGCTACGACTGCCGCCACCGCCTTCGTTCAGCAGGATGCCGGCACCATCAAAAATCTCGGGGTGATTCTCGATCAGCCAGCCGACCCCAAAAGCACCGCCCGCCTCTTCGTCAGCCGTGGCCAGGAATACCACATCGCGGTTCAGGGGCTCGCCTGAGGCGTGCAGCTGCAGAAAGGCAACCAGCTGGGCGATGCCCAGGCCCTTCATGTCGCGCGCGCCACGTCCATAGATGTAACCATCGTTAAGGTTGCCGGCCAGGGGATCAAACGACCAGTATTGCCGGTCGGCGGGCACCACGTCGGTATGCTGCAGCAGGATCAGCCCGGGCTCATTGCCGCCGGGTAAACGGGCCCAGATGTTACCCCGCCCCGGCGCACTTTCAGCGGTCTCGTAATCGATGCCGGCAGCCTCAAAGATACGTGCGTAGAATTCTACCGCGCGGTACTCGTTGCCGGGCGGATTGATGGTGTCGATCTGGATAAATTCCTGAAGCCAGGCCACCGCCTGGTCACTGGTGTCACTGTCAATCTGGGCGCTCAACGGCGCTGCCGGCAACACCATTGCTGCCGCTAAAAACCACTGTTTTAACTTCACGTTGAGCTCCTGTTTATCGATGGTGTCGGCCTGAGTATAGAACAACGGCGTCTAGCATTCACTCAGACTGATGGGAATATTCACGGCCAGGCCGCCATCGGAGGTTTCTTTGTATCGGCTGCTCATATCCTGGGCGGTTTCCCACATGGTCTTGACCACCGCGTCCAGCGACACTTTCGCCTGTGACGGATCGCTGTGCAGTGCCAGTTGTGAGGCGGTAATCGCCTTGATGGCGCCCATGGTATTGCGCTCAATACAGGGCACCTGAACCAGCCCGCCGATGGGGTCACAGGTCATGCCCAGGTGATGCTCCATGGCGATTTCCGCCGCCATCAGACATTGTTCCGGGTTGCCCCCCAGGGCCTCTGTTAACCCCGCCGCGGCCATGGCTGACGATACGCCGATCTCGGCCTGGCACCCGCCCATGGCGGCGGATATGGTCGCCCGTTTCTTGAAGATGCAGCCGATCTCGGAGGCCGTGAACAGGAACCGGGTGATCAGCTCCGGGTCAGGTGCACGGTCATTAAACTGTTTGTTAAAGGTAAGCAGATACTGCAGTACGGCCGGAATCACGCCGGCGGCGCCGTTGGTGGGCGCTGTCACCACCCGCGCGAAGGCTGCGTTCTGTTCATTGACCGCCAGCGCAAAACAGCTTACCCAGTCCAGCGTGTAGGCAAAGCCGTCGCCGCTGTCCCGGATGGCCTGTCGCCAACCTTCGTAGTCTTGGTAGTTCACGCTCTTTAACAGCCGTTCATTAAACAGGGATGCCCTTCTTTTGACCTGCAACCCGCCCGGTAAAATACCGCTGGTGTGGCATCCTTTGAACATGCATTCGCTCATCACCTGCCAGATATCCATCACGGCCTGTCTGGTATCGTCGCTGGAGCGCCAGGCTTTTTCATTTGCGGCGACCACGCCTGAAATTGGCAAACCGGTCTGGCGGCACCACTGCGACAGTTCCGTGGCGGACTCAACCGGATAAGGCAGCGATACCCGGGAACCGGTGTCACTGGTTTTGTCATTCTCCTGCATGACAAAACCGCCGCCAACCGAAAACCAGACTTCCGAAACCTGGGTGCCGTCGGACAGCTGAGCGATAAACTCCAGGCCGTTGGGATGGAATGGCAGTATCTGGTCTTTCAGGAAAATGATGTCCCGGGCCGGCTCAAAAGGCACATCGTGCTGGTCCTTGAGGCTAATGGTCTTGTGCTGGCGAATGAACTTGACGGTTGGCGCAATCTGCTCGATATCAACACTCACTGGATCAGCGCCGATCAGGCCCATTATGACAGCGATGTCGCTGCCATGGCCTTTGCCGGTCTTGGCCAGGGAGCCATAAAGCTTTACCTGCAGTGTGGTCAGCTGCGGCAAGCTGCTGCCCAGGCTGTCGGTAAATCGTAACGCAGCACGCCACGGCCCCAGCGTGTGGGAGCTGCTGGGACCGACGCCTATCTTGAAGATGTCGACAACGGACAATGATTCCATGCCCGTCAGTCTAGGGTCTGGCGTGTTTAAATGCCACTTTTGCAGGTGGTTACCGATCCTCGTCGCTGCGACCGGACGGACGGGTGAAGCGATCATTGAACTTCTGTACCAGGATATCTGCGCCGGCGATCAGCGAGTCCAGTTTGCGCTGCGTGCGCCCGGTCCAGCCAACGGGATGCCGGCTGGAGAAGCTGGGCCACCAGGCATCGAGATTTTTTTGAAAGGCCATAACCAGACGCTTGCGATCGTCGCCCGCGCGCCCTTCACGCTCCTCATGTGCCTCACGTTTCAGTTTTCGCAGCACCGAACGCCCGGCCATGTGACGCAGACGTGAATACAGCAGAATTGCGCCGGCAATCAGTACGCCGACCACCACCAGTTGAACCAGCGGCGGAAATCCGGTGAGCGGTGTGAAGATAAAACCGTCCCAGAGCTCTGAGCTCAGGCTCCAGTAGACAAACGCGATCAGGATCAGGACAAATACCACGCCGTTTACCCAGCGAGCCCGGTTGAACCATGTGCGCCGGGCTTTGATCAGCTCCGGGATCAACACATCGCGCAAATGCGTCCCGCTGTGCTCCAGCAAACCGGTAACCCGATAGGCCCTGTTGACGTCCATTTGCTGAAAGCGGCTTTTGATTTCAGCGAGGTCTTCATCGCGTTTTGTGCGTAGCCGCTCATGAACCTGGCTGTCAGCGATGGGTGATGCTGCCTGTTCCGAGTAGATACGGTAAAAACGCCCGGCGGTCAGACCGGACTGGGCCATCGCCCGTTGCCAGGCAGCGACAACCTCTTCCGGGTTGTCCTCACGCGCGGTGTTGTCGATCTGGTTGAGGATGTACAGGAACTTGTCGGAATCCTGGCGATTGATGGTGTTGGCCACCAGGTGTTCCAGGGTGTCGGTCATGGCGCCCGGTTCAGGATGTCTGGCATCAAAGAACACCAGTACCAGGTCCGACAGACCGATAATATGGTCGGTGATCAGCAGCGTTGCGTCGCGCTGCTTGTCGGCGTCAAAGCCGGGCGAGTCGATCAGTATTTTTCCGCGCAGAACCTCCGCATTGCAGGTCTTGAGCTGCATGTAGGAATCGATACGCTTGCCCTCACCGGCGGCATCGGATTCTATTGCGTCGCTGATCCGGTAAAACGGCAGGCGCGGATCGCTGTCCAGCGCCATGCCGGGCAGTTGTCTGGGCTCGTCGTCGCTGCCGTAGCAGATCACTGTGAATTTGTCGTCTACCGCCTGATTGCCGGTACGCTGCAAGGTCTGGCCGAGGTACTCATTGAGGAAGGTGGACTTGCCGGCGGAGAATGTTCCCAGTACGGCGACCACTGGCCACCACGAAATGTGTGTTGCATAGGAGTCATCTGCGCTCATGAAGCCCAGCTTGCGGGCTACTGTATCGAGCTCCTGGAATTGCTCCACAACTTCTGCCAGTGGTGGGTTTTCCCGCTCAAGGTGCGATTTCAGTCGTTTGACACGTTCCTCGGTTGCTGTCCTGGCCACAATACTTCCCCTTTGGATTTGACATGCTTGTGCTTGGGAGTATCCCATATTTGCTGGGCGTCTGCATGGGGGAGAATAAGGCGGTGTGCGAGGTGGGGATGGCGATTCGGTTGGGTGGTTCGGTGTGGAGCCTGTTGGTGCTGCTGGGGGCTGCGAAATTTTGGTGGAGGGGTCGGGGATTCTATTGAGATTGGCGATGGCGATGTTGTTGGGCTGGGGGATTCTACTGGTTTTGGAGATGGCAACACTGCCGGAGACTTCGATATGTGGCGGAGGGGCAGGGATTGATTTAACAGCCTTGGGGGCTGTTAAACCCTTCGGGCTTCGCGCTGACGCGCTCGTCTCAACTTGCTGCGCAAGTTGTCGAACCCTGTTTCGGGTTCGCTTCCCTGCCCGCTGTTTGGGGCTGGGGATTCTACTGGACGTGGGGTTGGCATTGCTGCCGGAGACTTCTTAAGTGGCGGAGGGGCAGGGATTCGAACCCTGGGTAGGCTCTCACCTACGCCGGTTTTCAAGACCGGTGCATTCAACCGCTCTGCCACCCCTCCGCAGCGCGAAGCGGCATGTTACTATAATTTTGCCATCAGTCAACTGTTGATTGGTGGCTTGCCGAAAACGTAGGCGTCTTCGTCCGATATTCGTTGATTTCGCCGGCCTGACCGGTATGATTATGGCCTGAAAGATTACGGTGATATTACCGATCTTTATCTGAGTCGATGTAGCACCCATTCGGGTGTTATTGGATGTTTAGCCGGAGGTTTATCTGTATGAGACAGTACCAAGTCAGTGCCACCCCACGCGCAGGTGAATCCTCGCTGGCGGTAAACAAAGTTCTGAAGAACACTTATTTGTTGTTGGCATTAACGCTGGCATTCAGCGCCTTGACTGCAAGCTTTGCCATGGCAAGTAACGCAGCACCCGTCAATATCTGGGTGATGCTGATCGGCTTTTATGGTTTGCTGTTTGCGACCCACAAACTGTCCAACAGTGCCTGGGGTCTGGCTGCGGTATTCGCCCTGACCGGTTTTATGGGTTATACCCTGGGGCCGATTCTGGGTTACTACATGGCCACAGCCAACGGTAGCCAACTGGTGATGACGGCGCTGGGCGGTACGGCCTTCATCTTCTTTGGTCTGTCTGGTTATGCACTGGTGTCGCGCAAGGACTTCTCTTTCCTCAGCGGCTTCATGATGGCCGGCTTCCTGGTTATTGTAGCGGCGTTCATAGCTAACCTGTTCCTGCAGATCCCTGCCCTGCAGCTGGCACTGTCAGCAGCATTCATGCTGTTCTCCAGTGCGGCGATCCTGATGCAGACCGGCGCCATCATCAATGGTGGCGAACGCAATTACATTCTGGCGACGGTGACCCTGTATGTGTCTCTGTACAACATCTTCATCAGCCTGCTGAACCTGCTGACGGCATTTGGCGGCGAAGAGTAAACATCGCCGCTGCACTGGCAGTACCCACAAGAGCCCCGGCCTGGTCCGGGGCTTTTTTGTTTCTGGCGGGCAGTTTGCGGCATAATGGCGGGATCTACACTCACAGAGGCAATATCAGGTGATTATCAGTCTGGTCATTCATGGTGCGCCCGGCACTACGCAGGGCGCACAAACGGCGCTTACATTCTGTCGGGCGGCACTGGCGGCTGACCACCGGATCTACCGGGTGTTTTTCTATGAGGATGGTGTGCACAACGCCAATGCATTGTCGGTCTGGCCGCAGGACGAGTACGACCTGAACGCGGCTTGGGCAACGCTGGTGCGTGAACATGAGCTGGACGCTGTGGTTTGTGTGGCATCGGCGTTGAGGCGCGGTGTGCTCAATGCCGAAGAGGCCTCACGTTACGAAAAGACTGGCGTCAGTGTTGATCCTGCGTTTGATATATCAGGACTGGGACAGTGGGTTGACGCCTGCCTGAACTCTGACCGGGTGGTCAGTTTTGGAGTCTGACGAATGAAAACCCTGACCTTTCTTGCGCGCAGCGGCCCCTATGGCAGCAGCAAGGCGAAAGCCCTGCTCGATATGGTGTTGTCTGCAGCAGTGTTTGAGCAAAAGATTCAGTACATTTTTCTGGATGATGGCGTCTATCAGTTGCTGGCCGGGCAGGATCCCGCGTTGCTGGCCGCGAAAAATGTCAGCGCCGCCCTGCCCGCGCTGGAACTGTACGGCGTCGATCAGGTTTATCTTGATCTGGATTCCCTGCAGGCACGCGGGCTGTCTACGGATCAGTTACTGATACCGGCCAGCACATGCAGCGCCGGGGATATCAGTAAAATGATCGCCGAATCCGACATGGTGTTCAGCCTGTGAGTACCTTGCATATCGTCAATAAAAGCCCGTTCCGCACTGATGCCCTGCAACGCTGCCTGGCGCTGGTTTCACCAGGAGACAGTATCCTGCTGATCGAGGACGGCGTGCTGGCAGCCAATCTGTCGACGTTGGCAGACAGCCTGGCAGGCCGGGATGTCAACTGCTATGCGCTCTCTGAAGATCTTGTCGCGCGAAGTGTGAGTGTCGCAGATACCTGTATCTGGACGGTGGATGCAGCCGGGTTTGTAACGCTGGTTTGTGAACACAGGAACAGCCTGTCTCATGGGTAGAGCTGACCTTGAGCTTCCGGACGGGCGGCGTATCACCCTGGACAAGGACGGTTATCTGACCCGGTTGAATGACTGGGATACCGGCGTGGCTGAAGCGCTGGCAAATCGGGAAGGAATCAGTCTGACGCCCGAACACTGGGCGGTTATCAATCTGGTGCGCCAGTTCCATCAGGAATTCGGGCTGTCGCCCGCGACCCGGGCATTGGTCAAATACGTCGCACGGCATCTGGGTGAGGACAAGGGTAGAAGCCTGTATCTGATGGCCCTGTTTGGCGGTAAACCGGCCCTCACCATCAGCCGCCTGGGCGGTCTGCCACGACCTGCAAATTGCTTCTGAAGCATGTCCCGGCCCATGTTTCACGGTGATGAATCTGTTATGCTTCGACTCTTGCAGTTTTTGGCAGGTTCTTGCCGATTCGACTTGCAGGTTTTTGCAGGTTTAACACCCTTATATTCAGGATTTCCGTTTTTATGCGTTCTGCTGACACTGTATTAGCGGTCAACAATGACCTCCCCATCCGGACCGGGCAAGCGGTTCACAGCGGCAAGGTCCGCTCGGTATATTGGCTGACGGACGAAGACAGCGCGCGACTGATTCGGGAACACAATTATCCGGTGCAGGCCGATGCGCCCCTGGCCATCATGGTGATCAGCGACCGGCTGTCGGCATTCGACTGTGTCTGGCATGCCGAAGGTGGCATGGCGGGCGTACCGGGCAAGGGCGCGGCGCTGAACGCCATTGCCAGTCACTGGTTTGAACTGTTTCGCCAGCACGGTCTGGCCGACAGCCATATCCTGGATATTCCGCATCCATTTGTGTGGATTGTGCAGAAAGCCCGCCCGGTCATGATTGAGGCCATTTGCCGTCAGTATATTACCGGTTCCATGTGGCGTGCTTACCAGAACGGCGAACGCGAGTTCTGTGGCATCACCCTGCCTGATGGCCTGAGCAAGGATCAGCGCTTGCCGGAACTGCTGATGACACCCTCTACCAAGGGTATATTAAAAGGCATTCCGGGTGTGCCGGAGGCGGACGATGTCAATATCAGTCGTCAGGATATTATCAGCCATTATGCCGCGTTCAATTTCCGCTCGACGGATGATGTGACGCTGTACGAGAAACTGTTGCAGGACGGTTTTAATGTGATCAGCCAGTCTCTGGCGAAACTGGATCAGGTATTTGTCGATACCAAGTTTGAATTTGGTTACGTCACTGATCAGCACGGTATCGAAAAACTGATCTACATGGATGAGGTGGGCACACCGGATTCGTCGCGGATCTGGGATGGCCCTGCCTACCGTGAGGGTCGCATCGTGGAACAGTCCAAGGAAGCTTTTCGCCAGTTCCTGCTGAAGCACTTCCCGGATCCGGATATTCTGCTGAATAAACACCGTATGCCTGAGCGCATTGCCCTGGCGCGCGACAATGCCCTGCCCCTGCAGGCGATGATGCAGGTGTCCGATACCTACCTGGGCATGGCGGAAAAAATCACCGGCCGCAAAATTCACCTGCCTGACAATCCCAAGGCCGAGATCATAGACGTTCTGCATAAACAATACGGATTGATCGACCAGACCCTACTGAGCTGACAGGAGTCAAGCATGAAGGATTCAATACACGATCTGCTGCCCGAGCTGTGTGACCACTTCCCTGATCAGGTGCGGGTGGCCGAGGCCATGTTCATCAATTTTGGCGGACGGGAAGCATTCGGCGGCGAGATCGTGACGGTAAAGGCCTGTGAGGATAACTCCCTGGTCAAGGAACAACTGGGCAAACCCGGTTCCGGTAAAGTACTGGTCGTGGATGGTGCCGGTTCCATGCGTCGCGCCATGCTGGGTGACATGATCGCCGAGTCGGCAGTCGATAATGGCTGGGAAGGCGTCATCATCTACGGCTGCATTCGTGACGTCAATGCCATCAGCCAGTTGGACCTGGGTGTGCAGGCCCTGGGTGCCCACCCGCTGAAAACGGTGCGCAAGGGCGTGGGTGAACTTAACGTGGAAGTCAGTTTCGCAGGCATCACCTTTACCCCTGGCCAGTATGTCTATGGTGATAACAACGGCCTGCTGGTGTGCGCGCAGCAGCTCGTGCTGCCGGGCTTGCACTAGATGAAGCGGGTACTGTCATGAAAACACCAGCACGATTGCAACCCCTGATGGACGATGGCCTGGTCGACGAGGTCGTCAGCCAGTTGATGAGCGGCAAGGAAGCACAGGTCTATGTTGTGCGCTGCGGCACCCAGCTGCGCTGCGCCAAGATATACAAGGAAGCCAACAACCGCAGCTTCAAGCAGGCGGCGACATACCAGGAGGGGCGCAAGGTTCGCAACAGCCGCGATGCCCGTGCCATGGGACGACGCAGCAAATATGGCCAGCGCGGCCACGAAGAGGCCTGGCTGAACGCGGAAGTGGATGCCCTGCGTCGGCTGCACCAGGCCGGTGTCCGGGTACCCAAAACGCACGGCTTTGTCGATGGCGTGCTGTTGATGGATATGATCACTGATGGCGAAGGTGATGTTGCGCCACGGCTTAATGACGTGGAACTGACACACGAACAGGCACTGCTTTTTCATGCCCGGCTGATGGAGGACGTGGTGAAGATGCTGAGCGTCGGCCTGATCCACGGCGACCTGTCCGAGTTCAATGTTTTACTCGCCAGTGATGGCCCTGTCATCATTGATCTTCCGCAAGCGGTCAACGCCGCGGGCAACAACAATGCTGCCGCCATGCTGATGCGTGATGTGGAAAACATGACCCGCTATTTTGGCCGGTTTGCGCCTGAACTGCTCAATACCTACTACGGTCCGGAAATCTGGGATCTGTATGAACGCGGCCGCCTGCGTCCGGGCGTCACCCTGACCGGCAAGTTCGAGCGGCGCGCGGAAAATGCCAATATTGATGAAATCCTGCAGGTCATCGAGCACGCCCGTGCCGAGGCCCAGGAAGCGGAGGAACGTCGCCTGGCCGCTGAATCGGGCGATGAGTAAATCTGCGTTGACGATGCAGGCACCGCTGCGCCGAACTGAAATATTGCGACGTGCCTGGCCGGTGATGCTGGCCAATGCTTCCGTTCCCCTCCTCGGTCTGTCTGATACTGCTGTCATTGGCAACACCGGCTCACTGGCAGCACTGGGTGCGATTGCCTTTGGCGCCATCATCTTCAGTTTTGTTTATTGGGGTTTTGGTTTTCTGCGCATGGGCACCACCGGTTTTACTGCCCAGGCAGTGGGCGCCGGTGATGAGGCAGAGGTACGCACTGTCCTGTGGCGTGCAATGCTGCTGGCAGCGGGACTGGGCCTGCTGCTGATCGCCCTGCAGCAGCCCATCAGCGCCGTGTCACTGTCACTGATGAACGGCAGCGACAGCGTTGATGCGCTGACCCGTGATTATATTGCCATGCGCATCTGGGGCGCACCGGCCGCACTGGCGCTGTTTGCATTGATGGGGTGCCTGATTGGTCTGGGCCACAGCAAAACCCTGTTGCGGGTGCAGGTATTCCTGAACGGCCTGAATATTACCCTGGACATCTGGTTTGCCGGGTTTCTGGGCATGGGTGTCGAGGGCATCGCGCTGGGCACGGCGGTGGCGGAATGGAGCAGCGTCGGCCTCGCCCTGTTTCTGGTATTGCGCATTCTGCGTCAGCGCCACAATGACGGGGAAGCTTTTGTCCCTCTGCCACGCCTGCGTGACTGGACGCGTTTGCGCCACACGCTGAGCGTGAACAGCCGCATCATGATCCGCACGCTGTTATTGGTGTTCAGTTTCGCCTGGTTTGTCAGACAAAGCGCCCAGTTTGGTGATGATGTGCTGGCCGCCAATCATATCCTGCTACAGCTGATCTCCTTTTCCGCGTTTTTTCTGGATGCCTATGCCTACGTCACAGAAGCACTGGTGGGCGAAGCTGCCGGCGCGAAAAACGGGCGACGTTTTGATGAAGCCGTGCGCAAAAGCAGTGAGCTGGCAATAGTCAGTGCGGTCGCGCTGGCGGTGATCATTCTGGTGGGCGGCGAGTTTGCTGCGCAACTGCTGAGTACGCACGAACAGGTCTGGTATCAGGTGTCACTGGTACTGCCCTGGGCGGCACTGTATGTGTTGTTGGCGGTAGTCGCGTTTCAGCTTGATGGCGTGTTTATTGGCACGACACGTACTCGCGAGATGCGTAACGCCGCCGTGGTCGGTACCGTCATTTTTCTGCCATTGAGTGTGTTGATGACTGACCTGGCAGCCAATCACGGCCTGTGGCTGTCGTTCGTTATTTATGTGTGTCTGCGCGCCATCTGTTTACTGTTCTACCTGCCGGCGCTGCGGCGGTCGGTGCGCGGCTCTCAGAACTCAGTCGGGGCTCCTGATCAGCTGGGGTAGCCAGCGCAGATAGATAATCATGCCGAACAGTTCGACCAGAGACTGCAACACGATAACCACGACCGCCAGATGCCAGGCCTCTGGCAAGGACAGTGCCAGTGGCAGCATGACAAAGGAGTTGCGCGTGCCAAAGCTGAAGGTTAGTGTAAGGCCGACCGGCGCACCGAAACCGAAAAACCTGCTCAGCCCCGTTCCGATGACCGCAGCAGAAATCAGGTAAAAAATGAAAACCAGCAGTACCGGCCAGAAGAAGTTGCCAATATCTGACACCAGTCTGACCTGGGAGCCAGCGATCAGGAATACGACCACAGTAAGTAGCGGCACCGGCAACCAACCCAGCACACCAATCAACGCGCTCGCTTTCGCATGCCCATCCGATAACCATTGTGTCAACGCCGCCAGTATCAGCGGCAGCACTATCAGTCCAAAGAAAGCTGGCAGCAGGTAACTGCCGACTGCCAGTTGAACCGCCAGGTCACCCATAAAAAGCCAGAGGTAGACGGGCAACAGGATTAGCTGTGCGATCAGCAGGATTGGCGCGGCGGCAACGGCCCTGGCGTTGTCACCGCCGCCGAGGTGAGTAAAACTTATAAACCAGTCGGTACAGGGCACCAGCAGTACCAGTAGCACGCCGAGGCGGATGGCAGGGTCGTCCGGCAATAGCAGCAGCAATGCGCCGATCACCAGGGGAATCAGAACAAAGTTTCCGGCCAGCAAGGCGCTCAGAAAGCTCCGATCGCCTAACGCAGAAGACACGTGTGTCAACGGCACCTGCGTAAAGGTTGTGTAAAGCAGAACTCCCAATACCGGCCACAGCAGTAACTCCCAGCTTTGGGTCTTCTCTGGCGACATCCAGCCAACGGCCATGCCGACGACAATGGCAATCAGATAGAACCAGACCTGATGTCGTTCAAGAGATTTAGCCGTGTCCATAAACCACATCATGCCGATGGCTGTAGTCCGGGTGTGCGAATCTCAACGCCGAATGCAGTATGTTCAATCCTGCCTCCAGAATCATCATTTTCCGATGGTTAGTT
Organism: uncultured Gammaproteobacteria bacterium; assembly: GCA_913058135.1. Lineage (GTDB taxonomy): Bacteria > Pseudomonadota > Gammaproteobacteria > Pseudomonadales > Pseudohongiellaceae > Pseudohongiella. The sequence continues at coordinate 27,914 of CAJXPR010000001.1, forward strand.
TGCTCAAAATGATCCCGGGCCTTGGCATCGACGAGTGCACGGGCGTAAAGCGAAGCTTAGTGCTCGCCCATTTGCCAATAGTGTACATGATGAACGTCAACGACACATTCAATCCGGATTAACGCCGCTGCCGCCCTGTCCAAAAAGTTGTGCAAGGCATCGGCGATAAGTGCCAGGCTAGCCGCACGATGCCGACCTCGACTTGGGCAAGGGTCACAATAGCATTAGCCCAGATGCCTAGAACAACACTTTAATCCCTCCGTTTACAATAAAACCATCAAGCGGGGCGTAAATATCCCTGAACTGAGGATTCGATAGGCTGCCGGTGTAGATAGTATCGAACCGTGTTTGACGGGTATCACCAAAGTTTTCGAAATTAAGGAATAGCTTTACGTTTTCCGCCAAAGTCTTCTCTGTCATCACACCTGTGACCCAATAGCTTTTACCTCTAGCACCGTCGCTCAGACGCTGCGGTCCATAGTAATAAGCTTCAAGTCCTATCCTGAAATCATCTTCGCGCTCATAGATTAGAACATTGTTGAGCCGGTGTTCTGACACCAGCGGCGCTCTGGATACCGTACCCGCATAGTGCTCGCGCACATTCGCATGCGTATAACCCAGAAACAGCTTGAAGTCGCCGTATGTGGCTGTAGCAGTGATCTCTACGCCCCGTGTATCGACATATCCACCGGGTTGCGTAAATTCAAGGTTATCTCCCTGCTCCTGCAACTCCAGTGGATCGTCCACGCGTGTGTAAAACAGCAGCGAATTTAGCGTAATAAGGTTACCGTTACTCTGGGGTATCCGATAGGTCACATCCATGTTGACACCTTTGGACTGCTCCTCATTCATTGAGCTGCGGTCCAACGGTAATACATTGCGGAACTGCACACTCTCTGCTTCTTCAATGAATAATGAAGGCAAACGATAGCCCAGACCACCACCAGCGCGAACAGTGATGTCAGTCGTCGGCTCGTACAAAAACGCGACACGCGGCAGAGTAATGGTACCGTGATCATCGTTGTGGTCTACACGAACGCCTGCTTCAATACTGACGGTGTCGGTCAGCGGTCGGGAGTTTTGAATGAATGCACCCAGCGTATACTGAGAGAAATCCTGATTAAAGCCCGGTACGGCGTCCTGTTGTTCAAATTCTTCAGTGATCAGGCTCAAGCCCGTTATCCATTCGGCAGCACCCTTCGGCAGCGCGTAGTGCAGCTCGCTGAAGCTTGATTTTTGTACCCCCGCAAATCCAAAGTCGGCCATTTCAAGCTCTCGATCAAAGTGTCCCAGACTGTTTCGGAAATTTAAAGTCCCCTCTCCCAGCGGCCGACTATATTCGAGCTGACTTGACAACCGCTTGGTACGATTGTCTTCGTAATAGGGCTCGGCGACCGGCCTGTCTTTGATGTAATCCATATTGCCGCCGAGGCGATCTTCCACAACGGCGGTAATGCCGATGCTCAGCTCGCTTGAATCATCCAGATAGAAAAATGCGCGCGGATTCAGCGTCCATCGCTCAAATTGAGGAATAGCTGACAAGCCGACATCCGACGGATCATAGGCAGTGTTTTCGTTCCATGAAGCGAAAAGTGTGGTACCTACCTTGTCGCTGCGCGAAGCGTGAAAAGCACTGGCATCGAGTCCTCCCGCCGAAGTTCGATTTAGTAACATGCTGGTCTCAGGCTCGTAATCTGGCACTTTGGTGATCAGATTCACTAAACCCGCTATTGCGCCGCCTCCATACAAGGTAGAAGACGAGCCCTTGATGACCTCAACTGCCTGCAGATCCAGAGGCGCGATCTGGAGCAACCCAAGTCCACCGGCAAAACCTGAATACAATGGCAAGCCATCGCGCAACATTTGTGTGTAGCGGCCGTCCAGCCCCTGGATACGGATACTCGAGTTAAATGTGGTCGCCGAAGTCTGTTGAACCTGAATGCCGGTGCTTTCATTCAACAACATCCTGATGTCACCAGGTTTCATGTTCACCTTTTCACCAAGCTCTTCACCCGAGATTAATTCCACTCGTGTTGGCAAATCTTCCAATGAACGACGGCTTCTGGTAGAGGTCACCAGGATTTCTTCGACCGCCTCTTCCTGGGTATCATCATCAGATTGGCCATAAGCATCAGGTTGAACGATACAGAATACTAATACTCCACACACTAACGGGGACCAAAAAGACTGCATGATAAGAGCTCCTTTATAAACTGCAATTTTGGCTGACATCTGAATCAATGACGGAAGTGTCAGCTTTGTAGAACGCCGCTTTGGTGGTAACCGCAACAGAGTGATACTCGCGCTTTGCCTATGGATATTAACTATATTCACTCTTGAACTGACAAGAGCCGACATTTAAAACCCTGTAGCTACTCCAGGGTCAATAGGGTATTATCTGGAAAAATTATAGAGGTGAGCATGCGGATAGGACAGCTAAGCCAAGCAACTGGCATAGGGATTGAAACCATTCGCTACTATGAGAAAGTTGGGTTGCTGCCCGACCCTGCACGATTGCCGAATGGTTATCGCGATTATGGCCCTGGGCACCTGGACAGATTGGCATTCATTCGCCAATGCCGGTCTCTGGATATATCAATCGCTGATATAGCGCGTTTGCTCGATTTTCGACATGGTAGTCCAACAGATTGCGATGCGATCAATCAGCTGGTCGATGAACATCTGGCTCAGATTCGTGTTCAAATTGTCAGCATGCGTGCGCTAGAGAGCCAGCTCATTGAGTTGCGTAAACGCTGTTCAAAAGGAAGAGAACGCCTGATTGCGGTATTCTCAATGAATTGACAACCTCAGCCCGTGGCAAAATGGCAATCAAACGGTTCCCTTCACATTGACTAGCAACTGATCAACCTCACAGCCAATCACAGTCTATGGTGTCATTCTATCCGTGCCCATATACCTTGGTATCCTGGTGACAGTGATCAGGGTGTTCAAACTCCAGCGTGGAATGTCGTATGTTGAATTCCGCCTCCAGCGCCATTTTTAGGCGATGTTTGGTCTGCTCAAACTGATCCCAGGCGCCGGCATCAATCACTACATGAGCGTCCAGCGAGGCTTCATGCTCACCCATTTGCCAGCAATGCACATGATGAACATCAACTACACCTTCGATCCTGGTGAGTACCAGAATGACAGCGTCCGTATCAATATTCAAAGGGCTCCCCAGCATCAATGTTCTGATACTCCCACCGATTTCTGTCAGGCCAAGATAAAGAATATAGCTTGCGATGACGATGGTGATGACAGGGTCAACCCAGCGCAGGTCGTAGAGCAGGATGAAAACTCCGCCAATGATCACGGCGACTGATGCGAGCGCATCGGACAGATTATGCAGAAACAGCGCACGGATGTTGACGCTGTCTTTCTGCATTGAATAGGTGAGTAAGGCCGTCAGCGCATCCACGGCCAGAGCAATACCGCCCAGCCAGATGACCCACCAACCTTTGACTTCCGGGGGATCCAGTATCCGCATGCCACCTTCGTATATCAGATACATCCCGATGATAATCAAGGTGGTGTAGTTTATCAGGGCTGCAACTACCTCAATTCGCCCATAACCAAAGGTCATCCTGGCGTCCGCCGGACGACGCGAAATTTTCCGGGCGGCAAACGCAATGACCAGAGCTGCCATGTCCGAAAAGTTATGCAAGGCATCGGCAATAAGCGCCAGGCTGCCGGCAAAAATACCGCCCCCGATTTGCGCAAACGTCAGAATAGCATTGGCCCAGATGGCGATGGCAACGCGCTTATCCTTCGATTCCGGGGACATATGGTTGTGTTCGTGACTCATTGGATCACCCTCGTCCTGGTCGCTGGAAAATTGCCCCCGGCAAGGTCGCCAGGGGCAAAACAATCACCTTTCCTTAAGTTTTTTGTCTTTCCTGTGCAGCAGGGTATAAAGCACCGGCAACACAAACAACGTCAGTAATGTTGACGAAATAATGCCGCCAATCACGACTGTAGCCAATGGCCTTTGAACCTCAGCACCTGTTCCGGTGTTTAGCGCCATGGGCACAAAACCCAATGCCGCGACAAGCGCTGTCATCAGCACCGGCCGCAGACGTATCAAAGCGCCTTCAGTCACTGACTTGATCAGGTCACCATTCGCGTGCCACAGGTCGCGGATGAAAGCCACCATCACCAGTCCGTTGAGTACGGCAACACCCGACAAGGCAATAAAACCCACCCCGGCAGAGATTGACAAGGGCATGTCTCGCAACCATAAGGAGAATACCCCACCGGTGAGGGCTAGCGGTACGCCACTAAAGATAATCAAGGCATCCTTGAGCGAACCAAATGCCATCACCAACAAAGCTACAATGATTGCCAGTGTGACCGGCACAACAATAGCAAGACGCTGACTGGCGGACTCCAGTTGCTCGAAGGTGCCACCATAGTCGAGCCAGTATCCAGCGGGCAGATCGACTTCCTGCTCCAACCGTCCCCGGATCTCTTCCACAAAACCACCCAGGTCACGGTCACGAACGTTGGCGGTAACCACAACCCGTCTTTTGCCGTTCTCGCGGCTGATCTGGTTGGGTGCGGGTGCCAGTTCCAACTCTGCCACTTCTGACAACGGTACATAGCCCCCGCCAGGAAGCGGCACGGGCAGATCCGCCAGGCTATCCACATCCCGGCGGATATCTTCGGGCAGCCGGACCACCAACTGGAAGCGGCGGTCTCCTTCATAAATCAGGCCAGCATTCTCGCCCCCAACGCCTGCCGCTACCAGGTCCTGCATGTCATCCACAGTCAAGCCGTAACGCGAGAGCGCCATGCGTTTGGGGTGAACCGAAAGCATGGGCAACCCAGTGACCTGTTCCAGTCGGGCATCGGCAGCGCCGGTGACCGACTCAACCACTTCCAGCACCTCAGTGGCCGAGGCCAGCAATTGATCCAGGTCATCACCGAATACCTTGATGCCCAGATCTGCCCGCACCCCTGAGATCAACTCATTAAAACGCATCTCGATGGGCTGGGTGAACTCATAGTTGTTGCCGGGCAATTCTTCCACCGCCGCCTGGATTTCTGCGATCAACGTATCCCTTGGTTTATCTGGCTCGGGCCACTCCTCGTTCGGCTTGAGAATCACAAAGTTGTCGGCCACGTTGGGCGGCATGGGATCGGTAGCGACCTCTGGCGTGCCGATTCGCGCGAAGACCTTGTCTACCTCCGGGAACTCCTTGATACGCTGCTCAAGCTGTTCCTGCATGGCAATCGACTGCTCCAGACCCGTGCCCGGAATGCGAAGTGCATGTAAGGCGATATCCCCTTCGTTAAGTTGCGGGATGAACTCAGAACCGAGCGTTGTCGCCAGCCACAGACTGGCGGCCAGCAACACACCGGCACCGGTGAGTACCATCAAACGGAATCTTAGCGCGAGCTCCAATGCCGGACGGTAAAGCTTTTTGGAGACGTTGATGACAGCACTTTCCTTTTCCCGGACCTTGCCGGTCATGAACACAGCAACTGCGGCGGGCACAATGGTCAGCGAGAGCAGCATCGCGGAAAGCAGCGCCATGACAACCGTAGCGGCCATGGGATGGAACATCTTACCCTCGACACCGGTGAGGGAGAAGATGGGGATGTACACCACGGTAATAATGGCCACACCGAACAGGCTGGGCCGGATAACCTCGGAGGTCGCTTCATAAACTAACTGCAGCCGCTCCTTCAACGGTTGTCGTCCGCCACTGGCGTGCTGCGCTTCGGCCAGGCGTCGGGTGCAATTCTCCACGATGATGACCGCGCCATCAACAATGAGACCAAAATCCAACGCCCCCAGACTCATCAGGTTGGCGGAAACGCCGGTGCGAACCATGCCGGTAATAGTGGCGAGCATGGCCAGCGGAATCACTGCTGCGGTGATCAGCGCCGCGCGCAGATTGCCCAACAGCAGAAATAGCACGACAATCACCAGTAGCGCGCCTTCCAGCAGATTCTTCTCCACTGTAGCGATGGCTTTATCAACTAATGTAGTACGATCATAGACAGTTTCCATGCGCACACCTTGCGGCAAGGACGGACGGATCTCCTCGAGCCGTGCGGCGATGGCGCGAGCAACACTGCGAGAGTTTTCGCCCACCAACATCATGGCGGTGCCCAACACCGTTTCCACGCCATCGCGGGTGGCCGCACCCGTGCGTAGCTCCTTGCCGATGGCTACCGCTGCGACATCCGCGATCCTGACAGGGGCGCCATTACGATTGGCTATCACCACCTGCTCAATGTCACTGATGGTCTGCAATTGACCGGGCGAGCGTACCAACAACTGTTGACCTTCGCGCTCTATATAACCGGCACCACGATTAGCGTTGTTATTCTGCAATGCTGCAACAACGTCTTCGAGGCTGACGCCCAGCTCGAGCAGCTTTACCGGATAAGGGGTCACATGATATTGCTTATCGTAGCCGCCAATGGAGTTGACTTCGATGACACCCGGTACCTGGGCAAGTTGTGGTTTTATGATCCAGTCCTGCACTTCCCGAAGGGCCGTGGCATCCCAGGGCTCTCCGTTCTCCTGCAGAACGCCAGGGATAGCATCCACCGTATACATGAAAATCTCACCCAGACCGGTAGAAATAGGCCCCATTTCTGGCTCCATGCCCGGTGGCAGGACACTCTTGATGGAGCCAAGACGCTCGTTGATCAGGTTACGCGCAAAATAGAGATCTGTGCCCTCTTCAAACACAACGGTGACCTGGGACAAGCCGTAGCGTGACAGCGAACGGGTGTAAGACAGATTCGGCAGCCCGTACAACGCGGTTTCGACCGGGAAGGTGATACGTTGTTCGGCTTCCAGAGGCGAATAGCCGGGGGCTTCTGTGTTGATCTGTACCTGAACATTGGTAATATCCGGCACCGCATCAATAGGCAGGCGTTGGAAACTCCAGACCCCCGCAGCAATCAGCACCAGAATCAGGGATAACATAAGATACCGCCTCTCAACCGAGAAGCGGACGATTGCATCAATCATGGTGGCCTCCTGGCTTAGTGGGCGTGTTCTGCGCCGGATTTTTCAATGTCGGCTTTGATGAGGTAGCTGTTGTCGACCACATAGCGCTCACCTGTCCTCAATCCGGACAGGACTTCGACAAACTCGCCATCGGTGAGACCGAGCTCCACAGGACGTGCTTCAAATGCGTTACCTTCGTGTATGAATACAACCTGCGAGTTGTCCAAGGATTGCAATGCACGTCTCTCAATAACCAGCGGTGCCTCCATACGCTCCACCACGATGTGTCCGGTAACCAGACGCCCCGGGGCTAACAAGCCATCAGAATTGTCAATTTGCACTCGGGCAATGACATAGGGAGAGTCATCGCCTTGCGGCAGGATGTCGCGAATGCTGGCCTCGATTTGAGTATCGCCGGTATCGATACGGACCATCTGTCCGGGAGCCACCTGTTGGCGCTGGCCCGGAAAGATTTTCAGCTCTGCCAACAAGATATCAAGCGGGGCGATGGTGAACAGAGCCTGTTCCATGGCCACTCCGCCCAGATTGGCGTTGCGCTCCAGTACGGTGCCACTTATGGGCGCTGTCACCGTGTAGGTTTGAAGGCTGTCATTCGATTCGACAGTAATCAGCCGGTCACCGGCCTCGACGCTATCGCCCAGACCTGCATTCACATTGACGATCTGTCCCGGAAACCGGGCGCGAATGTGTACTATACTGTCAGGATCCAGCGTCAATTTTCCGTAACTCACCAACGTTCGAACCAGTGTGCCGTCACCGGCCTCTCTACTACGGATACCGGTCTGCTCAGCCATGCTGGCTGAGATTTCCGCGTGGGCGCTCTCCGACTCTTCATGGCCTCCGTGTTGCTCACCTTCTTCGTGCTCACCTTCTTCATGCTCACCGGCTGCCTCATGATTCTGGTGTTCAGCATTTTCTTCATGTTCATGAGTATCTTGTGCGGCAAGCATCGGAGCTGATGTTATTGCACATAGACTGGCAAGAATAAGTAATAAATTAACGTTTTTCATGGTCATTGTCCTTTTTCAGCGATCAGCCAGCGGCTGGGCTGTCAGTTGTTCGATAAAGGCCTGGTTCAGCAGTGCTGTTGCTGCGGTGTCGACCAGAGCACGCTGTGCGGCGAGTAATTCACGTTGTGCGGCCATCCATTCCACATAGCTGTAGCGCCCGCTTTCATAAGCTTGGCGGGTTTGAGTTAGTGCCTCGCTCAGATCAGGTAGCATCTCGTTGCGGATCCGCTCTACGGCGGCTATGCTTTGCTGCCTTAGTTGATAGGCATCAAACAGATATGAATGCAGGTTCAGCAGCGTGGTCTCGCGTCTAAACCTGACTTCGTCGCGGGCCGCTCGTGCCGCGCGAACTTCGCCACGGTTACGTTGGACTGGGAACAGTGGCACGGAAAATCCAGCTGTAAATGCGAAGTCATCCGTATCTTCCCTGCGTCGGACACCCACTTGCCAGCCGATGTCGCTTTCAGACTGGCTACGAGCCAATTGAATCTCTGCTTCGCGCACTCGCTGTTCACTGGCATAGACCTGAATGGCAGGGCTGTCGCTGACGCGCTCAAACAGGGACTCAAAACTGTCAGAGGACCCGAATTGAAACAAATCACCCTGCAACTGACCGAACTCTACCGAGGTGTCCCCCCACAACAGAGCCAATGCCATCTTTCGGCTAACCAGCTCCGATTGCAGGCGTGACTGTTCAATCTGGCTCTGCGTCAGCGCAGCCTTGGCCCGCAATACCTCAGCCTGGGATGTAGCGCCTTGATTGGCGCGCCGGGTAACGATATCAAGTGTCGACTGAGTCAGTGAAACTGCATCAGCAGCAAGCTGAAGCTTCTCCTGCAATGCCAGGGTAGCAACAAAGCGTTGAGTGACTTGCCCCAGCAGATCAAGGGTTTCCACCCGACGCTCCGCCTCTACAAGCTCTAGCCGCGAATCGACTGCACTGACTCGTGCCTGCCGCTGCCCGCCAAGTTCGAGGGTTGACGACAGTGTCAAGGTAAGCTCCGCGCCCACCAGGCCGCGCGCATCGGCGGTACCAAGAAAGTTCTCGACCTCAGCACCGACTTCCAGTGCCGGGTTCAGGTTGGCCGTGATTCGGCGTCCCTGAAGCCCATCAAGACGCAGGTCAAAGACCTGTAACCGCGGGTTTTGCGCCATGGCGCGGGACATGGCATCGCTCAGGGTGAGCATGCTATCTGCCGCCTGGACGGCGGTGACATTGAGCGGATATACAATAGCCGCCCACAACAATAGGTAAAAAATGCGATACGGCAATGCGCATCTCCCCGCATACACGGACAATATGGAAGGCATGAGAATGCTCCTACGAAAGTCTGAAAAACAGCTATTCCCTGATCAGGGAAGATATAAGCAGTGTCAGGCGATCGGAGGGCGCAGCAGTGGGGGGTGGATGCCTTTCAGCAAGCTGGCTCGATAAACCAGTACAACTGAAGTTTCGGCAGTAGCGGGAAGAGATGTCTGTGGTATCACCAAACCCATATGAAAACAGTTATGGTTGTGATGACAATCAGCGCCGGAGTGATGAGACTCATTTTGAAAGGGATTGCTTTTATGCACTTCTCTTTCGATATCAGCCGACGCCAATGAATGCTCATGGTGAGGCGCTGACGCGTGATGAAGCTGTTCTTCATAGGCAATAGAGGCCACTGACTGCAAAGCAATCATTAGCGTTATTGCGATAATGAAACAGCGTTTAATCATAAACTCCGCCTAAACACATTGGCGAGTCTAACAGAACCACAATACTAATGAAAGGTCTTCACATTTTACAAGACTCCGGCAGTCAGGGTTTGACCCAGCCTTGAGCGCGGTGATGAGGTCGTCGACGCGACATTCCTGTTGATAATGAATCTCGTACCCTAAAACTTGAACTTTTCGTCGTTAAAACACATAGTATAAAAATTAAGGACAATCTAACAGAGAGTCGAACAATGGAAGACTGTTGCACCGACAAGGGCAATGAGCTTACTCAGTTGCGTGAACGGCAGGGTCACGTACTCTATATAGCTTTTGCGATCAATGCTGCGATGTTCATCGTTGAATTCACGGCAGGTTGGATCTCTAACTCAACTGCGCTACTTGGCGACTCGCTTGATATGTTCGGCGATTCCGTTGTGTATGCCATCACACTCTTTGTATTGCACCGGGGTGTCCGAGCCAGGGTGGGAGCTGCGCTCTTCAAGAGTGGATTCTTGCTGTTTTTCAGCGTGCTGATCATCGCCGAGGCAATCCGCAATAGCTTCATAGGCACAGTGCCCGAGGCGGGATGGATGGGGTTGATTGGCGGCGTCGCCCTAATCGCAAATCTTATCTGTCTGCTGCTGCTTTACCGCCATCGCAGCGACGACATCAATATGAACTCCACTTGGCTGTGTTCGCGCAATGATGTCATAGCCAACGTCAGTGTTCTGGTAGCCGCAGGACTGGTCATGATCACTGAGTCGCTATGGCCGGATTTGATAGTCGGTGTGGGTCTAGCATTACTATACTTGCACACCTCGATGAAGGTGGCGAAAGATGCCCAGTATCAGTGGCGCAGTCAAGATAAACGGCCTGTTGCCAGATGAGTGATAGTAGCTCCAAAAATCATGTGGCCAAACAGACCATGACAGTACCACTGAAACTAGTCGACGAGTTACAATAGATTTTTTCAAACAATGGCAGAAATTAGATATGTCAGCCGGCGCCAATGAATGCCCCATGACGAATTAATGGCGCGTATTGAAGCTGATCTCCTTCGGCAATAGGTATCAGTTACTGCAAAGCCTTTACCAGCAGCGGCTAACTGCCATGATCGACGGTATCGACCCTCCGCTCAGGGCGCCGCCCCTCACCAATCGTCGGAGTACAAAAACAGCTACAAAGGAGATCAGCAGCGTACCCTTCCAAAAAAATATGGATTAGCTGTCCTTCTTAAAACAAGCCGACAGAATTACGTTAACCTGTTAGTATGTTGTGATAAATTGTCAATCACGCTATTCACCATGCTGGGTGCCTCGTTCCTCGTGAATGTCCATGTGGGCATCGCGCAGAATATCGATGCCTCCATAAAGTGCAATGCCTGCGACGGCGATTCCCACAAGCAAGTCGGGCAGGTTTGAGCCTGTCCAGATAACGACAATACCTGCCAGGATGACGCCGCCATTTGCGACAAAATCATTTAGACTAAAAGTGGTCGCAGCACGCAGATTCACATCATTATTTTGTAATTTTTTCAACAGATAGAGTGACAAAAGGTTCACCACCGCTGCGACCGCGGCCATTGTCATCATCATTGCGCCGACGGGGTCCGAGCCCTCAAAATAGCGACGAATTGCATCTAGAATGACGCCGCCTGCGAATATCAAGAGCATAACACCGGAAAAACGGGCCGCGCCGCGCTTCCAGGAGCGTGAACGGCTTAAAGCAAGCAGGCTTATTCCGTAGACAATAGCGTCGGAGGAGTTATCAAGCCCATTCGCGATCATGGCGTTGGAATCACCGATAAGACCCGACATCAAAAATCCAGCTGCGATAGCCACATTCAACCAGAGCACAATCCAAAGCGTGCGACGTTTTTTAGCTGAATCGAGATTAAAATTCGCTTCACTCATGGGTAATACCTTTTTGACCCAATATCGGCCCATAACTTAACTTTTCGATTTCGCCTGGGCCAACAAAGCGAACTTCATTAGATAGACACAGCTAGTCGGAGATAAAACTCATCCACCGGAGCAAATATGTTCCTGTACTTAGGATTCAGACAGGTTTCTTGTATGGATAGTTCCGAACTTGGTTCGACGAGGGCCTCACACGCCCTCGAGGCTGAGGAATGGGGACATACTTCCCCCGAACACCTTTCCAGCCATCAAGGACGTGAACCAACTGCATGATCGTGATGTATATTTCTGCGCCGCGAGTATCAGCAATGTGAGCTGGCTGGACAACGAGACTCGCTATCAAGGCGGTCATTAGAACCGAACCAGATCGATCAGGACGGCGTCGACAATAGAGGCGACCTGGTCGCCTCTATTGTCCAGTCTATTTTCTTGTTAGGATTCAAGTTCGGATAGGAGTTGATGCCGGATGAGACCGAACAACACCTCTTATCGCGCCGAACGCGACCGTACACAGCAGTTGCAGATGGAGCGGAGGCAAGGATGAGTTCTGACAGCAGTTGGTGGAATCTTCTGCCGTGGGCGGCGGTTTTGTTGGGTTCGCTCTGGACGGCTCACTGGGGCGCGGAGCAGTTTGCGCGCCCGCTCAGGAAGCTGCGCCGGCAGTGGGGTATCTCCGTCGCCGCTGGTGGGGCTCTGGTTGGACTTGCTGCCGCAAGCCCTGAGATCGGCATCAACGCTAGCAGTGCGTGGCGAGGCTCTGCCGATGTCGGGTTTGGCGTTACACTCGGCAGCAACATCCTCGCCATTCCGCTGATGGTGGCGACTGCCTATTTGGCCTCGCGCACCAAGAGACTACCCGGCGATAGCGAGCACCGCGAGCATTTACAGCAGCGGCTGCTCAGAGTCGAGCGTAGCGCCGCGACTGTGCAGGCATTGCCCTACCTTGCCATTATCGGGCTCTTCGCCCTACTAACCGTGCCCGCACCTTGGCGAGGGCTGCAGCCGCTCGATGCGCTAATTCTTCTCGGCGCCTACGCCATCTATCTGGCTCAGGCGCTGTTTCGGAAAAAAGAGCGCGGCGAGCGCGTGGAATGGCAAGGCAAGGAGATTGCCTTCGCCATCGGTGGTGTGGCGGCAGTGGCGGGCGGCACCTACTTTGCCGTCATGGCGACCGAGCGCATCGTCGAGACTTTGGGCATTTCAAGAATCATTGGCGGCCTGTTCATTACTTCGCCGGTGGCGATGATGCCGGAGATGGTAGCGACCTGGACACTGGTGCGTAGCGGCCAGACCACCTCCGGCGTCACTAGCGTGGTAGGCGATCACGCGGTAGTGTTGACGCTGGGGCTAATGCCATTAGCATTGGTCTCGCTGCCCATTGAGAATATGGGACTCTTTGTTACGAGCCTCGTCTTCATGTTTGCGATGGGCGCATCCTACGGGGGATTCATCCACTTCGGCGCGTCAACGCACGGATTTCTGCGCTGGCAGGTGCTGACGCTTCTCGGTTTGGGTCTTTGTTACGTCGCCGCAGCCATCGCCTGGGCACAATAGGGCTCCGCGGAGATCCAACGAGCGCAGCAGTAACGACTGTTGGCACCTCCTCCCGCTCCGGTCCCCCAAACTGAGGGCTGGTCGTTGCCTTGAAGACCGTATGTGCACAAGCCACGCCCATGGGGACCGCCGCCGACAGCACATGATCGCTCCCCGTTCGGAGGATATGGCAGTTCTGAGGAATTCATTCTTAAGTTTGAACGGACACTTATAATTATGTATCGGCTTACAGGGAAGGCCGGAGAATTCTCAGGGAAGGCCGGAGAATTCGATGTGTCAATCTCCTGATCCTGCGTCGGTACGTACCGAACCCGGCGCCACAGTCACCTGGGCGGTTTGAGCCCAGAGGCCTTTGAGGCAGCCTCAGCGTGAGGCTTCAAAGTGTCCAAAAATCGGGGGCATTCCACACACTTCCCCCGAACACCATTCGGGCCACCAAGCCCGTGAACCGATAGCTCTCGCCAGCAGTACCATCGATAAGCGGCTGAGGGCTGTGGTAGTAAGCTATAAGTCAGACTCTCGGGTCCGAACATAAGCACACTTTGTCACAGCGGCGTTGAATATAGGCATTGGCTCTGACGTTTCGTGGGCAACGGTGGCGATGGGCAGAATTGTCTCGTCAACGTTTTTAAAACTTTATCAGTATTACCTGCGTTGTGTCGGCTTGTACATGGTGGGGCTGGGATTGAACCACGACAGCTCCCGGTGCAGCTTAACCACCTGCCCGATAATGATAATTGCGGGGGCTTTCAATTGTGCCGATTCAACTTTTCCCGCAATGTCCTGCAATGTGCCGGTGACAACCCGCTGTTGCGGCAGGGTGCCCTGCTCGACTATGCCTACCGGCATGGCGGCGCTCATGCCGTGGGCCTGCAGCTGCTCGCATATCACTGACAGGGTGATCAGCCCCATGTAAATCACCAGCGTCTGGTCTTCTTTGGCCAGCGCGGGCCAGTCCAGATCTGGCAAATCGTTTTTCATGTGGCCAGTGACAAAGCGCACGGATTGTGAATAGTCACGGTGCGTGAGAGGAATGCCGGCGTAGGCGGCACAGCCCGATGCCGCAGTGACACCGGGCACTACCTGGAAAGGCAGGCCGGCGGCAGCCAGTCGGTCGATCTCTTCACCGCCGCGGCCAAATATAAACGGGTCGCCGCCTTTCAGGCGCAACACCTTGTTGCCCTCGCGTGCCAGGCGCACCAACAGGTCGTTGATCTGCTCCTGTGGCACCGGGTGATGCTTGGCTTCCTTGCCCACAAAGATACGTTCGGCGTCAGGTCGCACACGCTTCATGATCTCCGGTGATACCAGCCTGTCGTACAGTACAACATCGGCCGCGTACATCAGTCTCAACGCCTTCAGTGTTAACAGGTCCGGATCGCCGGGGCCGGCGCCGACCAGGTAGACTTCGCCCTGCAGCGAATCGTTGTCAGCGTCTGCCAGGCTCGCCTCGAATATCTGCATGGCTTCCTGCTCGCGACCGGACAGCATCAGTTCGGGCATGGGGCCCGACAACAGTTTTTCCCAGAACCGGGTACGTTTGCGAAAATCGCTAACCCCGTGTTTTACCCGGTCACGCAGGCTGCCCAGTACCGCTGCCAGACGGCCGTAGGCGGCAGGCAGCATGATGTCGATTTTTTCCTTGAGCTGGCGGGTCAGCACCGGCGAGCTGCCACCGGTAGAAATAGCTACGACCACAGGCGAGCGATCGACAATGGCCGGCACGATAAAACTGCACAGTTCGGTCTGGTCGACGACGTTGACCGGCAATTTGCGTTCGCGCGCCAGTACCGATACGTGCCGGTTAACTGCGTCATCGTCGGTGGCCGCAATAGCCAGTACCACGTCATCCAGATCCTGGTCGGCAAAACCGCGTTCGTGAATCTCGCCACCGTGTTCGCTGACCAGCTCACGCACGGCATCGCTGACCCATGGGGCTACCACGATCAATGTGGCGCCGGTGCGCACCAGCAACGCCGCCTTGCGGCTGGCCACCTCGCCTGCCCCGACCAGCAGGCAGCGCTGGCCACGTACGTTCATGAAGACCGGTAGATAATCCATGATCCTGTTGTCCTTTTACCCTTTTTACTCTTTTGCCTTTTTAATTGGCGAAGACGATGTTGCGCCAGCCTGGACGATTACAGCGTGCTGACACCACCCATGTAGGGCACCAGTACGGCCGGTATGTGCACAGAACCATCTTCCTGTTGATAGTTTTCCATGATCGCCACCAGTGTGCGACCGATCGCCAGCCCGGAGCCATTCAGGGTATGCAGCAATTCCGGCTTGCCGGTTTCCGGGTTCCGCCAGCGCGCCTGCATGCGGCGGGCCTGATAATCGCCGAAGGTGCTACAGGAGGAAATTTCGCGGTAACAATCCTGTGACGGCAACCAGACTTCCAGGTCCAGCGTACGGGCGGCACTGGCGCCCATGTCGCCGCCACACAGCTGCATGGTGCGGTATGGCAGCTCCAGTAATTGCAGAATGCGCTCGGCATGGCCGGTCAGCTCGTCCAGCGCAGTATCGGAGTCCTGCGGTCGTACCATTTGCACCAGTTCGACTTTTTCGAACTGGTGCTGGCGGATCATGCCGCGGGTGTCGCGGCCATAGCTGCCCGCCTCGCTGCGGAAACAGGGCGTGTGGCACACCAGTTTAAGCGGCATTTTTTCTGCTGCGACAATCTCATCCCGTACCAGGTTGGTGACAGGTACTTCGGCCGTCGGGATCAGGTAATAGTCCTGTTCGCCTTCCAGATGGAACAGGTCCTCGGCAAATTTGGGCAACTGGCCCGTGCCCATCAACGAGTCGCTGTTGACGATGTAGGGCACGTAGACTTCTTCGTAGCCATGCTGCTGGGTATGCTGGTCGAGCATAAACTGGATCAGGGCACGATGCAGGCGCGCCATGCGGCCGCGCATCACAACAAAACGGCTACCGGTCAGTTTGGTGGCGACAGCAAAGTCCATGGCCAGGCCGGTGGCAGCGTCATGCTCGCCCAGTTCAACATGGTCGCGGGCTTTGAAGCCCAGCGCTCTGGGCGTGCCCCAGCGGCGCAACTCCACGTTGTCGTTTTCGTCCTTTCCTGCCGGTACACAATCCTGCGGCAGATTGGGCAGCTGAATCCAGGCGTCGTTAAACGCTTGCTGAACCTCGGTCAACGCGGCTTTGGCAGCATCAAGTTTGTCGCCCAGGCCACTGACCTCGGCCAACAGTGGTGCCACATCTTCGCCGGCCGCCTTGGCCTTGCCGATGTTTTTGGCCCGGGTATTGCGTTCGTTCTGCAGTTGCTCGGTTTCCTGCTGCAGGCGCTTGCGCTGTTCATCCAGCGCCACAAACTGACTCAGATCAACGGATACACCGCGCTTGGCCAGGGCGGCGACCAGATGATCGGGATCGGTTTTTAACAGGCGTGGATCTAACATGATGTGGATGTCCTTAATCGATATGGGTTGATTCTGCGCGCAATTTTACGCCAGCAGACGCGCAAGCGCCATGCCGAGCCATGTCGCCAGCACACAAACCATGACGCTGGTGAGCATGTATCCGATGGCCTGCAGCAGCCAACCCTGCTGGATCAGCAGCATGGTATCCAGCGAAAACGTGGAAAACGTGGTGAAGGCGCCGAGAAAACCGACCATTAGCAGTGCCCTGGCATCGGCGGACAGCAGCATTTTTTCGCTGACCAGCACATACAGCACACCGATGAGTAAGGAGCCACTGATGTTGACCAGCAAGGTGCCCCAAGGCAACCGATTGCCCAGCAGGGATGCCACCAGATTCATCAGTCCGAAACGCGATAGCGCGCCGGCGGCGCCGCCCAGTGCGATGGCCAGCCAGGTAATCATGGCTTATCCCGGTGGCGCTTGACTGAACCAGGTTTGACTGTACTGGGGCTAACCGAATCGCGTTTGCCGGCATAGCGTTTTACCGGGCTGTCTGCATCCCGCTGACGCAGCCATTGCAGTTTTTCGCTGATCTTCTGCTCCAGGCCATTGTCGCCCGGCTGATAATAACGTGTGTCTTTTAAGGCTTCGGGGAAATAGTTTTCACCGGCGGCATAGGCGCCCTCTTCGTCGTGGGCATACCGGTACTGGGCGCCATAGTCCAGGTCTTTCATCAGACTGGTGGCGGCGTTGCGCAGGTGCAAGGGCACTTCATGCGAGGGCTGGTTGGCAACATCGGCCCTGGCCGCATTAAAAGCCATATACACCGCGTTGCTCTTGGGTGCGCAGGCCAGGTAAATGACCGCATGGGCCAGTACCAGCTCCCCTTCCGGACTGCCCAGCCGGGTTAGTGCATCCCAGGCTGAAAGCGCCATCTGCAGGCAGCGTGGATCTGCATTGCCAATATCTTCACTGGCCATGCGGACGACCCGGCGGGCGACATACAAAGGGTCACAGCCGCCATCAAGCATGCGAATCAGCCAGTACAGCGCGGCATCCGGCGATGAGCCTCTGACCGCCTTGTGCAGGGCCGAGATCTGGTCATAAAACAGGTCGCCGCCCTTGTCAAAGCGGCGCGGGCTGCCAAACAGAACCTGATCCAGTATGTCATCCCCGATGGCTTCGCCATCAGACACCAGGTCGGCTGCGATTTCCAGCAGGTTCAGAGACTTGCGGGCATCCCCGTCGGCGGCTGCC
The DNA here is from genome assembly GCA_913058135.1 of uncultured Gammaproteobacteria bacterium. Lineage (GTDB taxonomy): Bacteria > Pseudomonadota > Gammaproteobacteria > Pseudomonadales > Pseudohongiellaceae > Pseudohongiella. The sequence goes on from CAJXPR010000001.1 coordinate 45,729, forward strand.
GCGAGTCGGTCAAGTGCCTTGGCATCAAGTTGCAGTTTGCGCTGACCCAGACCCCGGAGCGGGTCCTCACACGCCTGAGTCAGTACTTCCATCAACTCCGCATCGGTGAGGCTTTTTAATACATACACGCGTGCGCGCGACAACAGTGCATTATTAAGTTCGAATGAGGGGTTCTCCGTGGTGGCGCCGACAAAAATCAGTGTACCGTCTTCGATATGGGGCAGAAAGGCGTCCTGCTGGCTCTTGTTGAAGCGATGCACTTCATCCACGAACAGAATCGTGGCCTGGCCATTGTGCTGCTTGCGCTGGTGCGCCCGTTCGACGGCGGCGCGGATTTCCTTGACGCCGGATAACACGGCAGAGATGCTCTCAAAACTGGCGTCACTGGCAATGGCGACCATGCGTGCCAGCGTGGTTTTGCCGGTGCCCGGTGGTCCCCACAGGATCATCGAGTGCGGCAGGCCGCGGCTGATGGCCTCTCTTAGCGGTTTGCCGGGGCCGAGAATATGGGCCTGTCCGATGTATTCATCAAGCGAGCGCGGACGCATGCGCGCAGCCAGCGGCTGCGACTGCAGCGGCGCTCCGTCATTGTCGGTCGCGGCGCTGCCCCCGGTCAGGTCTTCAAAGCTGGTCTGTTTCATCAGCGTCTGGGGAGCGATTGTCGATGATATCCAGGAAGTCATCTTCCGGCGGTTCGAAGGTAAACACAGCATCGTCGATGGGCTCATTGACCCGTCGATTGTTAAATTCCCACAAGGTGCGCTGGCCGTTGGTATTGATCAGCAGGATGGATTCCAGAAGGCCGTCAGCGAAGTAAAGCATGACGCGATCGTAAAGACTGGCCGGATCCAGCGGACGCAACACAAACTCCCAGTCATTGCTGGCCACCGGCACAGCTTCAATGCTGTATTCGTCAGCGATGGCTTCAGTCTCGCCGCCCAGCAATTGTGCAGCCAGTTCCGATTCATCGGGATCCCAGTCTTCAATGGTGAGCTGAAGCAGATCCGGCTGGTAGTTCCACAATGTATCGCCGTTGGTGACAATCAGCTCCGGAAATGGTGCCAGTGTCTCCCAGTAAAACCCATGCGGACGTTTGAGCATAAACAGAATGGTGCTTTCTTCCAGCACCCCGCCGCTGGATTCGGTAATCAGTTGTCTGACGTCGGCTCGAAACGTGGTCAGGCTGGCAAGCAGGTCTGCCAGACGTTCAGCTGGCGCGACCGAACCCTGCTCGACAGGCGCTGGCTCAGCAGCATTGGCGCTGGCCGGCAACAGGGTCGGTGCCGCCGACAGACTGAGCCCAAATACACAAAACAGGAGGTAGGATTTCACGGTCAGTCCTTTTACACAATGGATTGCGATCAGTCTGAGGGATGACTGGTTAACGGTTGCTTAACGCGGAGGCGGCGGCGCCAGTACTTCGCGGCTGCCATTGGTGCCCATTTCCGACACCACGCCCGCGGCTTCCATCGCTTCAATCATGCGCGCAGCGCGGTTGTACCCGATACGCAATTTGCGCTGAACGGCAGAAATCGAGGCCTTGCGCGATTCACAGACAAACGCCACTGCCTCGTCGTAAAGCGCGTCGTCTTCTTCGCCGCCTTCTCCGCCACCGTTGCCGCCCATGTTCATGTCGCGTTCTTCGACGCCCTGGGTGATTTCGTCGATGTACACCGGTTCGCCACGGGATTTCCAGTCGGCCACTACACGGTGAACTTCCTCATCGCTGACAAAGGCGCCGTGCACGCGCCGGGCCAGGCCCCCGCCCGGTGGCAGAAACAGCATATCGCCGTTGCCCAGCAGTTGCTCGGCACCGCCCTCACCCAGGATGGTGCGCGAGTCCACCTTGGACTGCACCATGAATGACAATCGGGTCGGGATATTGGCCTTGATCAGGCCGGTGAGCACATCTACCGAAGGACGCTGGGTTGCCAGTATCAAGTGAATACCAGCCGCGCGCGCCTTTTGCGCGATGCGAGCGATCAGTTCTTCGACCTTCTTGCCGACTACCATCATCATGTCGGCAAGCTCATCCACGACCACCACAATATTGGGCAAGGCTTCCAATGGCGGTGCTTGCTGATCGTCCTGCAAAGCCATGGGGTCGGGTCGCCAGATCGGGTCGATGATGGGTTCGCCGGCCTTGATGGCATCCTGCACCTTCTTGTTGTAGCCGGCCAGGTTGCGCACGCCCAATGCCGACATCAGTTTATAACGACGCTCCATCTCCGCCACGCTCCAGCGCAAGGCGTTGGCTGCGTCCTTCATGTCCGTGACCACCGGCGTCAACAGGTGCGGGATACCGTCGTAAACAGACAACTCCAGCATCTTCGGGTCGATCATGATCATGCGCACATGTTCGGGCGTGGACTTGTACAGCAGGCTAAGAATCATGGCATTGATGCCTACTGACTTACCCGAACCGGTTGTTCCTGCTACCAGTAAGTGAGGCATTTTGGCCAGGTCGACAATCACCGGTTTGCCGACGATATCGTGACCCAGTGCCATGCTCAGCGCCGATTGTGCCTTGTCGAATTCCGGCGAAGCCAGTACCTGACTGAGCATGATCATTTCGCGGTGTTCATTGGGTATTTCAATGCCGATGACAGTTTTGCCGGGAATCACCTCTACCACCCGCACGCTAACAACAGCCAGGGAACGTGCCAGATCCCTTCCCAGGCCAGTTATCCGGCTGGCCTTGACCCCCGGCGCCGGCTGTACCTCAAAGCGTGTGATGACGGGCCCGGGGTTAACGGCAGTGACTTCGATTTCAATGCCAAAGTCTTGCAATTTGAGTTCCAGCAGCTTCGACATGGCTTCCAGGGATTCGGTTGAATAACCCTTGTTGCCGGTATTCTTGTGTTCGTCCAGCAGGCTGACTGCGGGCAGATCACCGGGTGCGCTTTCAGTAAACAGTTTGGTTTGTCGTTCTTTTTCGACACGCTGGCTGCGTTGTGGTGGTGTGCTGAGAACTGGCTCAATGCGGGGTGGGACGCGTTTCTTATCTTTTTCGATGCGGACATCCAGGGCCTTTTTACGTTTTTCGACGCCCTGCCGTACTTTGTTGGCTTCGTCGCGTTTTTCCCGCCAGGCGCGCATGGCATCAGCAGCCTGTGAAACGCCGTTCAGGGTCCAGTAACCGATACGATCGACGACTTTCAGCCAGGAAATTTCGAAGGTGACTGTCAGGCCAAACAGAAAGATGCTCAGATACACCAGCGTGCTGCCGAACAGGGCCAATACCGGAACACTGGCGTCAGCCATGGCGGATCCGATAAGCCCGCCCGCCGGCCAGGTGCTGCCCTCGGGCATGGCAAAGTGCAAGGTGGCCAGTGTGCATGCACCGATGACCAGCAAGATGATGCCCATCACCTTGAGAGAGACAACCATCCAGGAAAATTCGCGGTCGCGGTTCGACTCGCGGAACAGGGTAAATACCTTGAAGCCCAACGCTAACGGGAAAATGTAGGCAAAATAGCCGAACATGTGCAGCAAAACATCTGCTAACCACGCACCCATGTGGCCAATGGCGTTTTCTACCGGATCGCCAGAGCCGGTCGTGGTAAAGCCGGGATCCTGGGGTGAATAGCTCAGCAGCGCTACCAGCAGCACCAACCCCAGCAAAAACGCGCTGATCAAGGCGCCTTCGCGCATGATACGTTGCGACAGGCTGCTGAGCCGGTCGTCCGTTACCGTTTTTTGTTTTGACGCATTTTTCAAAATTTATCAGTCGCCTGCGTAGTTAATTTAAATCTTTTTCAAGGTAAGTAAGCGCTATCATAATGGATTTGTGTGGCCAGTCAAACCATTGCCGTGCCCTGGGATGTTGCCAATAGCGCGCGGTTCCGCCCGGATGAACGTGAGAATAGCACACTCAGGGGGAGCTTGACTGTATCCCCGGTCACAGCTTGATAATCAAGCAGCCCGCCACCATTGATTGTATAATGCCGCGCTCGCGCCGCCATCAAAGGGCGACCGCGCATCCATTTGTCACGTTTTACGCTTGCACGGGGAAACATCAATCTATGAGCGCATCTGCACACCATCGCCTGATAATCCTGGGATCCGGTCCGGCCGGATACACTGCCGCTGTTTACGCTGCCCGCGCCAACCTCAACCCGCTGCTTATTACCGGTATTGTGCAGGGCGGCCAGCTCACCACGACAACAGATGTGGACAACTGGCCGGGTGACGTGGAGGGATTGCAGGGACCGGCACTGATGGAACGGATGAAAGAACATGCCGAGCGCTTCAACACCCAGATTGTCTTTGACCACATCAACAAGGTCGAGCTGGGCCAGCGCCCTTTTGTGCTGCATGGCGACAGCGGCACCTTCACCTGTGACGCACTGATCATCGCGACCGGCGCCTCGGCGCAATACCTGGGCCTGCCTTCTGAATCGGCGTTTATGGGCAAAGGGGTCAGCGCCTGTGCCACCTGTGACGGTTTCTTTTACCGCAACAAACCGGTCGCTGTGATTGGTGGCGGCAATACTGCCGTGGAAGAAGCACTGTATCTGTCCAATATTGCCTCGCATGTGACCCTGGTGCATCGCCGGGACAGTCTGCGCGCCGAGAAGATTCTGCAGGACAAGCTGTTTGCCCGGGAAAACATCACCATCATGTGGGATCACACGTTGGGTGAGGTCAAGGGCGATGATATGGGCGTCACCGGCATTGATATCATCAGCACCAAGGACGGCTCTGTTCACAGCCTGACCGTGGACGGCGTTTTCATTGCAATTGGCCACAAACCGAACTCGGATATATTCGAGGGGCAACTGGACATGAAAGACGGTTATCTGAAAATTCACAGCGGAACTGATGGCAATGCCACGCAGACCAGTGTTGAGGGCGTGTTTGCCGCCGGTGATATAGCCGATCATGTATATCGACAGGCTATCACTTCGGCCGGTTTTGGCTGCATGGCTGCGCTGGATGCCGAGAAGTTTCTCGATCAGTAAGCCGGGTATCACTGACAGCCCATGAAATCCATCGTCTGGCTAAGAGCGGACAACCTGGAATTCCCGCCGGTAGACCAGGCCTTTGACGATCCGCCAGGTCTGCTCGCCGCAGGCGGTGACCTGCGGCCTGAGCGCCTGCTGGCGGCCTATTCGCGCGGCATCTTCCCCTGGTATGACGATGACAGCCCGATTCTGTGGTGGTCGCCGGACCCGCGCATGGTCCTGCGACCGGATGAGGTGCATGTATCTCGCAGTCTGGCCAAGCTGATTCGACAAAACCGGCATGTGATCCGCATGGATACTGCATTTGCCGAGGTCATCCGCCAATGTGCAGACTTGCGCGCCGATCGCGAAGGCACCTGGATAACCGATGAGATGCAGGCGGCATACGTGACCCTGCATGAAACGGGACATGCCCACTCAGTAGAAGTCTGGCAGAATGACTGTCTGCTGGGTGGCCTGTATGGCATTGCCATGGGCAAGCTGTTCTTTGGCGAATCCATGTTCAGTCTGGCACCAAACGTCTCCAAACTGGCTTTTGTTGCCCTGGCACGCCAGCTGCAGGACTGGGGCTTCGCCATGATTGATTGCCAGATGCCCACTGATCACTTACGCAGCCTGGGTGCGCGCGCGATGAGTCGGGCAGATTTTCAGGCAGTTCTACGTCAATGGTCTGCCGGCGAGAATCAGACTTTTCCGTGGGTATTCGACATGAACGTGCTGAAAAAATACTAATGCTTTGCCAAACAAGCTGATATCAGGCAAAATACGCGCTTAATTTTCGCAGTGAGAAATTCTTTTAGATGGCTAAAGAAGACCAGATAGAAATGGAAGGCGAAGTGGTAGATACACTTCCCAACACCATGTTCCGTGTGAAACTGGAAAACGGTCATATCGTGACCGCGCACATCTCCGGCAAAATGCGTAAGAACTATATTCGTATCCTCACCGGGGACATGGTCAAAGTGGAATTGACACCGTACGACCTGACCAAGGGCCGTATCACCTACCGCGCCCGTTAATTCGCCACCCTGCTGACGTTGACCGTGGTCAACAATCAGCGGGCGCCGTTGAGCGACAGGCAGCCGTGTGCTAAGAACAGCCCTGAGCTAAGAACAGCCCTGAGCTAAGCAAAGCTCAGCTGTCCGCTGAGCTCAATTCCTTGCCTTCCGATTTTTCCGCTTTACTTCGGATCTCCAGTTCGACCTCGTTATTGCGGATAGACACCAGAGCCTCGCCACCGCTGCTCAGTCGGCCAAACAGAATTTCCTCGGCCAGCGCCTTCTTCAGTTTCTCCTGAATCAGACGACCCATGGGGCGTGCGCCCATGGCCGGGCTGTAACCATGTTCGGCAAACCACTCGCGGGCGCTTTCGTCGACATGCAGCGTGACCTTCTTGCTGTCGAGCTGGACCTGCAACTCGACCAGGAACTTGTCCACGACCGTGCGGATAGTTTCCCTGTTGAGCGGACCGAATTGCACCACCGCGTCGAGGCGGTTGCGGAATTCAGGTGAAAAGCTCTTCTTGATAACTTCCATGCCGTCAGTGCTGTGGTCCTGATGGGTAAAGCCAATCGAGGCCCGGGACATTTCCTGCGCGCCCGCATTGGTGGTCATGATCAGAATGACGTTGCGGAAGTCAGCCTTGCGACCGTTATTGTCGGTCAGCGTGCCATGATCCATGACCTGCAGCAGTATGTTGAAGACATCCGGATGTGCCTTTTCGATTTCGTCGAGCAGCAGCACGCAATGCGGATGCTTGGTGACTGCCTCGGTCAGCAGACCGCCCTGGTCAAAGCCAACATAACCAGGAGGTGCCCCAATCAGTCGCGATACCGTGTGACGTTCCATGTATTCAGACATGTCAAAGCGGAGCAATTCAATGCCCATGATGCGGGCCAACTGGCGGCTGACTTCTGTTTTGCCGACGCCGGTGGGGCCTGAGAACAGGTAGGACCCGATGGGCTTGTCCGGTGTATTAAGACCGGCCCGCGACAATTTGATGGCGGTGGCCAGTGAGCCGATAGCCTCATCCTGCCCGAACACGACCATCTTGAGGTTGGACTCCAGTGTTTTCAGGTTTTCCACATCGGAGGTGGTCACATGCTGCGGCGGAATACGCGCAATGGAGGCCACCACCTTTTCCATGTCGGTTGCCTGAATGAGCTTTTTGCGACGGCTTTCCGGCAATAGTCGTTGCCAGGCGCCAGCTTCGTCGATCACATCAATGGCCTTGTCAGGCATAAACCGGTCATTGATATATCGTCCTGCCAGTTCCGAGGCGGCCCGCAGCGCATTATCGCTGTAGCGCAGCTCATGGTGTTCTTCAAAGCGCGACTTGAGGCCTTTGAGAATCTTGTAAGTGGTTTCAACATCTGGCTCTTCCACATCTATTTTCTGGAAACGACGTGACAAAGCCCGGTCTTTTTCGAAAATACCGCGATATTCCTGATAGGTGGTCGAGCCGACACAACGCAGATCACCAGAAGTCAGGATGGGTTTAAGCAGATTGGAAGCATCCATGACGCCGCCCGAGGCCGCGCCGGCACCTATGATGGTGTGAATCTCGTCGATAAAAAGCACGGATTCCGGCTTTTTCTTCAGTTCCGCCAGCAGGGTTTTAAAGCGCTTTTCAAAATCGCCGCGGTATTTGGTGCCGGCCAGCAGTGCACCCAGATCCAGCGAATAGATAACACTGCCTTTTAATACGTCAGGTACCTGGTCTTCAACGATCTGGCGTGCCAGACCTTCGATAACCGCGGTCTTGCCTACGCCCGACTCGCCTACCAGCAGCGGGTTGTTCTTGCGGCGCCGGCACAGTACCTGAATGACCCGGGTCACTTCCTTTTCACGACCGATCAATGGATCTATCTTGCCCTGCCGCGCCATTTCGTTGAGATTGGTGGCGTAGGCTTCCAGTGCGCTGGCGGCCGTACCGCCCTCGTCGTCACTGTCCTGGCCTTCATGCTGCTGACCGTCCTGGGCGCCCTGGCCCGGGCCACTGTCGCCTGCAGCATGCCGGCTGATGCCATGGCTGATGTAGTTCACCACGTCGAGGCGGGCAATATCCTGCTGGCCCAGCAGATAGACGGCCTGGCTCTCCTGTTCGCTGAAGATGGCAACCAGCACATTGGCGCCGCTGACTTCCTGGCGTCCTGACGACTGTACGTGAAATACGGCACGCTGCAGTACGCGCTGGAAGCCGAGCGTGGGCTGGGTTTCGCGTTCGGTTTCCTCTTCCGGCACCACCGGTGTGGTGCTGTCTATGTAGTCAACCAGATTGGCTCGCAAACGGGCCAGATCAGCGCCGCAGTGCAGCAGCACGTCAACAGCCACGTCATTGTCGAGCAAGGCGAGCAACAGGTGCTCAACGGTCATGTATTCATGACGCCTGCCACGAGCGCTGGAAAAAGCACTGTTCAGGGTTACTTCTAAATCCCGACTTAACATCGCTTTGTTCTCCCGGGCGATACGATAAGCGCACGCCTAATAGTCAGCATAAGCCCAACTGAACTCACTGATCAACCTCAACGTGACATAGCAGCGGCTGATTGTTCTCGCGCGAAAAATCATTCACCTGCTGTGCCTTGGTTTCTGCTACATCCCTGCTGTATACACCACACACGGCTTTTCCCTCGGTGTGGATCTTGAGCATGATTTGGGTGGCTTTCTCTGTCGGCATGTGGAAAAACTCCACCAGAATGACCACCACAAAGTCCATGGGCGTATAGTCGTCATTAAAAATGAGGACCTTGTATAAAGGCGGCTTGGCCAATTTCGGTTTGCTGGCCGCCGTGGCCAGATCACCGTCGCGGCCGTCACCGGGATGATTGAACTTCTCGTCAGACATAGTGTTTACAACCATTTCACGGCTAACGTGAGTGTTATATGGGGATGAATCTAGGGTATCACAAGCCACTTTAGTCTACTGCGGGATTACAACCTGTTGCAATTAGACAAAAATGGTGAATAATACGTTTTGACAGGGACGGGAAAACCCGTTAAGGATAACACTTAGGGTCGAAGAACCCGACGTGTACGACAATTAAAATAAAATAACGTAGAGCGGAGTATTACAATGGCTACGGGGCAAGTAAAGTGGTTTAACAACGCAAAGGGTTTTGGTTTCATTCTGCCGGACGACGGTGGCAGCGATCTGTTCGCACACTACTCGGCTATCGGTATGGAGGGCTACAAAACTCTCAAAGCGGGACAGCCCGTTGAATTCGAAACTCTGGAAGGGCCCAAAGGCCTTCACGCCACCAACATCAGACCTGCGGAACAAGAGCAGCAAGCCTGAGTCTGTTGGTCTTAGCGACGTGATGCAATCGGCGGCGGTAGCCAGGTAGAGTGGCTATCGCCGTTTTGCGTCATCCTGCCGAAGATTTATTGCATACGCGCAATGACGTCCTCGCCAAACCCGGAGCATGTGCGCAGCGTTGCGCCGTGCATCAGGCGGGCGAAGTCATAGGTCACCGTGCGCGCCCCAATGGCGCCATTCATGCCAGTGACGATGAGGTCAGCGGCTTGGTTCCAACCCATATGTCGCAACATCATCTCAGCTGACAGTATCAGTGAACCGGGATTGACCTTGTTCTGCCCCGCGTATCTGGGTGCCGTGCCATGAGTGGCTTCAAACAGAGCCACCGTGGCGCCGATATTGGCGCCCGGCGCGATACCGATGCCTCCGACCTGTGCCGCCAGGGCGTCGGACAGGTAATCACCGTTCAGGTTCAGAGTGGCGATCACCGAATATTCTTCCGGCCTCATCAGCACCTGCTGAAGCATGGCGTCAGCGATGACATCCTTGATGATGACAGGCTGCCCGGTGTTGGGATTGTGCAGCTGCAGCCATGGCCCTCCGTCCAGAGGCCTGGCGCCAAATTCCCGGACCGCCAGGGCATAACCCCAGTCCTTGAAAGCACCCTCTGTGAATTTCATGATATTGCCCTTGTGCACCAGGGTCAGCGAGCTGCGGTTCTGATCGATGGTGTATTGAATGGCAGCACGGATCAGCCGTTCTGAGCCCTCCCTGGACACTGGCTTCACGCCGATGCCACAGTCCTGAGGAAAGCGGATCTTGTTAACCCCCATTTCATTTTCCAGAAAATCGATGACTTTTTGCGCCTCCGTTGAGCCAGCCTGCCATTCAATGCCTGCGTAGATATCCTCGGAATTTTCCCTGAATATCACCATGTCGGTCTTGTGTGGTTCGCGCAGTGGCGATGGCACTCCCTCGAACCATTTCACTGGTCGCAGACAAGTGTACAGGTCAAGCTCCTGGCGCAGGGCCACATTCAGGGAGCGGAAACCGCCACCCACCGGCGTTGTCAGCGGGCCTTTGATGCCCACCACAAACTCTTTCAGGGCAGTCAGGGTTTCTGCGGGAAACCAGTCGCCGTCATAGGTGGCTGCGGCTTTTTCACCGGCGAAGATCTCCATCCATTTGATGCTGCGCTGGTCACCATAGGCTTTGTCGACCGCGGCATCGACCACCCTGATCATGACCGGCGTGATGTCCACCCCGATACCATCGCCCTCTATAAACGGGATGATCGGGTTGTCGGGCACCGTCAGGGAGGCATCGGCGTTGATGCGGATTCTGCTGCCGTCGACCGGCACCGATGCGTGTTGGTAGGCCATGTCATTCTCCTGCTCAACTCACCTGTTGAGGACGCGGAGTATAGCATCGTGCTGCGTGCTGCCCAATTCCGCTATAATGCGCCGCATGCCACAACTCATCCTGTTCAATAAACCGTTTAATGTGCTCTCGCAATTTACCGGCGCTGCACCTGAAGAGACCCTGGCGCACTATTTGCAAGCGCCCGGTTTTTATCCGGCCGGCCGTCTGGACAAGGATTCTGAAGGACTCCTGCTGCTGACCGATTGCGGTGAAACCCAACAACGGATCAGTAATCCCCGACACAAACTGGGCAAGATATACTGGGCGCAGGTGGAAGGCCTGGTTTCCGACGAGGCGCTGCAGCGTCTGCGCCAGGGAGTTCAGCTCAAGGATGGCATGAGTCTGCCCGCAGGCGCTGAGTGTCTGCCGGTGCATCAGGTGGATGAGTGTATCTGGCCACGCACGCCGCCCATCCGTGAGCGCAAACTCATACCGACCTCATGGCTGGCATTGACTCTGTATGAAGGCCGTAATCGTCAGGTGCGCAGAATGACCGCCGCTGTTGGCCTGCCGACCCTGCGGCTGATCCGGCAGCGTATCGGGAGCTGGCATCTGGGTGACCTGAAACCGGGTGAGCACCGGCTCATCACCCTGCCCCCGCGTTGGTGGCGCTAGCCGTTATCCGGATTCGAACGCGGTTGCCAACGGGCTGCCGCCTGATGATCCGATTCCCGGCTTTCAACCCAGTAATCCTGTTCCCTGGTCGTCTGCTTTTTCCAGAACGGCGCGGCGGTCTTCAGGTAGTCCATCACGAAGTGCGCGGCATCAAAGGCGGCGTCACGATGCTCACTGGCAGTGGCTACCAGCACTATCTGCTCGCCCGGCATCAAGGTGCCGACCCGGTGAATGATGCGGCATACCGACAGGGGCCAACGGTCTGCGGCCTGTTCGGCTATTCCTTGCAAGGCTTTTTCGGTCATGCCCGGGTAGTGCTCCAGGGTCAGACTCTGTCCGGCTGACGTGCTGTTCTGCAGTTCGCGTACCAGACCACTGAATATCGTGATTGCCCCGGGGTTGAGGGCGATGTCACGCACCAGGGCGTACTCGGCGGCCAGGTCAAAGTCGTGCTGTTGTACATCAACACGTATCATGGTGGTCATCATCAGCCTCCGGTCATCGGCGGGAAGAATGCGATTTCTTCGTTGCCGGACAATGTGCGGGAGCGATCAACGACAGCCTGATCGACCGCGACCAGAACGGCATGCTGATCCTCCAGCAATTTCCAGGCACCGCCGCGGGCGGCGAGCAAGGCAGTCAGGTCGGCTACGGTGCTGATGTCTGCGCTGGCTTGCAGCGTTTCACCGTCACTGTCCAGTTGCTCTCTGATGCTCGCGAAATAATGAATACTAAACATCACAGTTAATCTACCTTTCTCTTGTAGTGGCCTGATTTTCCGCCTTTTTTCTCTGTTACACGGATATCGCCAATGACCATGTTCTTATCCACGGCCTTGCACATGTCATAGATGGTCAAAGCGGCCACGGACGCCGCTGTCAGGGCTTCCATTTCCACCCCGGTCTTGCCGTCCAGGGCGCAGCTGGCGCTGATCAGTACCCGGCTATTGGCGGTGTCGAGTTCAAATGCCACGCTGACGGAGGTCAGCATCAGCGGGTGACACAAGGGGATCAGGTCGGCGCATTTTTTTGCGGCCTGAATGCCGGCAATTCGCGCTACGGCAAGGACATCACCCTTTTTGTGGCCACCCCCGGCGATCAGCGCCAGCGTATCCGCATGCATACGGATCTCAGCCTCGGCGGTAGCAACACGGGAGGTGACTGTCTTGCCACCGACGTCGACCATGTGGGCATTTCCCTGCGCATCCAGATGGGTTAGTTCAGTCATTGTCTTTCCATTATCGGGTGTGTGGTTCGGCGCTACCATTATCACCTGTATCGCCGACGAAGTGGAGGCATTTTCCGGTGTTTTCCGGTACAATGCCCGCCCTGTTGATGAGCCATCCAGGATATTGCCGCCGCTCGCGGTGCATGCCTCGAAATCTGACTGGACACGCCGAAAGAGCCCTGTATGACATGGTATCCCCACCAGACCGTCGCTGTTGTTGTTGAAAAGCCGGACACCAGCGGCCCGCCGCAATTTCTTGTTGTGGAAGAATTAAAGAATGGCCGGGTGGTATTCAATCAGCCCGCCGGACACCTGGAAGCCAATGAGTCTCTGGCCCAGGCCGCCGTGCGCGAAGCGCTGGAAGAAACCGCCTGGCATGTTGAGTTGACCGGCTTTTTGGGTGTCTATCAAAGTGAATCAGCAGCCACGGGGATCTGTTATATCCGCAACTGTTTTGTTGCGCGGGCGCTGCACCTGGACGCCGGACGCACACTGGACACCGATATTGTGCGCACGCACTGGTTCACCCTGTCTGAACTGCAGACGCGACAGGCGCAGTTGCGCAGTCCGGCCGTGATCACCGTCATCGAGGACTACCTTGGCGGTCACGTGTATCCCTTAAACCTGGTCCGCAATCTGGGGCGCGCATGAACAGCAGCACCAAGGTCATCGTTGGCATGTCCGGCGGCGTCGATTCGTCGGTGGCGGCCCTGCTGCTGATAGAACAGGGTTACCAGGTGGAAGGCCTGTTCATGAAGAACTGGGAAGAGGATGACGACACCGAATACTGCACCGCCAAAGCCGACCTTGCTGATGCCCAGGCAGTCTGCGAGCGTCTGGGCATACGGTTACATACCGCCAACTTTGCCGCTGAATACTGGGATGGTGTGTTTGAGCATTTTCTGGCGGAATACCGGGCCGGCCGCACGCCGAATCCCGATATTCTGTGTAACCGGGAAATCAAGTTCAAGGCATTTCTGGAATATGCGTTGATGCTGGGCGCCGATTTTATTGCCACCGGGCACTATGTGCGTCGTCGCCAGGACAATGGCGAAACGCTGCTATTGAAAGGTCGGGATGACAACAAGGACCAGAGTTATTTCCTGTCCGCTGTCAGTGAGGACTGCCTTGCACGCAGTCTGTTTCCCGTTGGTGATCTGGAGAAACCTGCGGTGCGGGCACTGGCCGCCCAACATGGCTTTGTCACCAGCGACAAAAAAGACAGTACCGGTATCTGTTTTATTGGTGAGCGCAAGTTCAGGGACTTCCTGCAAAAGTATCTGCCCGCACAACCGGGTGATATTGTGACCGTTGATGGCGAGACCATCGGCAAGCACCATGGACTGATGTATCATACCTACGGACAACGTCAGGGTCTGGGCATTGGTGGCCTGCAGAATCATGATGACGCGCCGTGGTATGTGGTGGGCAAAGATCTGCAGCGAAATCGCCTGATCGTGGCCCAGGGCAATGACCACCCTGCCCTGTTTTCGACAGCGCTGCAGGCCAGCCAGGTGATGTGGATCAATCACCGTGCGCCTGCGCTGCCACTGCGCTGTACCGCCAAGATACGCTATCGGCAGACTGATCAGACATGTCTGGTGGAAGCTGATCCGGCGGCGGACGCCAACAGTAGTCACATCCGGGTGAGTTTCGACAAACCTCAGCGGGCGGTCACGCCCGGGCAGGCGATTGTATTTTATCAGGACGATATCTGTTTGGGAGGGGCCGTCATTGAGCAGTACTACCGCTGAATTTTCCGATTGGGAATATCGCAATATTGCCCTGGCTGCAGTGACCCAGTGTGCAGTGCTGGTACATGAGCTGGCCACCGAAGGAAGTGCCTCTCGACATACCATGCGTGCATGTCTGCGGCCGGTGTACCTGATGAATCCGGACTCGGTCGAGCAGCTTTTCCCAGACATAGCCGACTTCAATGAGGGCATCAAGACACTTCAGCACAGCTTTGACAGCGCCGGCCTGAAAGAAAACGCGGAGGTGGTCCGCTACATGCTCGGCATGCTGGTCCTGCAGCAGCGCCTGGCAGGTGAAAAAGCCATGCAGGCCACCATCGCTGAGCGTTTGCAGCAGCTATTACCGGACGAACCGGGTGTCGAGCCCATGGCCGAAGACATGCCTATCCAGGCCCTGCATGCAGACTGTTCTGCGCTGGCCCGGTTATATCAGGACACCATCAGTAAATTGAGTTTCCGTATCCATGTGGCGGGGAACCCCGAGCATCTGCGCGACCATGTGGTCGCGGATCAGATTCGGGCGTTGTTGCTGGCAGGCATTCGCTCTGCTTTCCTGTGGCATCAATTGGGTGGCCGACGCTGGCATCTGTTTTTCTATAAAAAGCATATCCGCGAAACCCTGAGCGGCATCCGGCGCAAACTGATCAGCTGAGTGGCGGCTGACGTAATCACATTCATTATCAATGCAAGGAATCAACAAGGCTCATGAGCATCTCAACCCTCACCGCCATCTCTCCCGTCGACGGTCGCTACCGTGGCAAAACCGAGGCGCTGGCTGCCTGCTTCAGTGAGTACGCGCTGATCAGATATCGTGTCATCGTCGAAATTCGCTGGTTGCAGCAATTGGCGGCACACCCCGATATTACCGAGGCTCCGCCGATCAGTGAAGCGGGTCAAGAGTTGCTGGAGAGCATCATCAAGAATTTCTGCGAGGCAGATGCAGAGCGCGTAAAAGCCATCGAAAGCACCACCAATCACGATGTCAAAGCGGTTGAATATTTCATCAAGGAAAAGATCGCAGACCATCCCGATCTCAAGCAACAGGTCGAATTTGTGCATTTTGCCTGTACGTCAGAAGATATCAACAATCTGTCGTATGCCCTGATGTTGCGCGATGGTCGTGATCTGGTCATGCTGCCCGTCATGCACCAGTTGCTCGATCGTCTGCGCGAGCTGGCGCACGACACCGCGGAGCAACCCATGCTGTCGCGTACTCATGGTCAAACTGCGTCACCGACCACGGTCGGCAAGGAGCTGGCCAATGTGGTGTACCGTATGCAGCGGCAACTGACGCAGCTCGCCGACAGCCCGGTGATGGGCAAGATCAACGGTGCGGTAGGCAACTACAACGCTCACCTGTCAGCCTACCCGGCGATCGACTGGCAAGCCAATGCCAAACAGTTTGTCGAAAAACTCGGTCTTGACTGGAACCCTTACACCACACAAATCGAGCCACATGACTACATCGCCGAGATGTTCGCAGCCTGTTGCCGCTTCAATACCATCCTGATTGATCTCGATCGTGACATCTGGGGCTATATTTCGCTGGGTTATTTCAAGCAGCGTACGGTTGCCGGCGAAGTGGGATCTTCCACCATGCCGCACAAGGTCAACCCCATCGATTTCGAAAATTCCGAAGGCAACCTGGGTATCGCCAACGCCATCATGCAGCATCTTGCCGAAAAACTGCCGATCTCCCGCTGGCAGCGCGATCTGACTGATTCTACGGTGCTGCGCAGTGTCGGCACCGGTTTTGCACACAGCCTGATCGCCTACCACGCAACACTGAAAGGGCTCAGCAAACTCAGCCTGAACCCGCAACGGTTACTCGCTGATCTCGACAATAGCTGGGAAATCCTGGCCGAACCCATACAGACCGTGATGCGCCGTTATGGTGTGGAAAAACCTTACGAAAAGCTCAAGGAGCTGACACGTGGGCAAACGATAAATGCCGAGGTACTGAGCAAGTTCATCGACAGTCTGGACATTCCTGAAGCGGCGCGCAAGGAGCTGCGCGCGTTGCGACCGGAGAATTATATTGGTAATGCCATCGATCAGGCCAAAGCCATCTAGGGCGACATTGAGGAAACTTCGTGATTGAATCTTTATTGCCTGCCGATTTCGATCGGCAGCGTTTTTTGCGTGACTACTGGCAAAAAAAGCCGCTGTTGATCCGTGCCGGGGAACTGGCTTTTGTTGACCCCATTACTCCGGAAGAGCTTGCCGGCCTGGCCTGCGAAGAAGAAGTGGAGTCGAGACTTGTTCAGGTCAATGCGGCGCAGGACGCCTGGCAGCTGCGGCATGGCCCGTTTACCGAAGCCGAGTTTGAAGCCTTGCCACAGACCCACTACAGCCTGCTGGTGCAGGCCGTTGATCAATGGGTGGACGAAGTCAGTGCATTGCTGGCCGATTTCGATTTCATTCCGTCCTGGCGAATCGATGACGTTATGGTGAGTTATGCCACGGACAGCGGTAATGTTGGCCCCCATTTTGATTACTATGACGTGTTCCTGATTCAGGGCATGGGGCAGAAACGCTGGCAGATTGGTGCCATGTGCAACAGCATGACGCCGCGCAGGGACGAAAGTGGCCTGCGCTTGCTGAAAGACTTCAAGGCGGAACAGGAGTGGATAGTAAATCCGGGTGATATTTTGTATCTGCCGCCAGGTGTCTCGCATTACGGTCTGGCCATCGGCAACAGCATGACGTATTCGATCGGCTTTCGCGCGCCTGCGCTGGCCGATATCGTCGGCGGGCTTGCCGACCAGATCCTTGATGGCTTGACGCAGGACCAACGCTATGTCGACGTGTATCCCCAGCTACCGTTGCATCCGGGCGAGATATCGGCAGATGTTGTTCAGCATGTACGTGACCGGGTTTTGAGCCTGCTTGACCGGCCCGAGCAGATCCGCCAATGGTTTGGCAAGACCATGACCACGCCCAGATACGTCAACGATGAAACTGCAAGCTGCTGTGACCATCATGAGCATGCCGACCATGACCATGACGCACCTGCTATCAGTGACATAATTACACTGCGCAGTGCGCTGGACGGAGGCGCGGAAGTGTTCAAGGTGCCCGGCTCCCGTTATGCCTATGCGCTGGATGATACACATGCCGAGCTGTTTGTTGACGGCGAGTGTTATCAGTGTCACTGGCGTCTGCTGACATTGCTGCAGGCCCTGAGTTCACCCGGGCATACTGAAGCACTGGACCCTGATGTGGTGGCGGCCTGCAACGCGGATGAGGAAGCAGCACAGTTGCTTCTTACGTTGTACAATCGTGGTTGCCTGATTATTGGATAAACTGTGGCTGAACTGTTTTTGCCAGCTGACAACGTTACTGACCCGGAAAAGTTATGACAGCCTGCTTACGATCGATCGCCCTGTTCCTCACCACGTCTGTTGCCGGCAGCCTGCTGCTGGCTTCGGGTCCGTCGGCGCTGGCCCAAACCCAGGCCCAGGAGGCCTCGGCGGAGCGTGCAGTCATTGAAATTATCCAGATCCGGCATCGTAGCCCGGCGCGGGTTCGTGACGCAGTGACCGCCGCGCTGGACCCCCGAGGGCGCGTCGGCGTGATCGACGACAAGCTGGTTATTGCCACCACTGCGGCGAATCTGCAACAGCTGAGGGATATCATCGCTGACGCCGACAGCCTTCCCAAACGTCTGATCGTCGGTGTGGATTTTGCCTTCCAGGCCGACGCCACTGACGGCAGCACGCAACAACAGAGCCAGGCAATTGAGGGTGAATCGCTGGTATTTGTAAGCCGTTCCGCAGAACCGGCGCAGGAGCCGGAAACAGAAACGGAAACCGTGCCTGCGGAAAGCCCGGATCAGCTTGCCGACAATGTGCCGCGTGTCACCATCGCCGCTGAGATTGTGGCGCCCGAAATTGCGCTGGTCAACGTCAACCTGAGTAATCCTGACGGTCTTTCGGACAATCATATCGTTCGTGTCCCGCTGGGTGCCTGGCAGCTCATTACGCCAGCGGTCGCTGTCCGAATCGACGTAGTACCCTGAAGGAGTAACCTGATGGAGTGCGCTGATGGCGCAGAGCTCATTCTGCAACCGCTACCCTATCAGCGTGACAGCAGTGACCTGATTCGGTGTATCGCTGCCCTGCCCGGTGCTGCCTGCCTGGATAGCGGCCTCGGCGATCAGCCTGAAGGGCGTTTTGATATCCTGACCGCACTGCCCTCCCGTCAATTGCGTCTGCGCACAACAGCCGCAGCAGCCATCAGTGTTGAACATCGCTGGCGCCACGAATCCGACTGGCAGGTACTGCCGGCTCAGACGTGTATCTTTTCGGCCGCAGAAGCTCTTTTGCACGAGACAAAACCTGGTAGTTCCGCCGTTGCTGATCTGTCACATCTGCCATTTTGTGGCGGTGTCATCGCCTGTTTCGGCTACGAATCTGCGTCTACAGCATCGGCCGTTCCAGCGCAAGAAAACGGACTCGCCGCCTTGCTGCGGCAGACGCCGATTGCGACCTGTGGGCTTTACCAATGGGCCGTTATTGTCGATCACCAACGTGCATCCACGGTACTGTTCATCCTGCCGGAATGCCCGGAGGAGATTCGCCAACAGGTTGTGCGAACACTGCAGAACAATGGCGGTGCTACGTCGCCTGTCGCTGATAACTTCAGGCTGGTCAGCGCATTCCAGGCACAACTTGGTCCAGCTCAGTATGAGGCGGCGTTTGATCAGCTGAAATCCTACATTATCGCGGGCGACTGCTACCAGGCCAATCTGGCGATCCCCTTTGTGGCGCGCTATCGGGGCGACCCGTTGCAAGTCTACCTGCGTTTACGACAGGCCAGCCGAAGCCCGTTCTCGGCTTTTATTGCCATGGATGATACGCAGGTATTGAGCCTGTCTCCGGAACGGTTTGTGTCGGTTCACGATCGTCAGGTTGTCACCCAGCCTATCAAGGGCACGCGCAGACGTTCGTCTGATCCGGTGGTCGACAGACAGCTCAGTGACGAGCTCCAGGCCAGCGACAAAGACCGGGCCGAGAATCTGATGATCGTTGACCTGCTGCGCAACGATCTGGGCAGTGTCTGTGAAACCGGGACAGTGCGCACCCGGGATCTGTTCAAACTGCACAGTTTCAGTCAGGTACATCACCTGATCAGCACCATCACCGGCACCCTGCCGGCGAGCGTCAGCCCGTTCACCCTGCTCCGGCGATGTTTCCCGGGTGGCTCGATCACAGGTGCGCCGAAGATCAGGGCCATGGAGATCATTGCAGAACTGGAGCCACTGCCGCGCGCTGTGTATTGCGGCAGCGTTGCCTACTGCGACTACCGGGGCCACATGGACAGCAGTATCAGTATCCGCACCCTGCTGTGCCAGCAGGACCACATATTCTGCTGGGGAGGCGGAGGTATCGTGGCTGACTCTGAGATGGCGCACGAATACCAGGAGGCGTTCGATAAAGTATCTGCCCTGCTGGACCTGGTATCGGCGCAGTCCGATCTACAGTAGCGCTCGGAGCGCTCTATAGTAGCGCTCTATAGTAACAACGCGCGGTTGCTGGCCTTGAGAAACTCCTGTTTGAGTTCTTCGTATTCATGCACGGCGGGGAATTGCGGAAACTCGCGAATCACATTGTCGGGCGCGCGGAACAGAATACCGGCTTCCGCCTCGGACAGCATGGTGGTGTCGTTGTAGGAGTCGCCGGCGGCTATAACGCGGTATTTCAGACTGTGGAAAGCCTTGACGGATTCGCGTTTGGGATCTTTCTGACGCAAATGATAATTGACGATCATGCCACTGTCGTTACTCTCCAGGCGGTGGCAGAACAGCGTCGGGAATCCCAGCTGCCGCATCAGAGGCTGCGCAAATTCATAGTAGGTGTCAGACAGGATGACAACCTGAAAACGTTCACGCAGCCAGTCAACGAATTCGCGGGCACCGGGCATGGGAGCCATTCCGGAAATCACTTCCTGAATGTCCGGCAGGCCCAGATTGTGTTCACGCAGAATGCGCAGTCGCTGTTGCATCAACACATCGTAGTCCGGGATATCGCGTGTGGTAGCCCGCAGCTCGTCAATACCAGTACGTTCCGCAAAATCAATCCAGATTTCCGGAATCAGCACACCTTCTAGATCCAGACAGGCGATCTCCACGCAAATACCTCGCTTCAGTGTTCATCAGTTCAGGGTCGGACAACATCGTTGCCAGTGCAAGGCGGCAATTTTATAGATACCAGGACCGACATACCAGCGTGGCAGTGTCTGTCGACTGACAAAAACGTGCATGCCATGCCTTTGCGCCCTACAATACGGCGTCAGCACTGGCCGGGCGCCGTCGCAGTGCCGCCGAATCACCATCAGATGAACCGCAGAGAGTTAAAGGTTGCACATGATAAACGCCGAAAATATCCTTGAAATCAATGAAAAATTCAGCAGCATGGAGCCGAAGGAAATCCTGCGGCAGGTGCTCGCGGATATCCCCAATATTGTGGTTTCTTTCAGTGGTGCTGAAGATGTGGCTCTGGTGGTCATGGCGTGGAAACTGAAAAAAGATATCAAGGTATTCACGCTGGATACCGGGCGTCTGCATGCGGAAACGTATCAGTTCATTGACAGGGTCCGGCAGGATTATGATCTTGACCTGGATTTTCTCTATCCCGACACTGAAGCTATCCAGAAACTGACCAGTGACAAAGGCCTGTTCAGTTTTTATCAGGATGGGCATGAGGAATGCTGCTCGATTCGCAAGACCGAGCCGCTGCGCCGCAGGCTGGCAAGTGTGGATGGCTGGCTTACTGGCCAACGCAAGGACCAGAGCCCGACCCGTACCGATGTCCCCGTAGCACAATTGGACACCGGGTTTGCGGCGCCAGGCAAAACCCTGCTGAAGTTTAATCCTTTTGCCAATTGGCGCTCAAAGGATGTCTGGGACTATATACGGATGTTTGACCTGCCCTATAACCCGCTGCATGACCAGGGTTTTGTGAGCATTGGTTGTCAACCGTGCACCAGGCCCATCGGCCCCCATCAGCACGAGCGTGAAGGTCGATGGTGGTGGGAAGAGGCTACTGCCAAAGAGTGCGGATTGCACCGGGTCAATATTATCGGGTAACCGTAGGCATACTGTGGAGTTCGGGCAGTACCGTATCGGAAAACAGCGAATCTATTTCCGACTGATTGTGGCACTGGATGACCTGTTCTACTGACGGAGCGGACTGATGCCCGGCAAACATGCGCATGAATTCGATCATGTAGGCGCGCAACAGGGTACCGCGGCGGAAGCCGATGCGGGTGATGCTGTAGTCAAACAGCGCATTGGCATTGAGTGCGACGAGGTCATCGTCCCGAAGCGGATCATAGGCCATATTGGCGATAATACCCACGCCCAGCCCCAGACGGACGTAGGTCTTGATCACGTCAGCGTCAACAGCGGTAAACACCACCCTGGGGCTAAGGCCGGCATTGCTGAAAGCAAGATCCAGCCGCGCGCGACCGGTAAAGCCGACCACGTAGGTAACCAGCGGATACGCTGCGACATCGGCCAACGTCAACTTTTCCAGCTGCGCCAGTGGGTGTCCGCGCGGCACCAGCACCGACCTGTTCCAGCGATAACAGGGCATCATCAGCAGGTCGCTGAACTTATCAATGGCTTCAGTCGCGATGGCAAAATCTGCCGCGCCCTTGGCGGCCATCTCGGCGATCTGGAGAGGCGTCCCCTGATGCAACTGCAGGGAAACGTCAGGGTATTTCCCGATGAATGCAGAAATGACCGGGGGCAGCACATATCGGCTCTGCGTGTGTGTGGTCGCAATGACCAGGCTGCCTGAGCTCTCGTCACAAAATTCCGCTGCCAGCCGGGCGATATTCTCGGTTTTCTGCAGCACCTCCCCCGCCATCGCAACGATCGCCTGACCGGCCTCGGTCATGCCTGCCAGATGCTTGCCGTTACGCATGAAAATTTTCACTCCCAGCTCTTCTTCCAGCGCGAGGATCTGTTTGCTCATGCCGGACTGAGACGTGAACAGATGCTGGGCCGCTGCTGACACGCTGAGATTTTGGCGGGACACTTCCCAGATGTAGCGTAATTGCTGCAGTTTCATGCTTACCCCTGCCTGCCGGGTGTGATGACCGGCTTGACATCCGCGAGGGGGGGCTCGTTGGCTACACCATGCGGAACATGCCCCGTTGCTACGTGGTGACGGGCAGAATCACAATGTCCTTCCTGGTCATCAAAGAAAACGTCAGCATCAAACGCCTTGAGGAATACCCCTTTGTCCATGCCGCCCAGGAAGAGCGATTCGTCAATTCGAATATTCCATGCCCGCAGTGTCCGCACCACCCGCTCATGGGCCGGGGCCGAGCGCGCGGTGACCAGACAGGTCCTGATCGGCGACTCGCCGGGTGCGAACTCCATTTGTAAATGCTGCAAGGCCGCCAGGAATGGTTTAAAGGGACCACCGGACAAAGGTTGATTGGCTGATTGTTTCTCGCTGCGGGCGAACGCTTCGAGGCCCTCACTTTTGTAAATACGTTCTGCTTCATCAGAAAACAGCACTGCATCGCCATCAAATGCAAACTTGACTGTATCGTCGCTGGCCATCGCCGGCGCGGAAGGCAGAATGGTGGCCGCTGCGACCCCCTGCTCCAATGCGTGTCGTACATCCGCTCCATCCATGGACAGGAACAGATGGCTGTTAAAAGCGGAAATATAACGGTACGGGCTGGCACCGCCGGAGAACGCCGCACGGGTGATGGACAGACCATAGTGTTCAATGGAGTTGAAGATGCGCAGGCCGGTATCGGCACTGTTTCTGGACAGCAGAATGACTTCGACCCGCTGGGTATTCAGCTGGCTATTGAGGTGCAGCAGTTTCTTGACCAGGCTGAAAGCGCCGCCGGGCTGAAGCGGCTCGCTTTCGTGGGCTATCTGATACTGTTGATATGCTTCCAGTCCCTGCTCTTCATAAACCCGGTGACTCTCATCGAGATCGAACAGGGCACGCGACGATATGGCGATTACCAGCTTGTCGATATTCTTTTTGTCAGACATGCAGCAAATCCTGTATGGCGCTGTTATTTCAGCGCTGTCGGGGTAGAATTCTACGCTGGAATCGCCGCGCAGGCAAAGCGGCCTGACGAGGAAAAAAACAACATGCAATCGCCACATCCGGACACTGATGTTCACACCCAGAGAGCGCTGGTTCTGTCAGGCGGCGGTGCTCGCGCCGCCTATCAGGTTGGGGCTCTGCGAGGAATCGCGACGGTCCTGGGGAAGGATGCGCCCAATCCGTTTGCCATCATCTCCGGTACCTCTGCGGGTGCGCTCAATGCCGTTGGCATAGCCGCCCAGGCACACAAATTTCGCACCGGCATACGTATGCTCGAGTATGTCTGGGGAAACATGCGCAGCGATCAGATCTACAAGCTCGATTCTGTAGGCCTGATCAGCAGTGCGTCAAACTGGGTGTTTTCCGTGTTGTCCAACCGGCGCAGGCGGACACCGGCATCGCTGCTAGACAATTCTCCGCTGGAGAGTCTGCTGCAGGAAGTGCTGCGTCTGGAACGCATCAACAGCAATATGGCCGCCGGCCATCTGGACAGCCTGGTGGTTACCGCCTCCGGGTACACCAGCGGTGAATCTGTCTCCTTCTTTCAGAGCACCCGGGATATACCCAACTGGCACCGCCCGCACCGGTTGGGTATCCGGACTGATCTTCGTCACCGGCACCTGCTCGCGTCCACCGCCATACCGACGCTGTTCCCGGCGGTGCGCATTAATCGTGAATTCTTTGGCGATGGCGCCATTCGACAGCTCGCACCCTTGAGTCCGGCAATACATATGGGGGCGCAAAAAATTCTCGCCATTGGGGTCAGTGGCAGTTCAACCCGACGTCCGGCCAAAGGTGACCAGATCAATCATCCATCCCTCTCCCAGATTATCGGGCATGTGTTGAACAGCGCGTTTGTGGACACACTGGAAAGTGATATGGCAGTTCTGCGTCGTTACAATGCCATGATTCCCAATTGTCAGCCATCTGCACAGCTGGATGTGCGTCCAGTCGAATTGTTGGATATTACGCCCAGCCTCGACCTTAACCGGATTGCTGAAGACCACTACAGCTCATTGCCTCGCTCCATCAGATTGTTCATCCGGGATACCAATGCCAGTTCCATTGCCAGTCTGCTGATGTTCGAGAAAGACTATTGCCAGGAACTCATGGATCTGGGTATTGCTGATGCCATGGCCAAGCGCGAGCAGATCCGGGCATTTTTCCATGACTGATCGGTTTTTACGATTGTGTCATGACAGTGACACCGTTGTTGCACTAGACTTGCAGCAGCAAATTTACAACAGAGCTTATAAAGGAATCGCATCTGTATGAAAGTCACAATTTTTGGCACCGGCTACGTCGGTCTGGTATCGGGAACCTGTCTAGCGGAGTCGGGGCATCAGGTGATGTGCATGGATGTTGACGCAGCCAAAATCGCCAGGCTGCGGCAGGGCATCATTCCCATCTATGAACCCGGGCTGGAGCCAATGGTGGCTGAAAACAGCAAGCAGGGTAATCTTCATTTTACCGCTGATGCGGGCGAAGCGGTGGCATTTGCCGAACTGCTGTTTATCGCCGTTGGCACACCGCCCGACGAAGATGGCTCAGCCGATCTGCAATATGTCCTGGCAGTAGCATCCGAGATCGGGCGCCTGATGACCGGCAACAAAACCGTTGTCACCAAATCAACAGTGCCAGTCGGCACCTCGGAAAAAGTTCGCGAAGCGGTTCAGGAGCAGCTCGATGCCCGGGGTTCGGCGCTCACTGTGCAGATAGCCTCGAATCCTGAATTTCTCAAGGAAGGGGCAGCCATCAATGACTTCATGAAGCCCGATCGCATCATCGTGGGTACTGATTCGGCCCGGGTCCGCAAACAGATGGCAGAGTTGTATGCCCCCTTCAACCGTAACTCGGATCGCATGATTGTCATGGATATCCGTGCTGCTGAACTGACCAAGTACGCAGCCAACGCCATGCTGGCGACCAAGATCAGCTTCATGAACGAGATTGCCAACCTGGCGGAATTGCTCGGTGCAGATATCGAACAAGTGCGACATGGCATCGGCTCTGATCCCCGCATTGGTTACCAGTTTATTTATCCTGGTATCGGTTATGGGGGATCCTGTTTCCCCAAGGATGTTCAGGCGCTAGAGCGCACCGGCCGTCAGCACGGCATGCAGATGAGTGTTCTGCAAGCCGTCGAATCGGTCAACAACCGTCAGAAACAGCGACTGGTGGAATTGATCAGCCAGCATTATCAGGAAGGTCTGAAAGGCAAAATCTTTGCCATGTGGGGGTTGTCCTTCAAGCCCAAAACCGATGATATGCGTGAGGCGCCCAGCCGGGTCATCATGGAAGCACTGTGGCAGGCGGGCGCCATCGTTCAGGCTTATGACCCTGAAGCCATGCAGGAGGTTGAGCGTCTCTACGGCCAGCGCAGTGATCTGCGTCTGGTAGGAACACGTGATGCCGCTCTGGTGGGTGCCGATGCGCTGATCGTGTGTACTGAATGGCAGCACTTCCGTGCAGCCAGTTTTGACTGGCTGGCAGAAACATTGACAGACAAAGTCATATTCGACGGGCGAAATCTCTATGACCCGGAAACCGTAACGGAAGCCGGCCTGACCTACTACGCGATAGGACGCGGGGCCTCCCTGCGCCGCTGACTATTCGCCCGTCACCTGGTGATCCAGATGGGCCACCAGGTCGGCCGGCAGATCCAGGCGGTGGGCCAGCGCCTGGAGGTAGCTGCGTTCTGCCGGATGATCGACATCCAGCACTGATCGCGATACCAGATAGACCTCCGCTGCCTGCTCGATACCCTGGACCTGGCTGGCAATCTGCGCCAGGTCAGCGGGTTGACGCAGCGCGTCAAAAACAAATCCTTTGCTCTCGGAATCCAGGGACATCTTCTCTACCTGTTCAAAGATGTGGGTCTGCTCCTGGGCATCAATATGGCCGTCGGCCTTGGCTGCCGAAATCATGGCCATCACCAGGGTCAGTGCAAAGTTGCCGCCGTTTCCGGTGCTGGCAGTCTGCTGAGGCAGAAAGCGAGCATCAACGTGCCGCATGTCCTGCTCCGTGGCTACCGGCGCGGTTGCCACCTGCTTACCTTGCTGCCAGTTCTGATAGGCCTTGAACGCCAGCGCGCCGGCGGCAGCCGTGCCACCGTAAGCCAGCATGCCGCCGCCCATTTTTCTGACTTTCTTGTTGCCCACCAGTAGCCCGAGCACGCCACCGGCGACAGCGCCTTTGACAAAACCACCACCGGTACCAGGTGCTTTGCCGGCACCCTGCCCGGCGCCGGCATTACCGCCCATAAACTGTTCCAGGAATTTGTTAGCGTCTATCATGGTGACCTCACGGGAAGTGGCTTAAGCCTTGGATTGTATCCAAACAACAGTCGGCCACCAAGCTTTACTCGTGCTTCCCCGTTGCACCGTCAAAGTTTGCGCACGCGGAACGAACGGCCCTTCAGTTTGCCTTCACTGAGCTTGTTTTGCGCCAATCTCGCAATGTCATGACGTACAGCGACATAGGTACTGTTGTCGGTGACGGTGATCTTGCCAATCTGTTCAAAGGTGATTTCGTTACCATTGGTCAGCGCCCCTACAACATCGCCAGGTCGCAGTTTCTGCTTTTTGCCACCGTCAATCTGCAGGGTACGCATGCTCGGGTACGGTGTCTTTATATCCAGCAAGGAAAGATCGGGTAATGGATGCGGATGTCTGACCGGATCGCCCGGCGCTGCCAGCCTGGAAATTTTGTGGGCATCAGACTCGGCAAACAGTGTACAGGCCAGACCGCGGCTACCCGCCCTGCCGGTCCGCCCGATGCGGTGTATGTGCGTATCGGTGTCCCGGGCCGGATGATAGTTGACCACCAGGTCCAGGGCGTCGATATCGAGGCCCCGGGCAGCCACGTCTGTGGCGACCAGCACGGAAACGCTGTTGTTGCTGAACAGAATCAGCGTCCGGTCCCGGTCGCGCTGTTCCATGTCACCATGCAGGGCCAGAGCGCTAAAGTTGTTGTTCTGAAGCTGCTTGCAGACATCGTCGACATCACGTTTGGTGGAGCAGAAGACAAGTGCCGACTCGGGCCGGATCTGCTGCAACAACAACCGCAGGGCCGTCAGCCGGTCCATGTCGGCGCTCACTTTATGGAAATGCTGCTCGATACTCGAAATATCCTCATCCGCTTTCACCTCAACCATCACCGGGTCGCGCATCATGCCCTTGGCGATGCGTTGTATGTCTTCGGCGAATGTGGCGCTGAACAACAGGGTCTGACGGGCGGCAGGAATACGCGCCACGATAGCTTCAAGAGAGTCCTGAAAACCCATTTCCAGCATGCGGTCAGCTTCATCGAGTATCAGCGTGTCTACATCTTCCAGCTTCAGTGTGCCCTTGCGCAAATGATCTTCGATGCGGCCCGGTGTGCCAACCACGATATGTGCACCATGCTCCAGGGAGCCGATCTGTGGGCCGATTGGCGCGCCACCGCATAAGGTAAGCACTTTGACATTGTGCAGGCCGCGGCCAAGCTTGCGTATTTCCCCTGCCACCTGGTCGGCCAGCTCGCGAGTCGGGCACAGTACCAGGGTCTGGATACGGAAGCGTTTGACATCCAGCTTCTGCAACAGACCAAGTCCGAACGCAGCGGTCTTGCCAGAGCCGGTTTTACCTTGCCCGATGACATCACGTCCGGCCAGAACTGCCGGCAGACTCAGGGTTTGTATTGGCGTCATTTGCTCGTAGCCGAGCGATGCCAGATTGGCGAACAGTTCAGGTTTGAGCTGCAGCGATGCAAAATCGGTAGTCGATATCTTATTCAACTGCGCGCTCGATCGCGGAAATCCACGCTGGCCGATTCTGGTTGCGGCCGAGATAGGCCTCAAGTGTCGGATACTGCGCCGAGACGCCGAGACGCTTGGCCATCGATATCATGTAGCTGATGCCGATATCGGCGGCACTAAACGTGTCACCCAGTATGAATTCATTGTCCCCCAGTTGGGTGGCAATGTGGTTCATGTGCAGGGCAATCTCCTTGTCGCTGAACCCTTGTAAAAACTCGTGTGGCTGGCCGCTGCGCATCAGCAACATACGGATCAGCAAAGGTGTGAAAACCGACCCCTCGGGATAGTGCAGCCAGCGGGTGAACGTCCCCCACTGTTTGAGGTCCGAGCGCGGCGGGGAAAACCGGTTGTCCAGATCAAATTTTTCCAGCAAATAGGAAGTAATGGCCCCTGACTCGGAGACAATCAGGCCGTCATCTTCGATAACCGGTGACTTGCCCAGTGGATGAATCTGCTTCAGATCATCCAGGGCGCGCATGGTCTTTGGATCGCGATGGTAGACTTTCAGTTCATAGTCAACGCCCAGTTCTTCCAGCAGCCAGACTGTAAAGATCGAACGCCCGATGCGTAAATGGTGCAGAGTAATCATAAGGTTCTCCTTCAGACGTTAAAAAAATCGCGGTACCAGCGGACAAAATTGTCAATGCCCTGCTGGACAGGCGTCGCCGGTTTATAGTCCATGTCCTCGACCAGGTCATCAACATCGGCAAAAGTGGCGGGAACATCACCGGCTTGCAAGGGCAGCATGGTTTTATTAATGGGTTTGCCTATTGCTTTTTCGATGGCGTCAATAAAATCCATCAGCTTTACCGGGTTGTTGTTGCCGATATTGTAAACCCTGTACGGCGCTGAGGAAGACCCCGGATCAGGTTGTGCCGGATTCCAGTCAGCATTGACGCGCGCCGGATTGTCAATAACACGCACCAGGCCTTCGACAATGTCATCAATATAGGTGAAATCACGCAGCATGTTGCCATTGTTGAACACCTCGATCGGCTCTCCTGCCAGCGCCGCTTTGGTGAACAGAAACAGGGCCATGTCCGGGCGTCCCCATGGGCCATACACAGTGAAAAACCGCAGGCCGGTGGTGCGGATGCCGAACAGATGGGCATAGGTATGGGCCATCAGTTCATTGGATTTTTTACTGGCAGCATAAAGACTGATCGGATGGTCGACATTGTCGTGAGTGGAGAATGGCAGGCTTTCGTTGAGACCGTACACGGAAGAGCTGGATGCGTAGCAAAGATTGCTGACCCCGTGATGACGACAGGCCTCGAGAATATTGAGAAACCCTACGATGTTGGCGTCGACATAGGCACGCGGGTTTTCCAGGGAGTAGCGCACGCCAGCCTGTGCTGCCAGATTGCACACTGCATCAAAGCGTTCTGCCTTGAACAGTGCTTCAATCGCGCCGGCATCTTCAAGTTGCATACGAACAAACCGATAGCCGGACATTGTTTCCGATTGCAACAAGGTATTGAACGGGATGTCGGCTGACGTGATACCGGCCTTTGCAAGGCGACCATACTTGACCTTTGGGTCATAATAATCATTAATGCTGTCCAGACCGACCACTTCATTGCCCCGGGCAAGTAACCGCAGTGCCAGATGCGAGCCGATAAATCCGGCCGTCCCTGTTATCAGAATTTTCATGGAAGTCCTCGGAAAATCAGTGCGCCGACCAGAATGCCGAGCGTGTCAGCGAGCATGTCCCCAAGGCTCATGCTGCGACCGGGAACAAGATATTGTACGATTTCGGTAAAACCGGCAAACACAAGCAATAACAGTATAATAGACCATGTTTTTAAGGTGGTGTGCCATGCCTTGAGCGCCAGTATCGCACACATGGCAAACAGCATCAGGTGGATGATCTTGTCCACGGCCAGGTTACTGTCGCCTGCGTTGGTGGCTGGCCAGGGCCACCAGCTGTTTTGCCAGTGGCGCACTGCCTCCAGTGCAGGCTCGGCGAGCGACAGTATCGTGGCGACGACCGGCCCCGGCATCAGCAGCGCCACGGCCGTAATTGCCAGAGCCAGCCAGGCCATGATTTGTTCGCGCGCTGCGTCTGGCCGTCCCCCAAGCTGTTTCAGCCCCACCTGTTCCGTCCATTATGCCTGCTGGCTACCGCGATCCGGGGGCAGCCATTTCCCGGGTGCCATGATACACCAGGTCGCTCACACAATGATGTCAGTTTGCGGGATTCGTGCGGCTGCCCAGCTTTGATGTGCGTCGGCCTTGATTCCGTCGAGCAGAGACTGTTCTACCGCTTCCGTATTGCCCGGTTCCAGCGGATCGTAATGGAAAATGTACAGCCGCGAAGCAAACTGTTCGAATGGCAAAGATGCCTCACCAAAGCGTTCTCCCCTGCCTGCGGTACTGACCACGACCCCATGTCCCCAGTCCTGGCCGCTGTCATTGTTCGGGTTATAAAAATACACCCGCATCACCTGCTCCGGATCCAACCCCACACGTTGTATGGTGATGGCATGCCAGCCGATAAAGCGGCCGGCTGTATCAGTCACCGCGATACCTGCCGGTTGCGGATGAATGACGGGCTGATTGTCATTAAAAAATGGATGGTATGAGGCGTAAAAATAGCGCAGGAATTCGTCAAACCTTTGCAATTGCCCGGTGGCGATGTCAACGGCAATCCGGAAGCCACGGCCGGTCCACCAGCCATGGAACTCCGGATTAATCCAGCGATGCGGATCTTCATCGCGACCGACGCAGCGGCGGCCCATTTCCGCGTAGATGCGGTCCAGGTGAGGTACCACCAGCAGCGACACCGGATCCAGATCCAGGACCAGTCCCGAAGCCAGCCCGGCCTGACTGTGTCGGGACGAGATGGGCTGGCCTTCAAAGTGCATCACAATTTCATCATCACGCGCGGCCCAAACCACCATTTGCAGCAGATAGTCCGGATCATTGTAGGCCCACATTGATAGCGCCCTGGCAGACTGGCAGGTGGGGTTGTTGCCCTGTCCCACACCCAGCGGCAGGCCCAGCATACACAGTACGCCCTCCAGGAGGCGAACGCGTGGCGGTTGCGCGTCACCGTAAGCCAGGTTCAGTCGGTCCTGCGCGACCGGGTTGAGTGCCAGTGACAGCTGACGCCACAAGGCAGGCGCGACGGGTGACTGATACAGGATGCCACGCTCCAGCATCAGCGTCAGGCCATAAAGCGCCTGCGCCGTTTCTACGTGAATCGCCTGCTCGATCAGTTCGGTCACCAGGGGCCGATAACACATCAGGCACTCACGGCCGGTGCTGGACAGTCCCATGGCATCGTGTACCAGATGGGCAAAGTCGTCACAGGCGCACAGATGTCTGAGCAGCATCACATGATAGGCGGAGACCAGTCCGGTATCGTGCATGGCTCTGGCCATGCCAGTGGCCTCTGACTGCAGGGCGCCCTGGTCCATGCGCTTAAGGCGCTCCAGGTAAGTATCCAGGCCCGGATCTTCGCGACTGGCTTCGGTCGGACCGAACAGAGCGCTGACCAGCCGGTCGGCCCCCTGCCCGCTGCTGCGAAATTCTATATCGGGATTCACCTGACAGACGGCTATCTGGGTAATCATCTGCTTGACCGTATCCACCTGAATCGGTCTTTGTTTCAGCACCCGCCAGATCTCCTCGATAAGGCTGTCAATGATATGTTCATAACCAATACGTTCGGCCAGGTGGCGTAGCAGGTAGTCGGGAATAACAGCGGCCCGTCCCTGCGCGGTGCGCTGTGACTCACTGACTCCCTGAAACATCAGTTCCAGATTCAGGGCGAGTACCTGCGTCAGAAAGTGATGTGCCTGTACCGATGATATCGACGCACGCACATAATCGCTGCGTGCGATGGCCAGCAATCTCAGTTCACTCAGCGCTTCCAGCACCAGCACGTCAGGATCACGGGTCTGAAATGCGTGGCGGGTCAGTGACGCGACGAGTATTTCCGGAGTCTCCCAGTCAGTGCCCAGGAACACACCGCTGGCGTCGATTTTCTGGGCACGTTGCTCCAGTGCCTCGCAACCTCCGGGCTGCATAAGAATACGCCGCGCAGTATCGAGCACGCGGCGTATCTTCAGGGTTTTGCTCAGTGCCGGCGTATCCGCCAGCACCTGCAACGATTCATCCATGCGCGGCAGCAAACCTGCCAGTTGCGTGTCAGACATAAAAATCCAGTTCTTCCTGTTTTTTCAGCAGATCGCGCATCTTGTACGGATCATCACCGGTGAAATAGATCAGCCCCCAGTGGGTCCCGAACGCTGTACGCTTGGTGACCGTCTCTTCCAGCGGCTGGGTCAGCTCGTGCGACTCGAAATATGGGTGATCCTCGGTCTCCTCGGGCAGCTCCATGCGGCTGACCACCCGACGGCGAGGATAGACACCAAAGCAGCCGGCATGACATTTGGCATCGTCAATTTCGCGGGGGAAAAATGCGGTTATTTCTTCTTCCGTGGTCTTGGGGTCAAAAGACACGATCAAGGCCTGGTAGGCGTTAAAACCGTAGACCCGTTCCAGCAGTTCAAACACCTTGAAGCCCGGGGGCCGGTAAGCGACCTCGCCAAAGTACATCTCGTTATCACTGGTGACAAAGTATTCCGGATGTACAAAACCGAACTGGATATCAAAGGTCTTGATCAGTTTTTCGACCTGCTGGACGATTTGCGGGCGGTATTTTTCCAGATCCGGCGTTGCCGGCACAAATACCGAGTAGCCCAGCGTGACATATTCGGAAATGTTCAGAAACCTGATTTTGCCATCGTGAATCCAGGCCTCGACGGCGAACTCCCAGCCGTCCAGATGGCTTTCCATCAATATCGGAAATTCTTCATCCGGGATCGCGTAAACATCGTCCGGAGTACGTACCACGCGGTGGCCCAGACAACCGGCCTTGTCGAATGCCTTCAGGTGAATCGGGTCGTTGGGGTCGCCGTCCAGTTTCAGCAAAGTCTGGTTGACCCGCTTCAGGAAGCGTACGACATCATCCTTTTCGTGGGCCTCCTCGAAGATACCGACACGGATACCGCCTAGCTGGGCACGTCGCTTCATCAGGGATTTGTCGCGGAACAGGATGGATTGCCCGAACAGGCGGGGATTATCCATCAGCACGGCGTTAATGGCGCCCGCCCATTCGACAGTTTCTTCAAACAGGGGAATGGCCACATCAACGCCCTTCTCCTGCAGCAATTGCGCTATCTCCATGGAGCGATCATTGAGACGCTCGAAGTTCCACGGAATATAGGGGATGCCGTGTTTGTCACAGTACTCCTGAGCCCAGTCAGGCGCGACCACGACATAGCGCCGGTCAAAGCCCTCTGCCGCTTCCACGGCTGCCAGACTCCAACCCAATAATGCTACGTAACCTTTACTTGTATCTTTTTTCATTTGTTGCTCCTGTCAGGAAATGCCTATACTGGAGTTGATACATGCTAGCATTTCTGGCCCGCAACTTCACGGCGGGGTCCGACACAGCCAAACGCGGTGCCGGTTTGCTCTGGCACTGCATAGCTCTTACAATACGCGCTCTGCCTGTTCCATCTTAGAGAGACCGTCATGCCTGTCAGCCTGAAATCCCCCGACGAGATAGAGAAAATGCGCATTGCAGGTCGTCTGGCCGCGGATGTGCTGGAGATGATCGGACCGCACGTCAAACCCGGTATCAGTACCGGCGAACTGGATCGCATCTGCCACGATTACATCGTAAATGTGCAACAGGCCATTCCGGCGCCGCTGAACTACAACGGCTTCCCGAAATCGATTTGCACCTCCCTGAACCAGGTGGTCTGTCACGGCATACCCAGCGACGCCAAGATTCTGAAAAACGGCGATATTCTGAATATCGACATCACCGTCATCAAAGATGGTTTTCACGGAGACACCAGCAAGATGTTTTTTGTCGGTGATGTCGCACCGCACGCGAAGCGTCTGGTCAAAGTCACCCAGGAATGTCTGTACAAGGCCATTGAAATCGTTCGCCCCGGCGCTCAACTGGGTGACATCGGGCACATCATCCAGACTCACGCCGAAGCCAACAATTACTCCGTCGTACGCGAATACTGTGGCCATGGTATCGGCCGAGTGTTTCATGAAGACCCTCAGGTCCTGCATTACGGCAAGCCCGGTACCGGCCTGAAGCTGGAAGAAGGCATGACGTTCACCATTGAGCCCATGATTAACCTTGGGGAACGTCACACCAAATTGTCCAAGGCCGATGGCTGGACCGTTACTACCCGCGATCGGCGCCTGTCAGCGCAGTGGGAACATACCCTGGCGGTTACTTCTGCTGGCGTCGAGGTGTTGACCCGACGCCCTGATGAATCATTCTGAGCCAGGCGGCGACAGCGAGACATCAACCAGTTCCCCGAGGTAGTAAACGATGAGTGAAATCAGACCGGTCGATGTCGACACCCTGGCAGATGCACAATTGTTCGATCCGGAGGCGTTTGCGCAACGGCTGCAAACCGGCGAGTCTGCGGTTCAGGTCTTCAAGGATGCGCTTGCCCATGCGCAGCAGGAGCTGGATACGCGTTACCGTGCCGGGGCCGATATCAGGACGCTGGTGCTTGGTCGCGCCTGGTTCATGGACCAGATACTGCAGCGTGCCTGGACACAGTTTGACTGGGTCAATGCCGATCATCTGAGTTTGCTGGCGGTAGGCGGTTATGGTCGCGGTGAACTGCATCCGCATTCGGATATTGATCTATTGTTTCTGATGCGTGATGACCAGGCTGCTGCCAATCGCGATGCGCTCAGTGGCTTTTTTGCCTTCCTTTGGGATATTAATCTGGAGATCGGCCAGAGCGTGCGCACCATCGCCCAGTGTCGCGATGAGGCGGTCAAGGACATTACCGTGACCACCAGTCTGATGGAGTCACGCACCATTGTGGGGCCACCTCATGACCCGGACTGTCTGCGCGAGGAGATGATTCAGGTCACCCAGGCCGATGATGTGTGGCCGGCACGCGAATTTTTCACGGCCAAACGTGACGAACAGATTGCCCGGCACAACAAATATTATGATATCGACTACGCTCTGGAACCCAACGTTAAGACATCCCCCGGTGGACTTCGTGACATTCAGACCATAGGCTGGATTGCCAAGCGTCACTACGACGCCAATAACCTGGCTGACCTGGTCAAACTGGGGTTCCTGCTGCCCTCAGAATACGAGCAGTTGATCAAGGGTGAGAAGCTGCTGTGGAAGTTGCGGTATGGCCTGCATTTGCTCGCGGGGCGCAAGGAAGATCGGCTGCTGTTTGACAAACAGCGAGAACTCGCCGCCATGTTTGGTTATCGCGATGACGACAAGAGCCTGGCTGTAGAAAAGCTGATGCAGGAATATTACCGGGTGGTCGCGACTCTGCGCGAGCTCAACGATATGTTGCTGCAGCTGTTTGACGAAGCCATTCTGCGCGCCGGTGAAAAAGTTGAAGTTACCGAGATCAATAACCGGTTCCAGGTTCGTAACCGATATATTGAAGTGCGCACTGGTGACGTGTTCAAGCGCTTCCCGTTTGCGTTAATGGAAATTTTTGTACTGATGGCTCAAAACCCTGAAATCAAGGGTGTACGTGCCTCCACCATTCGCCAGATTCGGGAAAACCGATCGCTGATCGATGATCAGTTCCGGCATGATATTCGTAACACCTCGCTGTTTATGGAGTTGCTGCGCTCACCGCATGACCTGACCTCGCAGTTGCGTCGTATGGCCCGCTACGGTGTGCTGGGACGGTATCTGCCCGAATTCGGTGCCATCACCGGAAAAATGCAACATGATCTGTTCCACATATACACGGTCGACGCGCACACACTGCAGGTAGTGGAAAATATGCGACGCTTCCGGTTGCCGGAGGCAGAGGAAAATTTTCCGATTGCAGCGCATATCGTCGACAAATTGCCAAAAATCGAACTGTTGTATATTGCCGGCCTGTATCACGATATTGCCAAAGGCCGGGGTGGCGATCACTCGACACTGGGTATGGAGGATGCAAGGCTGTTCTGCCAGCGTCACCATCTGAGCGCCTGGGATGCCAAACTGGTATCGTGGCTTATTGGCAAACATCTGCTGATGTCGATGACCGCACAGCGCAAGGATATATCGGACCCGGAAGTTATCCACGACTTTGCCCTGGAAGTCGGTGACAAACTCCACCTGGACTATCTTTACGCCCTGACCGTCGCCGATATCAATGCCACCAATCCGACCTTGTGGAACGCCTGGCGAGCGTCGCTGCTGCGACAGCTGTACCTGAACACCAAAAAGGCCTTGCGGCGGGGCCTGGAAAACCCCATCGACCGTGCCGACAGGATCAAGGACAAACAGGAAAGTGCGTTGGAGAAACTCCACGCCAAGGGCATTGCAGATGCAGATGTGCTGGCGATATGGGAGAACACGGACGACGAGTACTTTGTACGCGAGTCGGCGGCCAATATCGTCTGGCATACCGAGTCCATAGCTCGTCACAAGGCATCAAAATCGGCAGATGAAACGCTGGTACTGGTACAGGACACCACTGACACACTGGCAGAAGGCGCCACCCATATTTTCATTTATACGGTGAACCGGAACCACCTGTTTGCCAGCAGTGCTGCGGCCATGGAGCAACTGGGCCTCAACATTCAGGACGCGCGTATCTTTACTTCCAGTAAAAACTATTGCATGAACACCTATTCGGTGCTGCAAAGTGACGGCACTTCAATCGGCGACAATCCGCGCCGTATTGATGAAATCAAGAAAGTGCTTCGGCAATACCTGGCCGAGCCATCTGCACACCTGCGCGTTTCCAAAAAACGGGCGTCACGCAAACTCCAGCATTTCGGACAACAGGTGGAAATGGACATTATCAACAAAGAGGGACAGCCCTGGTCGACACTGGAACTCAATTGTATCGACAAGCCGGGGATTCTGGCGGCGATCGGCAAGGTGTTTGCGGAACAGGACATACAGTTGCTCAATGCTCGCATTGCCACACTGGGCGAGCGCGTAGAGGATCTGTTCTTTATCGCTGATGCTCACGACCAGGCCATCACTGACCCGGAACAGATAGAGCGTTTGCAAAAAGCGCTGTCACAGGAATTGGCGGCCTGATGCAATGATTACACTTTATGGTATCAGCAATTGCGACAGCATGCGTAAATCCGGAAAATGGCTGGATTCACAGAACATTGAATGGTCTTTGCATGATTACCGCAAACACGGAATTGATCATGCTCTGGCCGCCGAGTTGCTGGCCGTTTTCGGCAGTGAACGGCTGATCAACAAACGGGGAACCACCTGGCGACAGCTGCCTGCCGACCAGCAGGCCCGTATCGCCGATCCTGCAGCAACGGTAGCCTTGATACAGGCCTACCCTGCGCTTATCAAGCGTCCGGTTGTCAGCAGTGGCACAAAGGGCTGGGCGCTGGGTTATGAAGAACTGACAAACTTGTCGGGTTAGCACTGGGCCAACCGGACTATATGTATCAGAATATTCCATGGAGACATTGTCACTTATGAGCACACCGCAATTGCACAGTTTCGGGCTGGGTATCGCAACCACCGATGCCCGACAGGAAGTCATCGAAGTTTACTACCCGCAACCGATACTGAATCCTGCCCCGGACTTTATCTCTGATCTGGCTCATCAGTGTGGCTACACTGGCGGCAATCAGATTGTCACGCTAACACCTGCACAACTGCAGGCTTTGCAAAGCGCTCCCGCCATCAAGACCGATCCCACAGTGGCCGCCATTGTTGAAACCCTGGCGGCCAGTAGCCAGACTGTTGTCGCTACCTTTATCGCCGACGATATCGCTCCGGCCAGCGTGGCAGAAGTATACTTGAAGCTGCAGCTCCTTTCGCATCGCCTGGCCAGGCCTCATGCCTTGAATCTGCAGGGTGCATTCGGCATATTGCGCAATATCGCCTGGACCAATCAGGGGGCGATAGCACTGGAGGATTTGCCCGCCCGGCAACTGCTGGCCCGTGCGCAGGGTCAGCTGCTTGACGTCATGTCCGTCGATAAATTCCCCAAAATGACCAACTATGTTGTACCGGCCGGTGTGCGTATCGCAGATACAGCCCGTGTCAGGCTGGGGGCCTATGTTGGTGAGGGCACCACCGTCATGCATGAAGGGTTCATCAATTTTAATGCCGGCACCGAAGGCACCGCTATGATTGAAGGTCGCATCTCCGCAGGTGTCATGGTCGGCGAAGGCAGCGATCTGGGCGGCGGTTGCTCTACCATGGGCACCCTGTCCGGAGGCGGCACCGCGATCATTTCAGTCGGTCGTGACTGTCTCATTGGTGCCAACGCCGGTATCGGTATCGCGCTCGGCGATCGCTGCATTGTAGAGGCGGGCCTGTATGTGACAGGCGGCACCAAAGTCAGTCTGCTGGACAACGAAAACAATCTGGTGGAACTAGTCAAGGCAAAATCACTGTCGGGTAAGAACGACCTGTTGTTCCGACGCAATTCGCAAACCGGGGCAGTTGAATGTAAAAGCAACAAAACCCGCATCGCACTTAATGCCGAATTGCATTCGAACAACTGAACCGTGCCCATCTACAAGAGCCAGAACACATGAGCCAGAATTTTGACGAACAGCAACTGTCACCCACCGCCAGGCTTGCCGTGCAGTTGTTGCGGATACCATCGGTCACCCCTGATGACAAAGGCTGCAACCAGCTACTGATCGATCGGCTCGAGGCATTGGGTTTCAGGTGCGAGGTGATGCGTTTCGGCGAGGTCAATAATTTCTGGGCGCGCCTGGGCGATTCAGGCCCGGTGCTGTGTTTCGCCGGCCACACAGATGTTGTACCCACTGGCCCGGAGGAAAACTGGCAATCCCCCCCCTTCACACCTACGCTGCGCGATGGCCTGTTGTATGCCCGTGGTGCTGCGGATATGAAAGGCAGTCTCGCGGCGATGGTGACAGCGTGTGAAAACTTTGTTGCCTCCTGCAAGTCGGAACAGCGTCAGCCGGAGGGGTCGATTGCCTTTCTAATCACCGGTGACGAGGAAGGCGCGGCCACCAACGGCACCCGCAAGGTCATTGATGCGCTGGAAGCCCGCAACGAAAAGATCAACTGGTGTATCGTCGGTGAGCCGAGCAGCACCGAAACCCTGGGCGATGTGGTCAAAATAGGTCGCCGCGGTTCACTTCACGGGCTGTTGACGGTACGTGGTGTGCAGGGGCACGTGGCATACCCGCATCTGGCCAGGAATCCCATCCATCAGGCGATGCTGCCTTTGGATGCGCTGGCACGCGAAATCTGGGACGAGGGTAATGAAGCATTCCCACCTACCACGTTTCAGATTTCCAATATCAGGTCCGGCACCGGCGCAGACAATGTTATTCCTGGCGAGCTGACCGCCGCATTCAATTTCCGGTTTTCAACCGAACTTGGTGAGACCGACATTCGTAAGCGAACGGAAGCGATCCTGGACGGGCATGGGATCGATTATGACCTGGAATGGAAGCTGTCTGGACTCCCCTTTCTGACTCGCAGCGAACGTCTGATTCAGGCGGTCAGGGACAGTGTGCATGCCGTCAACGGTGTCAGCACACACGTATCCACTGCCGGTGGCACCTCCGACGGCCGGTTTATCGCGCCAACCGGCGCGGAGGTTGTCGAGCTCGGTCCGTGCAACGCCACTATCCACAAGGTCGATGAACATGTGCGGATAACAGACCTGGATGACCTGTCGCTAATGTACGAGGGGATTATCCGACGCCTGCTAGGCAGTTGATTGGTCAGGATGGCCGACATAGATATCGAAGCGACTGGTTTTTCCCGTCAGACTGGCAGCTGGCTGCAGTTCCTCCAAGGGTCTGGCAAGTCTGGGCCGTTTGACGACAACTTTGGCTGCCAGTGATAACGCAAGCGGTAACAGGCCGTCACCTGCACCCTGATCGCCGTGCAGATACTGCAACAAGAACCTGTTTTTCTTCACTCGTGCCGCCTTTTCCCGGGCTGGAAACATAGGGTCGAGGTAGATTACCGAGGCTCGCGGCAGGGTTGGCAACACGGCGAGACTGTCGCCGGGTGCAAGCAAGTGCAGGCGCGGCAGTATTTTTTGCAGGAAGCGTTGATGTTGCGGTGCGGAAGCCGCAATACGCGCGCGTTGCAGGCCATCCTCAAGCAATGCATGAATGACCGGAGACTGTTCGAGCATTGTGACTTCCCAGCCCGCCGCCGCCAGTATGAAAGCATCCTGTCCCAGGCCGGCCGTTGCATCTATCAGGCGTGGCGCAGATTCCGTAAGCAGAGTTTTCGGCACGCAGCCACCCACTGCCTTGACCACGGCTTCGCGTGACAGCGCCTGGGCAAGGCGGAAGGTCAGCCTGCTGTCACAGAAATCAACGCTGACAGAGCCGGCATCCCGAGCCATCGGCTGACTCAGCGTCAGCCTGTTATGTTGGTATGACAGCAACAGGCCTTGGTGTTGCCCGATTGACCTGATCAAAGGCAGGTTCAGCCGTTGCGCAAGTGCCTCACTGGCGGCGTTTCCGGGCTCGTACTGGATGGCAAGAGTGGTCATCAGGATTTCCGGTAGGACATGTCTTCCTTGAGATAGACCGGTAATGCCTGCTCTGCTGTGTCAATTTGACCGGCAGCCAGCGCATACTTGCCAAGGTCACACAACGTGATCGCATTACCGGCGACGTCGGTAAATCGGACCGGGGCTGCTACTTCCTGAGTAGTATTCCGCAGGGCGGGTTGCAACCAGCCGCTGCCTGCACAAAAAATTCGCCGGGATGCATTGTTGCCGGAAGCCAGGCTGTCCAGAATCGACGCTGCATCACCGATCTGATCGGGAACCAGGACAGAGGGCAAGGAAATACCATCATCGAGGTAGACGGCAAAGTAGTATTCATCTTCACGAGCGTGCATACAGGTATAAAAGACACATTCAGTGCCAGGGTTGTGGCTGCTGGCTAAAAAAGCGGCGCGTGCCAGCATCATCAGCGAAGAAATGCGGATAACGGGAATGTCGGCACCGAAGGACAAGCCTTGAGCAACAGCGCTTCCAATTCTCAAACCGGTAAAGGAGCCTGGGCCACTGACCATGACAATTGCGTCAATGTCCGCGAGCGTCACATTGGTATCGTCGAGAAGTGATTGTATTATCGGCAAGACATCGGCTGCGTGTTTACGAACACCCGGACTGGCCCGGTGACGGAGCGTATCTCCCCGGCTAATGGCAACGGAGCAAATATCAGCTGCGGTATCGATAGCCAATAACGTTGTCATCATCTGAGTAACCGCGAGGGAATCTTAAATCGACCATCTGCAAAGGAAAACCGTGCCGGTCAGCTGACCGGCACGGTTTCTTTTTGGGGTCAGGCTAGTGCAGGTGCCGGCGCGCTGGTTGCGGCTTTCTTGCGCTTGGCTGGAGCCTTTTTGGCGGCTGCCTTTTTAGCTGGTGCTTTTTTGGCAACGGCTTTTTTAGGCGCTGCTTTTTTTGCTGCAGCTTGCTTAACTTTTGCTAAGTCAAGGGATGCACCAAGGATGTCGCCAAGGCTTGCCCCACTGTCAGAAGATCCAAATTCTTTCATGGCTGCGCGTTCTTCAGAAAGCTCACCTGCTTTAATTGACAACATAATTTTGCGTGTTTTACGATCAATTGAAAGTACTTGTGCATCAACTTTTTCACCAGCGGCAAAACGATCAGGACGTTGTTCAGAACGATCTCTGGACAATTCTGGCTTGCGGATAAATCCTTTCAAGTCATCATTGATAGAAACTTCGATTCCATTGTCCAAAACTTGGGTAATTAC
The DNA here is from genome assembly GCA_913058135.1 of uncultured Gammaproteobacteria bacterium. GTDB lineage: Bacteria > Pseudomonadota > Gammaproteobacteria > Pseudomonadales > Pseudohongiellaceae > Pseudohongiella. The sequence continues at coordinate 87,614 of CAJXPR010000001.1, forward strand.
ACATGTTGCGATGCTGCCTGGTTTCAAGTCACCAATGGCGCCATCGAATGGATCATTACTTAGTTGTTTGATACCAAGGGCAATACGTTCATTTTCAGAATCAATTTCAAGGATTTTTGCTTTAACAACATCGCCCTTGCTGATTGATTTCAAGGCTTCGTCGCCACTTTTTTCCCAAGAAAGGTCTGAAATGTGAACCATGCCATCAACGTTATCCAACATGCTGACGAAGACACCAAATTCTGTGATGCTTTTGACTTCGCCTTCAACAATGTCGCCAACTTTGAATTTATCGTTAAGAACATCCCAAGGGTTTTCAGTTGTTTGACGTAGGCTTAAGCTGATGCGGCGTTTATCCATATCAACATCAAGAACTTTAACTTCGATTTTTTCACTAACAGAAACAATTTTGTTTGGGTGAAGGTTTTTCTTCATCCAACTTAGTTCTGATACTGTCTCTTATACACATCTCCGAGCCCACGAGACAGGCAGAAATCTC
>CAJXPR010000002.1 GCA_913058135.1 uncultured Gammaproteobacteria bacterium
AACGAACTTGGCTTTACTGCGGGCATGTGCGGCTGGCAGCGCAGCGTTGGCCCAACCAGCATACCCGCAAACACGGCCAAAATAACATTTACATCAGGAACAACAGGCACCCCTAAAGGTGTTTGCCTGTCAGCCTCAGCCATGCTGACGGTAGCGCAGGCGCTGGCAGAGATAACGGCAGACCAGTCACTGAATCGCTATCTGACGCTGTTGCCGCTGGCAGTTCTATTGGAAAACCTTGGCGTCTGGTCGGCCTTCCTTTCAGGAGCCACCGTATGCGTTCGCAATATCAACGCCCTTTCCAGCGCTGCTGCTGACCAGCAGGCTCTTCTGCAGGCGATTGCAGACAGCCAGGCCAACAGTATGATTCTGGTGCCGCAACTACTGGAGGGACTGCTGCAGGCACAGTCTCATGGCTTTCAGTTGCCAGCGTCGTATCGATTCATCGCCGTCGGCGGCGGCCGCGTGTCGCAGCGATTGCTGGACCGAATAGATGAGCTTGCCTGGCCTGTTTATGAAGGCTATGGCCTGTCGGAATGCGCCTCGGTGGTTTGTCTGAACAGCCCCTCGCAACATCAGTCCGGTAGCGTGGGCAAACCACTGCCTCACCTGAACGTCACTGTTGCCGAGGATGGCGAGATACTGGTTCAAGGGGCGGCTGTATTGGGCTATCTGGATAGCCCACACAATCCCGAACTGCCCTGGCCAACCGGCGATCTTGGTTTTGTCAGAGATGGTTTTGTGTACATCAGCGGCCGCAAGAAACACCAGTTTATTACCGCGTTCGGGCGTAATGTCAGCCCCGAGTGGGTAGAAGCTGAACTGTGCAGCCAGCCGGAAATAAGTCAGGCATTTCTTTACGGTGAAGCCATGCCGGTCAATACCGCCATTCTGGTGCCGACGACCGACAATGACGATGCGGTGCAGTGCGCAGTGGACAGAGTCAACAACACCTTGCCTGCGTATGCACAGGTGGGCTTATGGCAGCGCGCCAAAGAACCGTTTACCTCACAAAATGGCCAACTGACGCTCAATGGTCGTCTGCGCCGGGAACAAATATTTGCCCGGTATCAACAAATTTTTCAACCGCACAATTCAGACTGGAGTACACATGACGTTCTATGATGAATTACGACAGGCAACCGCCACCGAAAAACATTATCTCTTCAGCTCCCCGCTAATTCAGGGCGCCTTGCATGGCACAGTGGACATCAGCAGTTACACCGCTTTTCTGGAACAGGCTTTTCACCATGTCAGTCATACCGTGCCCTTACTGATGGCATGCGGAGCCAGATTACCAGCCCGACTGGAATGGCTACGAGGAGCCATGGCTGAATACATTGAAGAAGAGTATGGTCATCAGGAATGGATACTGAACGATATCAAGGCTTGCGGCGAGGATTCGGAGGCAGTACGCAACGGCCGACCGGCATTGGCAACGGAATTGATGGTCAGCACCATGTATGATCGTATCAACAGACTGAATCCTGTCTCCATGCTGGGCATGATATTTGTCCTTGAAGGTACCAGCGTTGAACTGGCCACCAGCGCAGCCAATACCCTGCAGACGAGCCTCAACCTACCTCACACCGCCTTCAGCTATTTGAGCTCACATGGCGCCCTCGACCAGGAGCACATGAAATTCTATGAGAAGCTGGTCAACAGTCTGGATAATGACGATGACAAGGCCTGTGTCATTGACACCGCCAAGGTGGTCTACACGTTATACGCGCAAATGTTCAGGTCGTTGCCGGTCTCTGGGGAAAATTATGCGCTTGCAGGATAGCGTGGTGCTGCTGACCGGCGCAACAGGTGGCATGGGGCAAGCCATACTGGCGCAACTGGTTGCGACAGGCGCCAGCGTGACCGCAGTCGGGCGAGATACCGCTGCGCTGGCTGAACTCGACAAGCGCTATGGAGCCTCTATCGTGACGATCGCCGCTGATCTTGGGATCCCGGACGATCGTCGACATCTGACCCAGCTAATGCAGCACACAACCGGTTTTAACCTGTTGATCAATGCCGCTGGGGTAAATGATTTCGCTCTTTTCGAGGATCAGGATGACGAACAGATCTGCGACATGATCAATGTTAACCTGACCGCCACACTATTGATGACCAAATCCCTGCTACCTCTGCTAAAAAAGGCATCAGAGTCTTGCGTCGTGGTGATGGGCTCAACCTTCGGTGCCATCGGCTACCCCGGTTTTGCCAGCTATTGCGCTACCAAGTTCGCATTGCGTGGTTTTTCCGAGGCGCTACGCCGGGAACTGGCAGATACCCGTGTCGGCGTTCTCTATCTTGCCCCACGCGCCACCCGAACGGGGATGAATAGTCGTGCGGTTGAAGAGATGAATGCCGCGCTGGGCGTAAGGATGGATTCACCAGAAACGGTGGCTCGCTGTCTGATTACATCACTGGAGAATGACATGTCAGAAGTCCACCTGGGTTACCCTGAAAGGCTTTTTATTCGCTTGAATGGATTATTGCCGCAATTGGTCAGTCGATCTTTGCGCAAGCAGTTGTCCACAATTCGTCAATTTGCAAATACACCCGTGGAGAAACCCTGATGAAAACTCTATTGCTATTGAGCCTGATGATTGTCATTGGCTTTACCAGTGCTGCGTCAGCTGCTGACTATCAGAAGTTGCAGTCGGATTGGGCTATCGTCAACTATCAGACAACCAAAGATCGCCAATCTGAGGCTTTTGAGGCATTGGCAGCGGATGCTGAAAAGTTGGTTGCGGAAAATCCTGACAGCCCCGAAATACGCATCTGGTACGGCATCATCCTGAGTAGCTGGGCAGGCGTTGACGGCGGTCTGGGCGCGCTATCACGAGTCAAAGAAGCACGTCGGCAACTCGAAACGGCGCTAGAACTGGACCCAATGGCATTGCAGGGGTCCGCATACACCAGCCTGGGAGCGTTGTACTATCAGGTACCGTCCTGGCCTGTTGCATTCGGCAACAAAAAGGAAGCCGAAAAGCTGCTGCGCCAGGCATTGGAAATAAACCCGAATGGTATCGACAGCAACTACTTTATGGGTGATTATCTATTTAATCAGCAGCGTTATGACGAGGCGCGCGCAAGTCTGCAGAAAGCCCTTGCGGCACCACCCAGACCAGGACGCGAATTGGCCGATCGCGGACGACGGCTCGACATTGAGACATTGATGTCGCAAATGTGAACCGTACAGGAGCACAACCATGCGCGTATTGCTGGTAGAGGATCACGAGTCTCTGGCCAAGGGAATATTGACCGCGCTGCGCTCTGAATCATACACAATGGATTGGCTGCACGACGGACAAAGTGCGCTGCACGCGATCAGCAGCGAACACTTTGATTTGGTCATACTCGATCTCGGGCTGCCGAAAATGGACGGTCTGACCGTATTGCGCGCCTTGCGGGATCGCCGTCAGCAAATCCCTGTGTTGATTCTCACATCCCGGGACGGTGTCCGCGATCGCATAGCAGGTCTGGATGCCGGCGCCGATGACTATATGATCAAACCCTTTGATACCGACGAACTTAAGGCACGCTTGCGTGCTTTGTTGCGACGCAGTGCTGGACGTGCAGCACCCACGATCGAATTGCGAGGCGTTACCCTGAACCCAGGAAATCAGCAGGTCAGCTACCTGGACAAAATTGTCGCTCTGTCCCGCAAAGAATATGTATTGCTGCACGAGCTTTTATCACAACCAGACAGGGTACTCACGCGAGACCAGCTCGAACAGTCACTATATGGCTGGTCTGACGAAGTGGACAGCAATACCCTGGAAGTTCATATCCATTATCTGAGAAAGAAGCTGTATCCAGAGCTCATCAGAACGCTGCGAGGGGTGGGTTACATGATTGAGAGTAAAGCATGACCTCAATTCGTAAACGGATCATTGTCAGAGTCATGGGGTTACTGGTACTAGGCTCAGTCATGCTCGGCCTGTTCAGCTACCTCGATGCAGCCCATGAAGTGGAAGAGTTGTTTGATGCGCAACTGGCGCAGAGCGCCCGCGTACTCGCAGGTCTGCTCAGTGAGCCCATGGCTCAGCTTGACCATGATGTACTGGCAAGAATGCTTGTGGAATCGACTGCGGATCACCCGGCAATTGGTCACCCGTATGAAGCCAAGGTTGCCTATTGGGTAAAAGATGCCGATGGAAAACTTACCGCCGGCTCGTTTTCAGCACCGGAGTTTTCGCTGATTGACTGGTCGCCCGGTTTTGCAACACTTGTACAGCCAGACAATGAGTGGCGTACTTACGTTCTGACACTGCCTGATTCTGGCTTATCTATCTGGGTAGGCGAGCGCAATGATATTCGTGGTGAGACCGTCAGCAGAATTGTGTTAGGTACCATAGTGCCTGATCTTGTCGGCATCCCGCTAATGTTGCTACTGGTGTGGGCAGCCATTGGCTCCGGACTCAAGCCGCTGGACCGACTGGCACAACAGATTCGCTCTCGTGACCCTGACAGTCTGGTGCCCATCACTGAGCCCGACCTGCCTCAGGAAGTGGCGCCCATGCAGGCTGCCATCAACCGACTCTTATTTCAGGTCAAACAACTTCTGGCGCGCGAACAACGTTTTATTGCTGACGCCGCACATGAACTGCGTACCCCTTTGGCGGTAATGAAAGTGCATCTGGACAATGCCAGGAACGAAATTAGCGCTGAGCAAAAGGACGAGTCACTTGAACAGCTTCAACAAGCAGTCGAGCGCACAACAAGGCTGGTGTCTCAGATGCTGGAATTAGCCCGACTCTCAGACTCCGCAGTCGCCAATAAAGTCGCGCTCAATGTACCGGAAGAAACCCGCAGCGCCTTGTCAGCCATTATGCCGCTAGCTCTGCAAAAGCATCAGTCACTCGAAGTAGAGGAGCCAACGCACGGTCTGTGCAATCAGCTATTCGAGCCGGGGGCGTTCAAAACCCTGCTACAAAATCTGGTCGGCAACGCCATTACTCACACAACTGAAGGAACAAGAATTATTGTAAGCATCAAAGTCCATGGTGAGAACTGGTGCTTGTGCGTCGATGATTCCGGTGCGGGCGTATCAGACGAAGACCGGGAACTACTGGTCGAACGCTTTTTTTCCAGCGGCGACACCCATGGTACAGGACTTGGGTTGTCCATCGCCAAGCGCATCGTAGAGCGACACCAAGGTGACCTGGCCCTGGGCATCAGCTATCTGGGGGGCCTGCAAGTACGTGTGTGCTTCCCGTTACACGAATTTCATGAGATCGACGTAAAATCCAGGCAAACTTTGCCGGCTAAAAATAGAGGAAGTAAATAATATGACAGGCGACGAAAAATTATACGAAGTAAAGGTCTGGGACCGCTCGATCAGAATCTTTCACTGGGTTAATGTCCTGTGTGTCCTGGCACTGATGATAATAGGTTCAGCCATCCTGTATGCGGACTCGTTGGGCATAGGCGGCGACGGCAAAATCACCCTGAAAATCATGCATGCCTATGTTGGATACGTATTTGCCTTCAATTTGATCTGGCGTCTGGTGTGGGGGTTTATAGGCGGTCGCTTCTCACGCTGGGGATCGGTTCTGCCGTTTGGACGTGGTTACGTAGGCGATCTGAAAGGCTGGTTCACGGGCTTGCGTAGCGATCAGCCTCCTGAGTACCGCGGACACAACCCGGCTGCGCGCCTGATGCTGTTGGCATTCTATGTTCTGCTCGTGGGCCAGATGTGCACTGGTCTCGTTCTCGCGGGCACTGACCTGTACTTCCCTCCGTTTGGTCATGAATTTGCCGAGTGGGCCACCGGTGCAGGCGAGGATCACAGCCAATTGATTGGCCTGGTTCCAGGTAGCAAGGAGTTGCTGGACCCTGAGGGCTATGCTGCGATGCGGCAGTTCCGAGAACCCTTTATCGCGATACACAAACTTATTTTCTGGTTTATGCTCGCTGCAATTATCCTGCATGTAGCAGCCGTCGTTTTTGACGAAGTGCGTCATCGCAACGGCATCGCCTCTGCCATGATTACCGGCAAAAAGATCCTGCGAAAACCATCAAACGATTGACACCCTTCACACTTGATCTTTGAGGATTGCACTTCATGCCTGATTAGGGAAATATAAAAACAGCACTTAACGGTAGCTTAAGCTTGGGGGCCTATCTTGAGGGGATATATCATCCACTCAAGATAGGCCCCCAACCATGTTCCCAATCCTGAAAGTACTTATCAGTCGCCCCAACGTTCGCTTGGGCAATACCCTGATGTTAACGCCATTGATCAGAGAGTTACAGCAAAGACTGCCCGATGCTCGGGTAGATATCCTTACCGCCTGTCAGGATTCAGACCGAATTTTTTGCGGCTTTGACAACGTGGACTCTATTATTCAGTTGCCCAGACACGGCGCACGTCACCCCCTGCGGTTCCTTAAAAAGTTAAAAGAGATTGCCAAAGGTTATGACCTGGCGCTCGACCCCTGCCCCCGCTCACGTTCATCAAGACTGTATACTCAACTTTCTCGGGCACCAATACGTGCCGGATTCATCAGCGATAGCAAACCTCGAAACGCATCTGTGGCTGGTGTGTCGTTTGCGCAAGCACCACGTCACATGGCGCAATACCCTGTTTATCTGTTTCGACAAACGATGCAGTTGATTGACACAACCGACTACCCAACCATGAGTCTTTCTTTGGCACCAACCGAAATGGCCTGGGGGCAACAACAAATACAGCAATTTTTTCCCGACACTGCGCCAGGCTCACCAATACTGGGCTTCTATCCTAGAGCTACGGGCGCCAAGCACTTGCCTTTTACTTGGTGGCATAGCCTGTTTGAAATCCTGTCCGATACTGTCCCCAATCTGAATTTCCTGGAAATAGTGGCCCCGGGTATGCAAGGAATTCTGCCGCCGTCAGATAAACATGGGCGTTTCAGCTCACCTGATGTCAGGCAGCTGGCATCAGTGATCAGCGCGACCAATACATTTGTCGCGTGCGATGGTGGCATCATGCATCTGGCGGGCAGCACACGGACGCCTGTACTGGGGCTCTTCACTTACACCAGCCCCAGTACTTACCGACCGTTTAATTGCCCGACCAGCTACGCCATGCCGGTTGACGTCACCAGCCTGGCTCACGTGGCCGCCCGGCTGGGTACCCAGATCACACACTCAAGTGTGACCAATGCCACTGACCGGCAGCTGCCAGTAAGCAATGTCTTTGCCCACGCTGGCTGACAGCCCGGCGACTATCGGCCCAACAAGCGTCTCATCAACAATGATCTCGAACTGAACCCGTTGACGGCGACCGCTGACCTGCTCGGTCACGGTCAGCTGTTCACCGCCACCGTGGCCTTGTGCGGCGAATGATGTGAAGCCCCTCACCTCTTCCAGCGCCAGCAGATAGTCAACCATATCATCCTCCAGTGCCGGTGGAATATTCAATATCAGCAAAGTATTCATACGGGCTCTCCTGCAACCGCCATGTTCTTGTCAGTGTTGTGGAAGTGCCGATAGACAATCGGCAAAAGAAACAAGGTCAGCAAGGTGGAACTGATCAGACCGCCGATCACCACAATCGCCAAAGGCTTCTGAATTTCCGAGCCGGGACCTGTTGCCAGCAACAGTGGAACCAGGCCGATTGCACAGATCGATGCCGTCATCATGACCGGACGCAATCGCCGCAATGCCCCTTCAAACGCAACCTCAGCCGCCGGCATGCCTTTATCTGCCAGATGATTAAAATGCGACATCATCACCACCCCATTGAGCACAGCGATGCCCAACAAGGCGATGAACCCCACTGAGGCCGGCACTGACAGGAACTCTCCGGTCAGCCACAAGGCCAGCAGACCACCGGTCATGGCGAACGGAATATTGGACAGAATGATAACGGCCTGCTTGATCGAGTGAAACGTCATGAACAACACCAGTGCAATCATCAACAGTGCCACAGGTACCACGAGCGCCAGCCGAGCAGCGGCGCGTTGCTGATTTTCAAATTCACCGCCCCATTCCAGGGTGTAACCCTCGGGCAACTCTAGTTGTTGAGCTATCACCTGCCGCGCCTCATCAACAAACCCCACCAGGTCGCGTCCTTCCACATTTGTGCGTATCACGGCAAAGCGTTGCCCGTCCTCGCGGTTGATGGTGACTGGCCCTTCTACACGGGCGATCGTGGCAACGCTGGAGAGCGGCACAAACCCCCCGCCCGGCAAGCTGATCAGATTGTTGCGCATGGCTGCATCTCCATCGCCAGCGATCTTGTCGAAGCGAATCATCAGTGGTACCCGGGCGCCATCTTCAATCACAGTACCGACATCGAGCCCTTCAATCTGAGCGCGCAGACGGCGCTGCAACTGATCGGCGTCCAGTCCCAGTTCGCCGGCACGGATGCGGTCAACGGTGATCTGCAGATACTGTGCGCCTTCGTTCAGGGTGGCCGTGGTATCAATAGCACCAGGAATCCCCTCAACCGTGTCAGATATGCGTTGAGCATACAGGTTCAGCGCATCCAGATCTGTTCCAAAAAGTTTGATGGCAACATCACCGCGTGATCCGGTCAGCATTTCCGAAACCCGCATATCGATGGGCATGGTGAAGCCATAATTGATACCACGATACCGGTCCATGACGGTGCGCAGGTTCTCTTCCAGTTCTTCCTTGGAACCGGCCTCCCATTCACTGACAGGTTTAAGATGCAGAAACATATCGACTTCGTTGAGTCCCATCGGGTCCATGCCGATCTCATCCGAACCGGTGCGTGATACCAGGCGCTGAATTTCCGGAATTTCGGCCAGCAAGGCCTTTTCCACCTCGATCACCAGTCTTGTAGACGTCTCCAGGTTTATTGATGGAATCATTTCCAGCTGGATGATCATGTCACCCTCATCCATAGTCGGCATAAAAGTTTTGCCGACCAGGGGGAAGATGGCAACGGTTGCAACCAGCAAAACAGTGGCAAGTCCTATCACATAGATTGGTTTGGCCAGTGCTTTTGTCAGCAGCGGCGTATAAACGCGTAACAGGTTTCTGGCCAGCCATGGTTCATCGTGTTCAGCCTTCGTTATCAGGTACGAGGCTACCACGGGAATAACCGTTAACGACAATACCAGGGAAGCGATCAGGGCAAACACAATGGTCATGGTCACCGGCCCGAACAGCTTGCCTTCCAGCCCCTCAAGTGACAACAGCGGGAGAAATACAATGATAATGATCAGGATGCCGGAGGTAACAGGCACCGCAACAGATTTCACCGCGCGAAAAATCACATGTAACCTTGGCAGCCGGTTCTGGCCGCCATGATGACTCATGGTAGCGACAATGTTTTCTACTACCACAATGGCAGAGTCAACCAGGATACCGATGGCGATCACCAGACCACCCAGACTCATCAGGTTGGCGGTCATGGAAACACTGTTCATCAGCAGAAAAGTGACCAATGCCGAGAACGGCAGGATCATCGCAGCGGTCACTGCAGCGCGAATATTGCCCAGGAACAGCACCAGCAGGATAACCACCAACGCAACCGCTTCCAGCAGAGCCTTGGTAACGGTATTCACTGCACCAGCGATCAGGATACTGCGATCATAAAACACATCAAAGTGTGTGCCTTCAGGCAGCGTCGCTTCAATTTCTGCCATCTTTGCCTTGGCGCCGTTTACCACGTCCCTCGCATTGGCGCCCGTCATGCCGATCACCAGCGCCTGCACCGCTTCGCCCGTACCGTCAGCTGTCACCGAGCCATATCGTTCCATAGTGCCACTGGTCACTGTCGCAATTTGAGATAAGGGCACCGGCTGACCATCACTGCCGGTTACCCGGATATCGCGAATGTCCTGCAGACTGCCGATGGCGCCTGACACTCGCACCAGCAGTGCCTCTTCGCCTTGATCAACCCGACCGGCACCGTCGTTTTTGTTGCTGGTCTGCAATGCCGCGATCAACTCTTCATGGCTGACGCTCTGTCTTGCCATGGCGGCCGGATCAGGTATCACTTCGTAAGTGCGCACATAGCCGCCCAGCGCATTGACATCGGCCACACCGGGCACCGTGCGCAGCGCCGGCCGTATGGTCCAGTCCACCAGAAACCGTTTTTCTTCCAGTGTCATCGTGTCGCTTTCCACGGTGAACATGAACATGTCGCCCAACGGCGTACTCATCGGGGCCAGACCACCGCTGATATCCCCGGGAAGATCGCCCCAGACGTTGTTCAGACGTTCTGCCACCTGCTGGCGTGCCCAGTAAATGTCAGTGCCTTCCTCAAAGTCCAGTGTGATTGAACTCAGCGCATACTTGGATATGGAACGTAGTATGGTTTTACGGGGAATACCCAGCAGCTCCACCTCCACCGGTTGTGTAATCAAGGCCTCGACTTCTTCCGGTGTCATACCGGGCGCCTTGATAATGATCTTGACCTGGGTTGGAGAGATATCGGGAAACGCATCGATAGGCAGTTGCAACAAGGCGTTCATGCCAAAGCCCGCCACCAGAAGCGCCAACAAACCTGTCAACAGGCGTTGACTCAGCGACAGTTGAACCAGTTGGGACAACATTATTCAGTCCCCCCCAGCCCCAGCTGGATGCCTTTCAGCACCGCTGCACCCTGTATCACGATCTCTTCCCCTGCATTGATACCACTGGCGGCGAGATAATTGCGTCCGATTGTCTGCAACGCAAGTGTGCGTGCCTCTACTCCCTCCGGGCGTCGAACATAAACGGTCGTGTCTGCGCCGTTAAATACCACCGCACTGGACGGGATACGGACACCGGCCGTTGCTGGCGGCAAAATCAGCGTCAGTGTCTGGCCCGGCAGCCAGGTGCTGGCGCCCGCAAACTGCGCCAGTACACTGATTGTCTGAGATTGTGGATCAATCTGCCGATCAATCTGGCGCAGTGTCAGTTCAGCTCCCCGTTCAACGACGCGCAAGCTTTGTCCCGTACTCAGCTCACCTGCCAGATAGGCAGGCACATCAGCGCGCAACCAGGGCAGATCATCATTAGTAATGATGGCAACGGCGCTTCCGTCTGCAATATAGTCGCCCACTTGCACAAGACGACGGACAACCTCACCGGGCTGATCGGCGCGCAAACTATAGATGCCTGTCGCCTGCTGGTTGCGGATTACCATGTCCATGTCTTCTGCGGCAATACCAGCGCCAAGCAGGCGTTGTCTGATTGAAGACACAGTAACCATTGCCTGCTGGTGTTGTCGGTGACTCGAATCCAGCCGGGCGGCAGCAATGATGCCAGCATCAAACAGATTCTGATCCCGGCTCAGCGTCGCTTCGGCATGTTCCCGGGCGATCGTCGCCCCGAGCAACTCTTGATGAGTTGTCAGCAACTCTTCGCTACGTAAGGTGGCAATTCGTGTGCCTGCCTCAACCCTGTCTCCGGGTGCCACGTGCCATTGGTCCAGGACGCCTTCAAACCAGCTGTGCAGAGTGTTGCTGGCATCAGGGGAAGCTATTACCGTGGCCGGCACCCGCTCACCATCAGTATTCCCGACGGGGCTGGCGGGCGCGAACACTATCGCCAGCTCACGTATTTCACTGTCCGACAACGGAATCACCTCCTGAGCGGATAGTGTGGTCGCGCTGGCCATTAACACCAAGGCTGAACAGATATTCAGCAGGCGATTGGATGCTGCTTTCATGGCAGGACTCCGATTATCTGGTTATATTGGGAGATCAGATGTTGTTGTTGTTGCTGAAGCTGGTTGAATTCTGAGTCGGCACTACGTGCCTGTTGCATGGCGCGAATCACGTAAGTCATGTCCACTTCACCATTGGCAAACGCTGTTTCCGCCATCTGCATCTGCCGCTGGCTCAGGTCACGCTCGCGCTCACTTAATGGCAAGGTCTGCTCCAGCGTGTGGAGTTGATGCTCAACCTCATGCAGTTGTTGCGTGAGGTCGCGCATCTGTCGCATCAAAGCTACCTCCACCTCGGTGCGGCTTGAACGGGCATCGCTGGTGCTGGCGCTAACAACGCGTTTGCTGTTTAGCGGAATGGAAACACTGACCCCCATACTCTCGACATAAGGCTGAGCAAACGCACCTCGCTCGCGGCGCACACCAACTTGCACGGATGGGCTGCCTCTGGCCTGTCGCTCGGCGTTCAAAATGGCAGCCTCACTGATCTGTAGATCTGCTTGCAGTAACCGTATCAGCGGATGACTGCTGCTGATCTCCTCAGCGCCATTCTGTTGCTCCCGGTGCGCCTGCGCAGGTCGCATCGTCAGCCCGCCGGTCAATATCTGATATTCGCGCTCGGCGTCCACAACCATTGCCTCGGCGTCCAGAACCTGCTTGTCCGCTGCCAGCAGCAGGCTTTCGACCTGTAACACGTCCATTTCAGCGGCACTGCCTGCCTGTTGCAATCGCCGGGTCATGTCCAGCAGGCGACTGGCATCCTGTTGCGCCATGACCGCACTTGCCATGACCAGATCCGCCTGTTCCAGTTCCGCCAGTGACTCACGCACGCGACCGGCAATCATCAGCTGATACCATGACTGCCAGGCCTGCGTGCGTTGGTTGTAGGCAGATCCGCGCTGCACTGCATCGCGCCGCTCACCAGGGCGCCATAGCTGCAGCTGCAGGCCGGCTTCCAGTTCACGCTGGCCAACATCACTGAGCAGGGAGTCGTTAATGACAGTGGCTTCAAGCGAGGGTGCACCCACGATCCAGCGCTGCCCCAGGGTGCGGTATGCCGTTGCCTGGTCAGCAGCAGACGCTGCCAGAGCTTTTTCCGGCGCGGCGTCCAGTGCGGACTGCATAACTGTCCGTGCATCCAGCTGTTCGCTGCGGGCAAGGGGTTCGTGATCAATCCCCATGGCCTGGGTATTAATCGCTAAAGTCAGCACAGCAGCAATGCAGGATGTCAGCCGTTTTGCTGACAGAACAGAGTGTTTCACACAATCACTCCTTACAGTTTGGATAAGGTCATGGCGGTAGTGTACGCAGGCAAATGTCGAAATTTTGTCGACCAGCTGATCAATGGGCCATTTCAATGATCCAGATCAAGAAGCCAGCCCAAAGGGCTTCATTACCGCCAAAAGAATTGACAAATTTTTCGCAACTTCCGTGGCAGAATGTGTCTATGCAAATATCAGGACCGCACAGATGAGAATACTGATCGTTGAGGATAATCGCGATATCGCGGAAAACATTGCCGACTATCTTGAGCCTCTGGGCCACACTCTCGATTTTGCCGCCACCGGGCACGGCGGTCTGCAATTGGCCATCACCAACACTTACGATGTCATTGTCCTGGACATCATGCTTCCTGGTATCGATGGTTTGTCAGTGTGCCGTTCGTTGCGAGAGCGTGGCGGAACAGTTACGCCAATCCTGATGCTGACCGCACGCGACCAGATCGATGACAAGCTATTGGGATTCGCCGCGGGTGCAGATGACTACCTGATCAAACCATTTTCCATCAGGGAGCTGGAGGCCCGGCTTAAAGCACTGGTCAACCGTCATGAACGTCAGAGCACATCAGGCACCGTGAATCTGGGACCATTACAATTTGACCCTGGCACTCTGCGCGCCGAGCGCGAAGGCGTTGTGCTGGATCTGAATCCTATCCAGCGCAGACTGTTGGAAGTGCTGATGCGCAATTCGCATCGGGTCGTGACCCGGTCCGAACTTGAGCATGAAGTCTGGGGTGACAATCCTCCTGACAAGGATATTCTCAGAACGCACATCTATGCATTGCGCAATGTGATAGACAAACCCTTTACAGACAAACTTCTTCATACTGTACACGGCACCGGCTACCGATTGTCCGAATCTGCAGACTCCAGGAAATAGTCACCATGCATATCACCGATACGACTACTCCGGACAGTGCGCTCAGTTTGAGAGCGAGATTGATCCTGGCAATAGTGGTTCTGGTCACGCTCATCAGCAGTGTTTTTGTCGTCGCCATCTGGGAAATCAAGGTCCGTCTGGAAGCCGTCGCCTTTGGTCATATGGCTGAGGAGCAATTGCAACTGATGATGGCGGTGTCAGAGGGCCCGGGCTCGCTTGACATGCGACTGCTGCCGGATTGGCAGCTCTATACCGGCCACGCCCTGACGACAATGCCTGTCGCATTTGCGCAGCTTCCGCCTGGCTCTCACCATAGCGTCAGGGTGGACGATAGTTACTATCAGGTTCAGGTAAGTGACCAAAGCGGATACCCGGCAGTGCTGACCTATGACATCACCGAGTGGGAAAATCAGGAGCACTGGGTCTTATTGTTAATGGTACTGGGAGTTGTACTGGTGTTGGCGGTCACCATGATCTCTGCGCTCAAAGCCTCAGCAGCAGTGTTGGCGCCACTGCGACAACTGACAGAGCGCATTTCCGGTATTCAGCCTCAGCAGCGCGGTATTCGTCTCAGTGCTGAATTTACGGGCAACGAAGTTGGTCGTATTGCGCAGGCGTTTGATGCCTACCTGGAGCGATTGGATGGGTTTGTCTCACGCGAGAAATATTTCACCACGGCTGCCAGTCATGAGTTGCGCACACCATTGTCGGTGGTGGTCGGTGCGGTTGAAGTACTGGAATCACAATCATCATTGAGCCAGGGTGACGCGGCGGCGGGTCGTGCAATCAATCGAATCAAGCGTGCATGTCATGACATGCTGGGCTTTATTGAGGTCAGCCTGCTGTTGTCCAGGGAAGAAGCGCGGCCGCTGCAGCCCTCCTCGCCAACACCGGTACAGCCGCTGGTGGCGCATCTGATAGATGAGCTGCGACCTCAGCTTGAGGAGCGCAACACGCACGTGACTGTTGTGACTGAAGCACCGTTGCAACTGAACGAATCCGAAAGCCTGGTCCAGATCGTGATCAGCAACCTGCTGCGCAATGCGGTAGAGCACACCATCAATGGTCACATCACGGTGCACATTAAATCGGAAGCTATTGAGATCAGCGATAACGGTGAAGGCATTGCCGACGATAATATGGAACGTGTATTTGAGCATAGTTTCAGCACCAAAGAACGGGGAAACGGACTGGGGCTGAATCTCGTGCGGCGTCTGTGCGAACGTTTAAGCTGGCAGATTGATCTGCAAAGTGAACAAGGCAGGGGCACGCAGGTGCGAGTGACTTTTCATCCTCGCTGACCCTGTCAGGGCTGATGTGAATCAAAACGCTGCAGCCGCCGCAGCAAGGCTTCATTTTCGCTTATGAGGCGATCCCGCTGCTCCAGTAACTCTATGACCAGCGCGATGCCCTGCCAATTCAATTCCAGATCCTGATGCAGACGCCGGGCACGCTGCACAATGCAAAGACACTGATCATCAAACAGCCACTGCTCCGGCGCCTCTCCCTGAGGTTCGACGATGCCATGATCGACAATGTCGATCACCGTCTCCCGGCTCAGACCTGTGTGGCTGCAGACTTCCTGCAAGGTGATATGAATGTCCATGTGAATCAACTCCAGTCGTTGCCTGGACCCCGAATAAGTTACGTTTGTTTGCGGGGATTAAAATCGGCCTGCTGTTCCGCCAGTTGCTGCCAAAGCTTTTTGGTCGCATCGTTGGTTGCAGGCGGCATGACCACTTTCAGCACCGCGAACAGGTCACCGTTGCCGGACTTCATCGGCAGTCCCCGACCCTTGATACGCAGGCGCTGACCGGATTGGCTGTTGGGTGGAATTGTCAGCTGAATTTTACCCTGTAGTGTCGGTACCGCAATTTTTGCGCCCAAGGCCGCTTCCCAGGGCGCCAGCGACACTGTCGTGAGCAGATTATGGGCTTCAACGTCAAACAGCGGATGCGGCACCAATCGCACTCTCAGGTAAAGATCACCCGAAGGTCCGTCGCCCAGGCCGGGGGCACCCTGCCCTTTCAGACGAATACGTTCGCCGTCCGCCACCCCTTTGGGTATTTTGATTTTCAGCGTCTTGGTGACGTCTTCCAGTCGTTGGCCGTGCGCGTCATAATGCGGCAAATTGTATTTAATCTGCTTGGATTCTTCCGCGAGCGTGTCTTCCAGAAAAATCGGCATTTCCACCTCGATATCCCGGCCCCGGCTACGGAACCCACCGGTGTCGCCAAAGCCCGAGGCACGTTGGCCAAAAATCGACGAGAAGAAATCCGAAAAATCCTCTTCCTGGAAACTGCCATCCCGGGTGCCACTGAAACCACCGGCGCCACCGAACCCGCCCGCACCCGCGCTGCGTTGGCGCCCGCCGTATTTGCGGATTTCATCATACTCGGCGCGTTTTTTTTCATCACCGAGAACTTCGTAGGCTTCGGCCACTTCCTTGAAGCGCTCGGCAGCATCGGTTTCGGCACTCACATCCGGGTGGTATTTACGCGCAAGTTTGCGGTAGGCAGTCTTGATCGCCTTCAGGTCGGCATCAGCCCGACGCCCAGAATCTTGTAGTAATCCTTAAAATCCATGTAACAAAATCAACCTGCTGTTATTGGACAGACACCGGTGGTAGCTGAGAAAGCTCACCAAACATATCCATCGTCGGCAAATCAGGTTTGAATGCCATGTGACAAGCCTCACAGCTTTCCACCAGTTCGTCACCCGCGCGTCTAATCAGGGTCTGGTCACGAGAACGAGCGGAACTGACGGCTCGGCGGCCGGCCTCACTCATCTGTTGCGCGTATTGGTTCCAGGCCGGATCCGCAACCCATTCATCGTCCAGGGGCCCGGTGCCCGGGAATTGCAGCAGGGCCCCTCCCACTTGGATCTGATAAGCCAGGCGCTCGACTTCTCGCCATTCGGCGTCGGTTTGAGGTTGATCCCAGTCAGCACGCCAGATAGGGTCGGCGGCATGATTAACAAGGGCGACCATGACTTCATTCAGGCTAATAGGCAAGCGAACCTGTTCAGCATTTGAGCCAGAGTCGCTGGAACAGGCTGTCAATGTTGCAACAGCGGCGATCGTGAGCATTGTCGTCTTGATAGAACGCATGCGAAGTTCCTCCAGATTGCCACGAATCGCGGCACCTACGTTTGCCAGCATTTACCTGACCTGCATCTTACCTCTGCACTCGTCCTGCAACATGATCCGGATCAATGTTCCGCTATTTGCTCAACACGTGAAAGATTCAGTTGCCGGCCGGTTCGTTCGCCATGGGTCGCTCAGGATCCATCGCCCACTCGGTGATGCTCTCGGCGTACAATCGGGTATTGTCATACCCACCCAACTCGCTGAGGGCAAACCAGTCGATAGAGCCCAGGTGGCCGGTATTGCAGAAAGTCACTGTCAGATCGGCATCCCTGGCAACGGCGCTGTCCAGCATGGCGCTCAGTTCGTTCCCCGTCTTCATGCGATTGCCATCGAACATCTCGGCAAAGCTCAGGTTAGTGGCGCCCGGCAAGGTCCCGGCGCGGGCTGCTGAAGCCTGTTCTCCGGTAAAATACGGTTGTGGACGAGCGTCAACAATTTGCGCAACACCACTGTCAACCAGGTCTTCCATTTGCTCTGTGGTCACTCGATACTGGTCGCTCCATTGCGGTTGAAAGTCCGACGCGCTGACCATCACAGGTTCGTTACTGACCGGCAATCCCGCCGACTGCCACGCAGTAAACCCGCCGTTGAGGATGGCCAGAGTATCAACACCGAGCGATTTCAGCGTCCAGTACACGCGAGTCGAGGCGCCCATGTCGACGGCGCCGCTGCCCTCATGTACCAGTACCACCGGGGTGTCAGCGGCAATGCCCAGTCCCTGCACGATACGCGTCAGCTCTGGCAAGGCGGGCAGTTGGCCGGCATTGTCTTCCGGCCCACGAAATTGCCCGTAGGGCGCAGACACAGCACCGGGAATATGACCTTCGTCGTAGCTGCCGGTCAGATGTACTACACGGACATCTGCTTCGCTGTCCAGAAAGGCAGACAGCTGCTCGGGGGTCAGCAGCGGGGCCCAGCCTTGTGGTGCAGCAAAAGCGACGAGAGGTGAAAGGACCAACGATAACAATAGCAAAATACGTCTCATATCAGATCACTCCGAGTTCGATACTCAGTCAATAGCGTGGAGTACACAATAATCCTAATTTGGCCTGTTGTGCAATTCCTGCGCATGATCCGGATCATCAATGCCCTTCCTGGCGTGCCACCTCCTTTCGGGCGCCAACACCGGCGGCCCACAACGCGATGGCAACAACTACGCCGACTGAGGCGCCGTAAACCACACTGCCGAGCACCAGTCCGAAACCCAGACCGGTACTCAAGCCCACCCCGACAGCGATGCCAATGTTGCCGCGCCGTCGACGTACTTTCTTCTCTGTCTTCGATTCCATGGAGTTCTCCTTGTATCCAGGTTTGTTTGTTGTAACAACCCTGTGACGGGAATACAAGGAAAGGCACCAGCCTGCCCCGCCATGTAATAGTAACCAGACCCCGGTCAATCCGGGCGGAACAGTGGCTCGATACGGCGGGGGCTGCCATCGTTGCGGGCCGGGACGATACCCAGCGTGCGAGTGAGGATGCCATAAATATCCACCACGTGTAGAGGTTCAACGGTCACGCCTTGTCGGAAAGCCGGACCCGAGACGATAAGCCCGGCGTGCATGTCACGATGCTGCGGTGAAAAACCGTGCGTCGCCCGAGGTCCGCGGAATTCGATATCGCGTTTTGATACCAGCCAGCCGTTGTCTGGCAAGATAATCAGATCAGGCGCCCGCTGCGGATGCGACAGACGAAACCAGTCAGGGAACTGGGACTTGCGATATACACGCATCCGCGGATGCGCCAAAGCCAAGGCCTGATATACCTCCTCAACGGCGATATCGTCGCCGTAAAACGCAGCAAATACTGCATTGCCCTGCCGTTCGCCGCTGAGCTGGGGGCTATGCAAGTGGGAAAAGTCAACGTAGTCGTCGAGATAAATAATGCGATCGCCAGACAGATCCGTCATGCCATGATCACCCACGATTACGATGTTCATCTGCGGCAGCAGCTCACGCGCCTCCAGGCCCTTCAATAGATGGGCTACAACTGTATCGACCTCCGCCAATACCTGGCGCTCCTCGGCACTGTCTACCCCGGCATCATGGCTGGCAGAATCGACGGCTTCAAAATACAGGCTGATAAAACCCGGTCGCTGCGACTCAGGCAAATCCAGCCAGTCCAGCACCTGCTGTACGCGCTCGTCGTTGGACACGTTGCCATCAAACTGGCGCCAGTAGCTGGGGGGCGTATCCGCAACCGGCGCTGCCGACCCTACCCAGAACATGGTTGCTGCGCGCACGCCCTGCTGCTCTGCAGTCACCCAGATGGGCTCACCCTGAAACCAGCGCGCATCGTTCTGGTCACTCATGCGAAACGTCGTATCGAGCTCGGGGGCGTAAGTGGTATTGTCCATGACGCCATTGTTTTCCGGATACAGGCCGGTGGCAATGGCATAAAAATTGGGGAACGTTTTGGATGGCAATACCGGGATCAGACCCTGCGCCCGCACCCCCTGCTCTGCCAATCGGTTCAGTGTTGGGGCCGGGTGCCGGTCGATGATGTCCCAGCGCAATCCATCAATGCCAATCAACAGCGTGATGGGCTGGTTATCAGGCTGGTCGGCAGCCGTCGCCGATGTTGGCAGCGAGACCATAGCCGTGCAGATTACCAGCACCATGGCAAACACCCGGATTTGCATCCGGGTGTGCCAAAGGCTGCGCAAGCAGGTCATCAGTTCAGAACTCAAACTGAATACCCAGACGTACCTGCCACAGAGACTGGGTCTCCTGCAGATCGCTGACACTTCTGGCGTTGAAACGTTCAAACACGTATTGACCCTGATCGTTGAGTGACTGAGTGACCACATCCGGGGAGAAGAACTGGGCATCATACTGATGACCCCACTCATCGTTGATCATATTCAGCAGGTTATAGACTTTAACATACACGCGCGCATTGGCGCCGCTGAAGAATACCGGCAGCTCCTGGTCCAGACGCAGATCCATCCGCGATGTCCAGCGCGAGTAAAAGTCATTACGTGTCTGGAAGCCCTGGCTCAGGCCGTTGGCATCCACAAAGTCAGAGAACGCAGCGACATCAAAGTTCGGACCGACTACTACGTTGGGGTCATTCGGACCCGGGACATAAAGCAGGTGACGACGGTTGCTGCTATTACTGCCTTCCAGACCGCGGCTGCTCATGACATAACTTTGTGGCTGACCTTTCGCCCGGAACCACTGCACTGTGGCACGGGTTTCGTAGCCGGGCAGGAACTCCCGACCGTAACTGACCCGGGCGGTAAAGCGGTGCGGCGTTTCGTAGTTGGACGTGCCCGCTGAAGGATTGTTGATATCCGACAGGGCCAGGTTGGTGAAGTTTGAGCCTGCCACCGACGAGGTCATCGGGCTGAGATCTTCAGCCTGGGTATAGGCATAACCGAAGGTCCAGTCCAGACCCCAGTCATAGGTCTGGCGCGCCAACAGGGACAGTGAATGGCTCTTCGGCGATTCACTGGAGTTGGTCAGCATGTAATTGCTCTGGCCACGCACGTTGGCGTAAATCGGTTGCCCGGCGGTCGTGGTATTTACGACATCCTGCGCCACATCAACGTAGAACGCCGGATCGTTGGCCACCGAGTACAGGTAGTCACCTTCCAGCGTAGTGCCAGTGGGCAACAGGTAAGTCGCGCCCAGGGCAAATTTCCACTCGGAGGGTTGTTCGTAGCTCGGGTCAATCAGCACCAGGAAGCTGTTGGACGCGCTGGCTGCGGTAGTGGCAGCCACCTGATCTCTCAGGGCCTGCGGCACGTCATAACCGGGACGCTGGCTACCGCTGAGCACATAGTCACCCAGCACCGACAGGTTGCCATTATTGCGGTCGCGAACCTGCACATTGGACAAACCGTCATTACTCCAGGCATTGGAGAGCCACACGTTCGGGTTACCACCTGAATACAGGCCCAGCCCGCCACGTACCGTCAGGTCATCAGCTGCTTCCCAGGTAAAGCCCAGACGCGGCATCAACAGATCCAGACCGTCTACATTCGAATCGTTTCGCAGACCGCCATTAAGGTCAGTAAAAGTCTGGTTGAACTTGGGACGGTCATCACTGGTGAACCAGTCATAGCGCAGTCCGGCGACCAGGGTCAGTGCGTAGTCATCCAGGCGGAACTCGTCCTGCACATACACGGTGTTCAGTACATTACTGAAGCTCGCCGCGGCGTCATCCGGGTTATTGGTGCCGCCGCCGCTGCCGTAAAAGATGTCGGTGGGGATACCTAATTCAAAATGGTCAATGCCGGTCAGACCACACGCCGGGTCTGCCTGGCGGCCCAAAGCCGTCAGTGAATCGCAGGATGCCGGGTTATTGGCAGACAGGTCTTCAAACCGGTATTCACCACCGCGAGCGTGCTGCAGGAACTGGTTGAACACAAACAGGTCGTCACGCTCGTAGCCGACCGTAATAACATGGTCATTCCACAGGTATTCTGCTGTGAGTTTCATGAAATCCGACTCAGTCGCCAGACTGTTGGCCTGCCGCGAATCGTCGGCGCCCAGATAAACAGTGTTGCTGCCCATATAGATCTGCATCTCAGCAAAATCCTGGGGACCAACGGTGACCTGGGAGTCATCCATGGTGTTGCGGCTGATAAACAGATCAGTCGACAGCGCACTGTTCCACTGCGACGACAGCTTAAAAGTCACGGTTTCGGACTCAGAGCCTTTACGGTAGAAGTGATTGGCAAACTCAAATTCGTTGCTGTCCGAGTCGGACGCCCGGTCTTCGATACCATCGTAATAGTTATAGATGACTGTGGCATCATGCTGTTCGCTGATATTCCAGTCCATGCGCAGCATGTATTTCTCTTCGGTCTGTGCGCCATCTGATGGCATGCCACCGCCATCGTAGGCATACAGATTCGAGGCGATATCGCTGATACGGTTAAAGTCAGACTGGCTCAGCCAGGGGCGTTCCACACCGTTGCCGGAACCGGCAAAACCCTGTGCGATAAATTCGGGCGTCTCGGTTTCTTCGTAGGCGCCGAAAATAAACAACCGGTCGCGAACCAGTGGTCCACCCAGGCTGAAACCGCGTTTCTCTTCTTTAAAGTCCGGGCTGCTGAACGTCGATTCGTCGCCGTCCACGGTCAATGAATCGCCGCGCATATCCTGGTTGTTGTATTCGTAGAACGCGGTACCGGTAAAGTCATTACCACCAGATTTGGTTACCGCGTTGATGTTGCAGGCAGTAAAACCGCCGTAAGTGACATCAAACGGCGCAAGTTCAACTGCGACCTGGGATACGGCTTCAAATGGGAAAGGCATGCCGGTTGCCGTTGAATAGCCGTTGCTGTTCAGGCCAAAGCGATCATTTTGACTGACGCCGTCAAGGCTGACACTGTTGTATCGCGGGTGTTTGCCAACACAGTTGATAGCTGAGTCGCTATCCAGGTTCAGACGGGGGTCGTAAATGAATACGTCCTTGATGTCGCGATCAAAGGCAACAGATGTCTCCAGGTCGGATGTCGAATAGGTCGCGGCCGGCCCTGACGCCACATCAACAATATTGCCGGAACGACCAAATACCATGATCTCCTCAACCGGCGCGGTGTTCATGTCTATGGAAACATTGTAAATATCACCCAGGGCAATCGAATCGATGACTACCGTGCGACCGTTGGCAGTCACCCGGTAAGGTCCGCCGACGGACAGGTTGGTTGCATAAAAAGCACCGGATTCATTGGTCTGCAGCGTACGAGTAGCGCCAGTTCGGGTGTCTTCGATGACAATGGTAGTGTTGGCTTGTGGGGAGCCGTCCGTACCATTGATACGGCCACGAATGGCCGATGTCATGTCCTGTGCAAATGTAGGCGCAGACAGGCCGATGCCTAGCCCCAGGGCCAGCAAGATCGAGCTTGCCAGCGCCTTTTTCTTTAACTTTCTGGTAGATGAATACATACCCGCTCCCTTGCAGAGTGATGACTGAGGAAGCAACTGTAGGGGATGTATGCGACAGGAGAGTGAAGGATTTGTGGCAGTGACGTGACGTGACGCCCATAATCAAAAAGGCCCCCGCATCTAAACGGGGACCCGGGGGTGTGCTATTAACGAGTGCAAACTGAGACTGAGGCTCAATTCAGGGTATCAACTTCAACCCTTAGAAAGGTATTGGGTTCCAGTGATTCGGCGGGCTCCAGATAGACTTCCATCGCTTCGACCCGCATACAGTCACCCGGAGCAACTGTTGCTGTTTTGTCGTCATATTCGATACTCATAGGCGTCACTATCGCACTATCTCCAGCACAAACCCTGACAATGCGCTCACGGTTGTACGACACCACCTGTTTGCGGTCGTCTTCAAAAAACAGATATTCGTCCGCATCCGCATGCATGCGTGCCTCGTACTCCAGTATAGATCCGGTTCCCGGCTGCGCGGATACCGGCACGGCAACAAAGGCCGTGACACAAGCTGCCAGCAGTGATTTTAGCGGAATGGATGTACACATAATGTCCCTCCTTTCCATGGCGTTAATCCATGTTAACTACCTGATGGATTTAAACGGCTGAGAATTTATTCGTTGCTACTCAACCATATAAACAGCGTAAATGCTCAGGCTCCGAACTTCAAGGGTGTATGGACGAACAGTAACGTGCAGATAGTCATTCAAAGTCGTAACCCGTTTACAGCAATTTCCGGGATTAGCCTTGTATCACGAATCCTTAGTAGTGACCCAGCACATTCAGCGACTTGGCTTTTGCCTCAAACCGCTTAAAGGTAAACACCCCGAGCAACAGGTAAAACAGTGACGTCACAAAGATCAACCCATACCACGCGAGTGGCAGTTCTGCCTGCTGTGTCACAAGCTGGTTGACCCCGCTCGCCGCTGCAGTGAAAGGAAGCAAGGACATGCTATTGAAGGGGTATGCCGGTAAACTGACCAAGGCAATCAGCGCAAACTGCATAATGCTGGAAACTGCCTCCACTCGCTTGTGCACCAGGGCAATGCCGGCGATAGCAAATCCCAGCCCCTGTACCGCCGGCAAACCCAATACGATGAGCAACAGACTTTGCCCATAGGGAATCTGCAACCAGCGGTCTGTGCTAAGCATGGCCAGAAGCAGCAGTACTGAGTTAAATACAATGGCAGTGATGACGCCTGCTCCCATGCGCACGATCAATAGCCGGCATATCCCCGCCGGCGCCATAAACAGCTGCTCCAGTGTGCCCTGCTTGGCCTCATCAATAATGGCATTGGCGCTCCCGGTGTACGCCAGCAGCGCAAACATCCACATGATGTAGCCGACAATAACGGCGTCCAGTGTATCTGTGGTCAGGCCATCACCCATGAAGGTTCGCAACCCCATGAACACCACCAGGAACAGCAGGAAAACGGCAATTAGACCTACCACTGTGTCAAACAGATAACGTCGCATCATGACGAGCGCAAACCAGGCTTCGTTGACACAGGTCAGCCACCAAAATTTGATCCCGGTTGTTTTCATGATATTTTCCCTGCTTCGGCGGTTTCGGCAGGCCCTTTGGTGGGCGCTTGGGCAGGTTCATTGGCAGGGTCCCCCTGCACGGCATGGACAAAGATGTCCTCAAGCGTATCGCTGCTGACATTGATATCGGTGAGCACAGCGCCACAATGAGTCAGAGCGTTCAGGCTCGAGGACAATAGCAACAGATCATGGGTCCGCAGACTGAGTTGTGAGGAGTTTTCCGATTCTTCGACGGCCCAGCCGTCCTGTTGCAACGTGCGTTTTACGTCAGGCGAAAGGCAACCCTGAACCTGCAACAGGAATGTCTTTTGCGGCGCGTACCGGCTACGTAGTTCTGCAACGGAATTTTCCGAAACAATTTCGCCGCGATACAGGATCACCACGCGATCGCAGATGGCCTCGATAAAGTCCATATCATGCGATGTAATCATCATGGCACTTTGACCACTGTCCACCACGGTTCGCAACCAGCTTTTCATGCCACGGACCATATCCACATCCAGGCCCAATGTAGGTTCGTCAAGCAGAATCAAACACGGCCGATGCACCAACGCACAGGCAATGGCGACTTTCTGTTGATTGCCTTTGGATAACATCCTCACTTCCTGATCGCGGTATTCGCTCAGGGCAAGTATTGTAATCAACTCTTCGGCGCGCAGTTTTGCATCTTTGCGACCCACGCCTTTCAGGCCAGCAAAATAAACGATATTTTCGCTCGGCGTTAAGCGCCAGTAAACGTTGCGTGCACCTTCCAATACGGCGCCAATGTGCTGCTTCAACGATCGCTGATCGGTGGCCGCGACGTCACGGTTCAACCGTATTTCCCCGGCGTCAACGCCAGTAAGACCACAGATGGATTTTAAGGTCGTGGTCTTGCCCGAACCGTTGGGCCCAAGCACACCGACTATTTCTCCGCCACCCACGGTAAAACTGATGTTATTGACTGCCTTAAAGGTCTCCCCTTTACGGGAATATGTCTTGGTAAGGCCACTAACCTGCAGCACCGTGGTCATTTGCACAATCTCTCTCCTTGGACATTGACAGTCAGGCTAGTCGCATTATGATGACGGTTCAATAACAGATACTGTAAATAAATTTCAAGTATCACTTTTTGATACCTAATCTGACGGTTTTCGGGTGGATTAGCCGGAGAAAAAGCAAATGAACAGCACGCTTGTCAGGAATTGCCTGCTGGAAATCAAGCAACAGCTTAAACGTAAAGGGATTGCTTACGCAGATATTGCTGAGCGCATGGAGCTCTCGGAGATCACTGTGAAACGCATGCTCAACCAGGATGACATTAGCGTCGGCAGACTAACCGTGCTGGCCGAAGCGGCGGGTTTTTCCATGTCTAAATTAATAGGTATAGCCGAGGCAAAACTACCTGAGGTGAAATGTTTCACCTCGCATCAGGACGAGGCATTTGTTCGGCACCCACACCTTTTCCAATACTTCATGAAGTTGCAGGAACACGACAAATCACCGGAGACGGTAGCCCGACTGTTCAACCTCGACGATCTGTCCACCTACCTGTATCTGCGCAAGCTGGAAGACCTGGGCCTGATTGAGCTGCATGAGGGCAACCGGGTAAAAATGCCCGGCGTCCTGATGACTTTTGCCCCGGACAGCCAGTTTATTCGAAAAGGTGTTGCCTGGAGCCTGGAACAAGCTACAAAAGCACTGTTAGGCCAAAAAGATGAGACGTCCGATCTGTCGATATTGTTCCTACCAGCAAAACACTGTGAAGAACTCGTGCAGGACATTGAAAAAGTGTTCCTGCGGTTCGCTGATCGCTACGGTGACGCGTACTGGGGAGATCTATGGACAGGGGACATCAGGCAGTTGGTCACGTTTAGCTATGCGGTAAAAAGCAAATATCCCGAATATGAGATTATCAGGGTTAAAGACGGTGATTTGAAATAATTGCAAGTGCGCTAACGGGCTTTATACACGACCGATCTATGAGCTACCTTCACCACCTGGACGATCAGCTCAAAGTCTCTGATCTCATAAATTATTCGGTACAGCCCCACTCTGGCCCGGTAACGTTCCTGTGCGGACAGTTTAGAGCAGCCGTTGCCTCTGGGATCATCGGCTAGCTCGTTGATTCGGGCCAGAATACGCTGAACGTCAGTGTTGGCTATTTTGCGTAGATCTTTTGTCACAGATCTTTTAAACGTGACTTTATATCTTGCCATGCTTTTTCAGATCTTTGAGCAAGGCTTCGTAAGATATTTCCGGCTCTTTTACTCGTGCCTCAAAAGCAGCGAGATCTTCCTGATCTTCGGCAAGTTGCGCACGCAACGCGTCGTCAATAATTTCTGACACGGACAATTGCGAGGATGCCGCTTTAATGCGCAATGCCTGATGTATATCAGGATCGAAGTAAACGGTAGATCTTTTGGATAGTGTGGCCATGGGGTATTTCTCCATCGGGAATGACGACATCATAGCGTTGTGATGCTAAATCATCAAGACGTTGTCCGATCATAGCATCAATAGCTGACGCAGCGCCGCAGCCTGCCAGCGAGACACTTCGATCTCGCGACCATCGGTCAACCTGATATGTAGACCGTCATTTATCCATGGCTCGATTGTTTCCACATAGTCCAGATTGACGATGTGTTGGCGACTGACACGGAAAAACGTCCTTTCGTCCAGACGGACATTCAGGTAGCTGAGCGCATGCGGCATCATGGCGTGACGACCCTGATAGTAGATGCGAGTGTAGTTGCCATCGACTTCAAACAACTCCCGTTTTTGTTATCGTCATTTATAAGACAACGATCTCCTCATACGACCAGCCTGAGCACCTCCGAAGTCGTCATGATGCCGGCGTACTCACCGTCCAGGTTGGCCAGCGACATGGCATGAACGTCATCTGCAGAGCGCAGGACACCTGCGTAATCCATTTTGGCAAAGGTAAACGTTGCATCCGATACGACAATTGTCTGAAAACCGAGATTGCCTGCGGTGCGCGCGGTGGACTCAACCGAGTTGCTGGTGCTGACACCTACAATCACCAGTTGCTGAATGCCACGCGCATGAAGCCATCGTTCCAGCCGGGTATGCGCAAACGCATCAGGAACATTTTTTTCTACTACATGTTCTGCAGCCATAGGCGCCAGCTCCTCCTGGAACTCTGCCCCGGATTGCCCAGGCCAGAAAGGTGAACCGGGCGTCCGCGAAATATGACGCACATGCACAACGGTTTGATGAGCGTTGCGCCACGCTGACAGAAGCGCCAGTATATTTCGCTCGGCGACAGGATTATTGCGCTCATCGGCGGCAGTGTCTGCCATGCCCTTTTGCATATCAATAACAATCAGGGCCGTAGGTTTGGAGTTCATAAGCCAATTTCATCCATTGTCAGGGCTATCGGGCTCGACCAGGCGGGCAAGCTGTAGCAGCGACTCCTGCCAGCCCAGATAACACATCTCCTCCGGTATAACGGCGGGGATCCCTTCCTGAATAATATGTAATTCTGTGCCACACGACACCGGCCTAAAATCGATGGTCACGGTCATTTCGCCGGGCAGATTCCCATCATCGAATCGATCTGTGTGCCTGATACGCTCATTGGGCACCAGCTCTACGAACTTCACGGTAAAAGAATGACTACTACCGGAACCGAAATTGGTGAATGACATGCGGTAACCGCCGCCCACGCGCATGTCCATCTCATGCACGGTGCCGGTAAAGCCGTACGGCGGCAGCCAGTATTCCAGCGCGTGTTTGTCCGTAAATGCCCTGTATACGCGCTCGGCGGGGGCGCGAAGCACACGTTGTAAGCGGACAGTACCCGTTTCTTTACTCATGAGAGTCTCCCTTTTTTTGCTGATATACGCTTAGTCGAGTGACAGCGGCATGATTCGACATAGACCCGTCACCCAATTTCCACGAAAGGTACTCACCTGTCCTCAATCTTCCGCTTCGGGCGCCCGTAAAGCTTTACTGTAAAAGCCAGACGGGTCAAAACAACAAACGCGGCGCTTACCGGCAGCCAATTGCTCGCAGGCGTTACTTATGCGTTTGGCTCTTGTTCTTGCCTGCTTGGCACTGACAATCCAGTGTATCCAGTCTACCCGGGCGATTGTTGTTGTATCGTCCCACGCAGCCCTTGCTTCGGGCGCAGCGGCCAGCGCCGCCTGGAAGTCAACGGGAATCACCGGTTCAGGCTCATGCTCTACCGGTTTGACCGTAAACGTTGCCTCCTCGCCAATGGTAGCGCCTGAACGCTCGAGAACTTTATCGTCCAACGGTAACCAATGGCTCAGTCTACCATCGGGCTCAAGCGTCACCCTGAAGGCTTCGTCATTGATGGTCCCATCTACGGTTGTTCTGCCCCGACGAGGAAGCGTTTCGCTAACATCCCTGGGCAATACCACAAAGGCTCGGAATGAATTCCTGTCCGAATCGACAGGGCGCAACAGTCGGGCGTTAAATGTCGAGGTTGCTTTGCTCTGGCTCACAGTTCTATCCCAAATAACCGAATTGACTCCACGATCGTGATCCAATGACGACTCGTAAAACGCAGGAAGTATATTTTCAGCGGGTACTTCCCTTATTTCAATTACCTGCTAATCTTTCTGCTGTGTCAACCTCAGATCCCGCTCGGGACCAGAGCTTGAACGGAAACCGGAGCGATACCCATGAAAGAGCAAAAAAGCGTCAAGGAAACCAAGAAAAAGCCCCTTTTAAACCCCAAGGAAAAAAAAGCTGCCAAGAAAGAGAAGCAGGCAAGCAAAAAATGATTTGCAGTTTGTTGGTTTCCTAATGCGCCTGGATAATAAACCGTTGAATGATTTCCCCGTCCTCTTCGATTTCTGAGTCCAGCGTGCCGCCATTTGCTTTGATCATCCGGGCGGACGCCTGGTTGTGCTTATGGCAATGTATGTGTATCTGCTCGATACCCATCTCAGCTGCTTTGGCAACGGACAGTTGCATTAACAGCGTCCCCAGCCCTTTTCCCCGATAGCTCGGTCTGATACCCAATCCGATATGGCCACCGGCGTGCCGGATCCGGTCATTCAGATAGTGCCGAAGATTGGTGACGCCAACTATTTCGTCGCCATCGATCAGCCAGTAGGTTGTCGCTGCAACAAATCCATCCGGGAGATCGACACCACACCGGAAGCTGTCAATCCGGGTGAGCATCGCAGAAAAGTCGCCATGGTCAAAATCCAGAGGAAACGGATAACGCTCCTCATCGCCCAGCTCGTAAATATAGGTTCTGTAACTTTCTTCGTATTCTACACCCGGAAGTAGCAACTGCACTTGTATTACGCTCTTTTGCGGGCAACGATGAACACGGATCCCTTGGCGGGCGCCCATTCCCGGTCGATACTGAAGCCGGCACCGGTCAGGCTGCTGACCAGCTCCTGCCGACTAAATCGATTCACGTGCGGAGCAAAACCCAGAAGCTGCATACCGGGAATCAACATCCGCCAGAGCACACTGATTTCTCCGATCAGAGCCGTGCTCGAAACAAAAATTCCATCCGGCTTCAGCAGTTCATGGGTTCTTGATATAGCCGCATCCAGGTCTTGCAGAAGATGCAATATATTGAGGCCCAAAATGGCATCAAAGCTGGCTGGCTGCAACGCCAGGCTGTCAAGGGTACCCTGCCGGTAGCTGATATTTTTTATCCCTGCGCCGTCTGTCTTGTGCCTGGCAATGTCAAGCATCTTGTCAGATATATCTGTCGCCAGGTAGTGCTGCACGTGAGGCGCATGCAGAATAGCCGTGCTGCCTGTCCCGCAGCCAAACTCCAATACCGACCAGTCGGGTTTAAAGTACGCCTGCGTGACCTCGAGTTTTTTCCGATAATTTTTCTCGTCCCGAATCGGGCTTTTGGCGTAACGCGGCGCAAGTTTGTTCCAGAATTCTCTGGGCTCTTTCACGTGGTTTCCCCTGCCGTCTTTTTGCGATTCCCTCTTTGTATCAGAACTCCGGTTGCTGCGCCAGAAATTCAGCCGTTCGCTGCCATGTCACCGGACCCGGAAGAACCTGTCAGCGTAACCGCGTCGACCTGCCCAATGCGTTTATAGCCCACTAGCTGAACCACGCCCCAGGTAATCTCCGGAATCAGGAAGAACCACAAAATCCCGGTGCCCTGCCCACCGAACAGCACCCAGGCCATGGCAATGCTGAACATGAACCGGCACACGGCGTCGTAAATGCCATACCTCGGCTCCGGATGAATAACCCGCAGCAACGACCAGATGACCACCACGCTGCCCAGCAGGTTAACAAAAAAAACATGCATGGGCTCAAAGTCCGGGAAGGTTCCTGACAGCTCGAAGTACTGGTGAATCGACTGTAGCAGGTTCAACTTTCGGGGCAGCCAGTATTGGCACCGCAAAAGCAGCGGCGGTGACCAGATCATAGATGGCGCTGGCACGGACCAGTCTCTGGTATGGGCTTAGCTGAATAGTACTCATGGTTCACTCCATTTTTATTGACGGAATGATGAGCCTAAACCTTGTCCCTTGGGTCAGAGTCAACAAAACACGGCGACTTTTTCAGTTCAAGTTCTAGCTCAGCCAGCTGCGCATCGGCGTCCTGCAATTTGTTCACCTGCTCTGCGATATGCTGTCGCTTGTCTGCAACCGCCTGCAAAATCACCGGTGGTGGCAGTCCGCGGCGCGTATCGACGCCGGCAAACACCTGTTTAAGCTCTGCCAGCGTAAAGCCTTGCTGCTGCGCCAGTTTGATCTGTCGGACAGTTTCTACATAAGTGTCATCGTAAACCCGGTAGCTGCCCTGACGTTTGGCCAGAGGCAACAGCCCGATCGACTCATAATAACGAATCGTTTTGGGAGTGGTTTGAGTCCGTCTGCAAAATTCACCGATATACATTGGCGTTACCCGGGTGCTGGCAAGGCCGCCGCTCAACCAATTTCAACCAACACATCACCCGGCGTCACCCGATCGCCTTTTTGAATATGCACCGCAGCCACTTTGCCTGACGTTGGTGCCTTGATTTCGGTCTCCATCTTCATCGCTTCAATGACCAGCACCGGTTCGCCTGCGGCAACGTCATCACCTTCCTTGACCAATACATCAACAATATTGCCCGGCATGGTGGTGGTGACCTGACCTTCGTTGGTGACCTTCTCGCGCTTGCCAGGGCCACTGCCCTTCTGGAATTCGCCCAGCGATTCCAGCGCTATCTCTTCGGGTACACCGTCTATGGTCATGTAGAAACGACGCTTGGTTTCACTGGTGGGGCTGGCACCGGTAACATGCACATCGTAACTCTCACCATGCACGGTAATCTTGAATTCAGTGGAAATATTGCCTGACTGACCAGCACTGGGCAGCGGCTCCAGTGGCTCCGGCTGCAGGGTGCCGGCCTGACGCTGTTCAAGATAGGTTCGCGCCTGGTCGGGAAACATGGCAAAGGTCAATACATCTTCTTCGCTTTCTGCCAGGTCTCCGATTTGCGATTTGAGTTTGTGGAATTCGTTAGGCAGCAGATTTGCCGGCCGCTCGTCAATCAGCTCTTCGTTGCCGACCGCACGACGCTGCAACTCCTGGTTGATCTCGCCGGGCGCCTGCCCGTACCAGCCCTGCAGGTATTTTTTAACCTCGTTAGTGATAGTCTCATAGCGCTTGCCCGTGAGCACATTGGCCACCGCCTGGGCGCCGACCAGTTGTGACGTTGGTGTCACCAGGGGCGGATAGCCCAGATCCGCCCGCACCTTGGGTATTTCGATAAATACATCGCGAATCTTGTCCAGCGCGCCCTGCTCCTTGAGCTGATTGGCCAGGTTGGACATCATGCCACCTGGCACCTGTGACATCAGGACCGCTGTATCAACGCCGTTATATTCACTTTCAAACTGGTGATATTTTTTGCGCACATTGCGGAAATGGTTATTGGCCTGCTCCAGCAATGCCAGGTCCAGCCCGGTTTCATAACCGGCATCATGCAACGCGGCCACCACCGATTCGGTCGGTGGGTGGCTGGTACCGCCGGCAAATGCCGACAGCGCCGTATCCAGATGATCAACCCCAGCGTCCAGCGCGGCCCAGTGGCACATGGTTGCCATGCCGGAGGTGTAGTGGCTGTGCAGGAAAACCGGCAATTCCAGGTTCTTTTTCAGCGCCGAGACCAGATCAAAGGTAGCCTGCGGCGTCAGCAGCCCGGCCATGTCCTTGATGGCGATACTGTCCACACCCATATCCGCCATGGTTTTTGCCTGGTCCAGGAAGGTCTGCGTGCCATGCACAGGGCTGATGGTGTAGCACAGCGTACCCTGGGCGTGCTTGCCCGCTTTCTTCACCGCCTTGATGCTGGTCTCCAGATTGCGCACGTCATTCATGGCATCAAAAATGCGGAACACATCAATGCCATTGTCAGCCGCTTTCTGGCAGAACGCTTCCACCACATCATCGGCGTAGTGGCGATAGCCCAACAGATTCTGCCCGCGCAGCAGCATCTGCAGGCGGGTGTTGGGCAGTGCTTTTTTTAATTGTCGCAGCCGTGCCCAGGGATCTTCCTTGAGGAAGCGCACGCAGGCATCAAAGGTCGCCCCGCCCCAGCACTCCAGCGACCAGTAACCGGCCTGGTCCAGCCATTCGCAGGCCGGCAATATGTCCTCGGTGCGCATGCGGGTGGCAATCAGGGATTGATGGGCATCCCGAAGGATGACGTCAGTAATATGGATTTTACGTTTACTCATTAAGCTCTCCCGATTCCCTGATTACAGACCGGCCTGGGCGGCGATCGCAGTAGCAATGGCAGCGGCGATGGTTTCCGGTCTGGATTTTTTACTGTATTCCAGCAGCTGCGGATGACTCTCGACAAAGCTGGTATCAAAGTTGGCAGCGCGGAAGTCCGGGTGCTGCAGTATCTGTTGGTAATAGGGTATGGTCGTAGTTACGCCATAGATACCCATGTCGTTTAATGCCCGGCGACTGCGGTCCAGCAACTCTTCCCAATCCATGGCCCAGACAATCAGCTTGGCGCACATGGAGTCGTAGTGAGGCGGAATCTCGTAGCCGGTATACATGGCAGCGTCAGTACGCACGCCCGGGCCACCCGGCGAATAGTAACGGGTCACGCGGCCAAAACTGGGCAGAAAGCCGTTTTGCGGATCCTCGGCGTTAATACGAAATTGCGCAGCAAACCCGCGATAACTGATCTGATCCTGACGGAAACGCAAAGGCTCACCGGCAGCTATCCGAATCTGTTCCTTGACAATATCTACTCCGGTAATAGCCTCGGTGATGGTATGTTCCACCTGAATCCGTGTGTTCATTTCCATGAAGTAGAAATCACCAGCCGAGTCCAGCAGGAACTCAACGGTGCCGGCATTTTCATAACCGCAACCCCTGGCGACACGTACGGCCAGGTCACCGATGTATTCACGTTGCTCATCACTGAGTTGTGGTGAAGGCGCCAGTTCGATCAGTTTCTGGTTGCGGCGCTGAATGGAACAGTCACGCTCGTACAGATGAATGGCATTGCCATGGCCGTCGGCCAGCACCTGTACTTCGATATGGCGCGGATTGACCACGCATTTTTCCAGAAACACTTCGGCACTGCCAAACGCCTTGCTGGCCTCTGAGATAACCCGGGGGAAATTCTGGCGCAGCTCTTTCTCGCTGTCACAGCGGCGAATACCGCGACCGCCGCCGCCCGAAGTGGCCTTCAACATTACCGGGTAACCAACATCACCCGCCTGCGTCACCGCGTCCTCCACATCTTCAAGGTTTCCCTTGCTGCCGGGGGTCACCGGTACATTGGCCTTGATAGCGGTGGCACGTGCCTCAGTTTTGTCACCCATCATGCGAATCACGTCTGCCGAAGGCCCAATAAAGCGAATGCCACGCTCCTTGCAGATAGCCGCCAGGCTGGCATTTTCGGACAAGAAGCCATAACCGGGATGCAAGGCATCACAACCGGTTTCCACCGCCAGATTGACAATATGGTGAGGATTCAGATAGCCAGACAAGGGATCCTTGCTGATGCAATAGGCCTCGTCGGCTTTTTTGACGTGAAGCGAATACTGGTCCGCCTCGGAATAGATCGCTACCGCTTTGATGCCCATTTCCTGGCAGGCGCGAGCGATACGCACAGCGATCTCGCCACGATTGGCGATCAGCACTTTTTTTATAGTCATGCCAGAGGTCTCCAGCGTTGTTTCTGGTAAACCCACAGTTTAACAAAAGATTGACTGAGGAGTGTAGCTGGCATTCCTAATCGCCGTCGTTGCCCCAGGCGCGCACCATGACCAGATAGCTGTAGGACGCCGACCAGGTAATCATCATCAGTCCCACAAGCGCCTCGGTGCCTGCCAGAAACCGGATGTTGCCGTCAGCCGCCAGATCGCCCCAGCCCACCGTTGAATAATTTGCCGCTGAAAAGTAGACACAATCAAGAAAGCTAATCACCGCATACGATGCACCACTGATGCTCCCCTGCTCTTCCTGCAGCAAGAGCACCCAATAACCAACACCAAAGAGATAGATCTCGGCTATATGGGCAAACAACAGCACAAACATGGTAATCAGTACCGTAGGGCGGTGCTTGCTGGACACGCTACCCTTGCCGTGACGTCGGCCATACCACCGGTTGAGCAGTTGAATGACTTCGTAATGAAATACGATAACCACGCCCACGGTGAGCGCAGTGACCAGCATGACAATTGCTTCCGGGGTAAAGGCCGACAAAACGTTACCAGGCTCCGCTAATCAGGTGCGGCAAGCATAACATGGCTGGCATTGTTTCTGCTTGCTGCAGGCAACTGTTACACACGCTCTTCGTCACGCAAAGTGAGCACCTCAAAGCCATCGGCCGTCACGGCAATAGTATGCTCCCATTGAGCGGATAGTTTTTTATCTGCGGTAACAACCGTCCAGCCGTCCTTTTTGGTTTTGACCCTGGCTTTGCCCTGATTGACCATTGGCTCAATGGTGAAGGTCATGCCCTCACGCAGGACCAGACCCTGACCAGGCTGGCCATAATGCAACACCTGTGGCGCCTCATGCATCTCCCGGCCAATGCCGTGCCCGCAATACTCGCGTACCACGGAATAACCATGCCGTTCTGCATGCTGCTGAATAGCATGACCCACATCGCCCAGCGTGGCGCCGGGTCGGACCACATGGATGCCTGCCCACATGGCTTCATAGGTCTTGCCAACCAGTCGTCTGGCGAGTGGGGCTACGTCACCCAGCATATACATCTTGCTGGAATCGGCAATATAACCGCCCTGCTCCAGCGTGATATCAACATTGATGATGTCGCCGGATTTCAGCCACTGGTTTTGCGACGGAACGCCGTGGCAGACGACATGGTTAAGCGACGTGTTCAACACATATTGGTAACCATACTGCCCCTTACTGGCGGGCCGGGCGCGCAGCTGATCGACGATGTAGCGTTCCGTCAGATCATTGATCTCCATCGTCGACATGCCGACCACTACCCGCTCATCAAGGTAGGCAAACACGGATGCCAGCAACCTGCCCGATTCACGCATCAGCTGCACTTCAGCAGCATTCTTCAGGGTCGGGTCAACCACCGGCGGCTTTCCTGACGTCAACATCGGCGTATTTCATCTGTTCCTGCATTATCCGGGAGAAAGGCAGGTCAGGATTGGCTTCAGCCAGCATGCCCATCTTTAGCCAGTACTCGGCCTGCGCATTAATGGAGCGAACCATCACGGTGCTGGCCTTGCGAACTTCTTCGTGCAGCTCCTCACTGATTTTGACGATACCCATGTCGAACCCTCAATATACGAAACGTATACGAATCATATACTGGAGATGGCCCGGCGACAAGACCCTGGCTGGTGACGCTAGATATGGTGTTGGCGGCCTCCATGACTTTCCCGCACCAGCGTCATCAGTTGCGCTCGATTTTTCACGAACGTCTTCTGGTAGATACGGGACGAGTGGTCCTTGACCGTCTGCAGCGAAATAAAGAGCTGATTGGCAATCTCCTGATTGGTCTTGCCCGCATATATACCCCGCAGAATGTCGGCCTCGCGCTTGCTGATGCCATATTTAAGCAGAAAATCATCCAGTGACAATAGCGACTGCATCAACGGGTCGGTGGCCTGATAGGTATAGATGACAACCATTGCCGTGTTAAAAAGGTAGAAGTAAAACACAAACACACTATTGTAGTGTGTGAGGTCTCTGAGCGGAGTGAATGCGGTCAGATGGATCAGCCCGGACGCTGTCGCCAGGGCAATCAGTAGCAGCCGCCCCTTCTCCTTGACAATGGGCTGCTTGCCAGTGCCCAGCGTGCCGGCAACAACCAGCAAGGTGACAAGTGCCGCACTGGACAAGGCCACCCGCACGCTATCCTGCGGCGATTCAGCGGCATACAGCACAGCGACAGCAACCAGGGCGCTGGCACCGATAGTGGCGGCCAGCAACACCACAAAAGGTCGTTTCTGAACACGAGCAGCCCATAACAGCAGCATTGTCAGGCTGACAATAAAAAAGGGGGCACCCATATTAAACACCAGCCTGGCTACACGCTCGACGTTGTCCATGGCCATGAATCCCGAGAGCAGCATGCCACTCCACAGGCTGTAGTACCCGTAGACGTAAAGCAGGATCAGAAAGGTCTGCAGGTACTGAAAACTACTGGCTGTGCGATTTTGCCGAAAACGGAACACCACCAGCAACCCGCCGGCGGTGATAGACAGACACAGGATAAAGCTTGCCCAAAGCGGCGTGCTGGCAAGGTTCAGGTTGTTTAACAGAAGCATATGAACGTCACGTGAAGCTATCCCGGTCGTCAGTGGTACCAGGAATATAGCACTACCTCCTGAACCGGGGCCCCTACCAAAGTAGGAAAAGGCCAAAATATGCAAAACACTACCTTGGTAGCTGTGCAGGCTGACTGACCTGAGCCATATTGGCCGCCATGGGAGTTATGGCACTCCCCGATACACCACTTTTGTTATCGCCCTGGAGGCGGACATGAACGACAATACGCAAAACCACATGGACAAGGAGGACTTTGAACCCGGCGTGGGCAATGCCCTGTCACGCGGCTGGACAGAGATGAAAGGCAGTTTCCTGGTATTTTTGTTGGCAGTGCTGGTGCTGAGCGTATTCATGACCCCGATAAACATGGGTGGTGAAGGTCATTACGACAGTTCACCGCTGGTCGGCATCCTGGAAACAGCCTACCTGTTTCTGCTCTATCCCATCATCAACTATGGTGCAGATCTGATCTTCCTGCGCGGCGTTCGTGGCGATCAGGTTGAAGTGAAGAGTGTTTTTGACGGTTTCGGGAACTACGTCAATATCATTCTGGCATCGTTACTGACCACGGGTCTGATTGGCATCGGTCTGATTGTGTTTGTCGTTCCCGGCATCTATGTGGCATGCCGTCTGGCGTTCGTATCCTATCTGGTTATGGATGAAGGGCTGGATCCGATTGCTGCCGTGGAAGCCAGTTGGAGACTCACACGCGGCCACGCCTGGCAGATCTTCTTACTGGGCCTGTTGTCTGTTTTCATATTCATACTCGGCCTGATGCTGCTGATTGTCGGGGTCTTCCCCGCAATGATCTGGATCAAGGCGTCGTTTGCCGCGCTGTATCTTGCCGTGACCGACGAGGAGATGGAACCAGCTGAAGTCTGACTCACAATTTGAATGACGCCCAGACATTGTGCTTGCTGAAATACCAGAGCATCAGAGGTGTTTCAATTGCCAGGTATGACAGCAAGGTAAACCAGAACCAGTTGGTGGTGAAAAGCAGCAGATTGAATGACAAGCCGGTCCCGGTGTACAGGATGCCTGAGACGGCAACAACGGTGGCGGTCGCCAGCAGATCATTGACGGCGATCCGCCAGCCATTTGCGCCACAGAACAACGGATAGACGACCAGATAAGCCAGCAGCGCGACAGCCGTGTTCAGGGCAAGTATCAACAATTCCGGGCTAGGCACCAACTTCCTCCGTGACAAGCACTTCCGGTTCGGCGATGGCCTGTTCATGCCACGCCTGGATAGCCTCATGGCCGAGAACCAGGTTCATGTAGCGCGTAGCCGGTTCCGACACCTCGACGCCGTAGGTATTAAAGCGGAATACAACCGGCGCGAACATGCAGTCAGCGATAGAGAATTCACCGAACAGCCAGGGTCCCGATGCTGAGCAGGTCTCCGGGTAGATCGACCAGATTTGTTCAATTCGCGCAATTTCCCTGCGCAGTGCCGCGTCCAGCGGGACCTGACGACCGGTGGCACGGCAGTTCATCGGCAACTGCCCGCGAATCTGAGGAAAGCCGGCATGCATTTCTGCGCAGCAGGCTCTTGCTTGTGCCCTGGCCACTGAATCAGCCGGCCAGCCTTTGCCGTCGAGATAACGCTCCGAGACATATTCACAGATAGCGAGCGAATCCCAGACGGTTAGTTCTGCATCCAGCAAAACCGGTAATTTTCCGGCATCTGTGTACTGGGCCAGTTTTGTCTGCGTGTCGGCCTGGTCCAGGGCAATACGAATCTCCTCAAACGGCAGTTTGTGGTGTGTCAGCAACAGCCAGGGACGCAAAGACCAGGATGAGTAATTCTTATTGCCGATAATCAATTGCACAGTTTTCTCCGACGCATGCATTCAGGCGATTTTCAGATATTGCCGGACGCGGTGTTGCCATATTCCATGCAGCCCCTGCCCTTGATGTCTGCGGCAGCCTGCGTATAGTGCAAGCTAGTTGCCTCATTTACCCGTTAATTAAAGGCACCCATCATGCGCTCTTATTCCCTGTTATCAATATCTTTTCTGTCTGCGCTATTGCCGGTGCAGGCACTGGCGCAGGCAGACGACCAACAAACACTTCAGCAACAACTGAACCTGCTTAAGGCCGAGATCGCCCGTCTTGAAGCACGCATAGCTGAGCAGGAACAGGCCTCCGCGGCTGACACTGAACCGACCACGCCCGAACGGTCAGACGGCATTCGGGTAGGCGGTGCAGTGCGAACCAACTTCAGCCACACCTCCTACAACGAAGGCAACAAAAACCGGGGTGGCGACCTTCAGTTTGACATATTCCGGCTGAACCTGCACGGCGCAATCGGCGAGGTGTCACTGGATGCAGAAATCCGCTTTTTCGACTACATGACTGCCGTGAAATATGCCTATGTGGGATACCAGTTTCATGAAGACTGGCAAGTGCAGGCGGGCATTACGCCGGTCCCGTTTGGCAACAAGCCCTACAACTCGCACAACTACTTTTTCAGCACCAACTATTATATCGGGCTGGAAGATGATCATGATCTTGGCATTGTTTTCCAAAGACTGCTGAGAGATAACTGGCAGCTGGATCTGGGCTTTCTGAAGAACGATGAGCTGGGTGGCATCGACGGTTATGTCAGCGATCGTTCGGATCGCTACTCCTATGATGTTGTCGGCTATCGTCAACCTGGGAACGGATTGTATGACGCCCCTTCCCGAGCTCTCGGTGAGTACAACACCCTGGCTGGACGCTTCGCTTATCAACTACAGCATAACGAAGATAACTCCACCGAACTGGGGATGTCCGTGCTGGATGGCGGCCTGCATGATGAACAGAACCGTGCCGGCGGCTACCAGGCATGGGCAGTGCATGCAAACAGTTACTTTGGACAGTGGAATCTTCAGTTGCAGCATGGTGAATATCGGTACCGTGTCGATAACGCGAAACAGCTGGCAGTGGGCGCTTACGCGTTCTACGACACGATAGCAGCTGAGGCCAAAACCAGCACGTTTAACCTTGCTTACAGCGTACCTGTGACCTGGGGACCTGTAACTGGCTTACAGTTTTACAACAATTACGGGCTGATTCATGACAAGGTCGATGGCACCGCCAACACCATGATGAATGTGACCGGTGTGTCAGTTGCCGCCGGCGGCCTGTTTACTTACTTCGATCTGGTTCACGCGCGCAACCAGCCCTTCATCGGCGGCAGTATTGCCGGCGATAGTTCAGACACCGAACGCCGGTTCAACATCAATATCGGCTATTATTTCTAACGAGCGGAGTGTAACGTTGAACAAGAATACAGATCCCATGATCCCTGATGGCAACGTCAATGCCATTGATACGGACTACCAGATTGGCCAGGACAATATCGTTGTCAAACTCGGGCCATTCGGACTGGACATTCATAATCGGGTGTTTCTGATTTCCGGGCTAAGCATTATTGCATTTGTGATTTTTACGCTGCTGTTTCAGAGCCAGGCGGCACCGGCATTTACTTCACTGCGCGATATGCTGACCAGCAATCTTGACTGGTTTTTCCTGACCGCCGGCAATGTTTTTGTCGCACTGTGTGTGATATTGATTTTCACGCCGCTGGGCCGCGTTCGCCTTGGTGGCACCGAAGCGACGCCCGACTTCAGCTATCTCGGCTGGTTCTCCATGCTGTTTGCTGCGGGCATGGGTATCGGGCTGATGTTTTATGGCGTCTCCGAACCACTCAGCCATTTTAGTGCCGCCCTTGATGGCACCATGACCGCCGAAGGCATGCGCTCTGATGCGGCGCCGCTCGGCGGTGCCAGCGGCGCAGAAGCGGCGTCAGATCTGGCCATGGCAGCAACCATATTTCACTGGGCGCTTCACCCCTGGGCCATCTACGCTACCCTGGCGCTGGGGCTGGCACTGTTCAGTTTCAACAAAGGCTTGCCGCTCACCATCAGATCGGTTTTTTATCCGATACTGGGAGAACGCGTATGGGGATGGCCCGGGCACGCCATCGATATTCTGGCGGTATTTTCCACTCTGTTTGGCCTGGCGACCTCACTGGGCATTGGTGCTTCCCAGGCCAGCGCGGGACTCAACCATCTGTTTGGCTTTCCGACCGGCACGACCACTGAAGTTTTGCTGATTGTCGGTATTTCCAGTATTGCACTGGTGTCTGTGGTCGCCGGGTTGGAAGCCGGTGTCAAGCGTTTGTCCGAGGTCAACATGGTGCTCGCGGCTCTGCTGATGCTGTTTGTCATCATCGTCGGGCCGACACTGTTTATTCTGACGGGTTTTGTCGACAACCTCGTCAACTACCTGAAGCATCTGCCAGCACTTTCCAACCCGGTTGGTCGCGAAGACACTGGCTTCCTGCACGGCTGGACGACGTTCTACTGGTCCTGGTGGATAAGCTGGTCCCCGTTTGTCGGTATGTTTATTGCCCGAGTGTCCCGCGGCCGTACAGTGCGTGAATTTCTGATCTCTGTATTGCTGATCCCATCGCTTGCCTGCACATTCTGGATGACAGTTTTTGGCAACACCGCCATCAGCCAGGTGGTCAATGAAGGTTATACCGTTGCGTCCGAATCGGAGCTGCCGTTACAGCTGTTTGCCATGCTTGATGCTTTGCCGCTGGTGCAGATCAGTTCGTTCATCGCCATCGTGCTGGTGATTGTGTTTTTTATCACCTCATCTGATTCCGGCTCACTGGTGATTGACACCATCGCGGCAGGCGGTAAAGTCAATGCACCAACCATCCAGCGGATTTTCTGGTGCACATTCGAAGGCCTGGTAGCCATCGCGCTACTGCTTGGTGGTGGCCTGGCAGCCCTACAGGCAATGGCCGTGTCTACCGGTTTTCCGTTTACCCTGGTCTTGCTGGCAGCCTGTTATGCCATCGTCAGAGGCCTGATGTCGGAACCCCGGCCCGGTTAACCCGGAAGCGCAATCATGGCAGAGCCAACTCTGGAAATAGAACAGATCGAAATCCTGAGCTTCCTGCAGCGCCACTCCCCGTTCAAGGAGTTGTCGCTACCGGAGCAAACCCTGTTGGCAACAAACACTGATGTTTGTTACTTCAAAGCCGGCAGCAAAATTCTTGAATACAACGCACCGCTGGATGCGCTGTATTTGATGCGCTCGGGGCTTGTGGAAACCTATCGGCGCAGTGGCACACTTTACAACCGACATTCAGAAGGCGGCATT
Source organism: uncultured Gammaproteobacteria bacterium (assembly GCA_913058135.1). Lineage (GTDB taxonomy): Bacteria > Pseudomonadota > Gammaproteobacteria > Pseudomonadales > Pseudohongiellaceae > Pseudohongiella. The sequence goes on from CAJXPR010000002.1 coordinate 42,260, forward strand.
TTTGCCGAACAGGGTTTGTTGCGCGGCAGGAAAGTACGCTTTCCGGCCATGGCTGTGGAAGATTCGCTTGTTTACCTGATTCCGGCCGATGTTTTCGACTCGGTATTTGAATCTAACGAAAATTTTGCCGACTACGTTGAAGTCGGCGACTCCGAGCGCCGCAAAGTCAGCGCACCCGACCGGGTGCCACCATCCACGTCAATGACCACCCGGGTAAGCGAGCTCATCAGCCAACCGCCGGTGCTGCTGGCTGATGATGCCACGATCTACGAGGCGGCTACCTTGATGCGGGATCAATCAGTCTCCTGTCTGCTGATCACTGCGAACGATGACAAGGCGCCGGTAACCGGCCTGGTAACCGATCGCGACCTGAGAAACCGGGTGCTTGCTGAACGCGTCGACCCGGATACCCGCATCGGAAACGTGACCAGCTCGGAGCTGGTGACCGTGGCAGCAAACAAATACGTATTCGAAGCGATGCTGATTATGCTGCGCAATAATGTTCACCATCTGCCGGTTATGGAAGATGGCAGACCAGTGGGCGTCATTGGCATTGAAGACATCATTCGGCACGAATCGAACAACAGTCTTTATATTGTCAGCAGCATTTTCCGGCAACAAAGCGTCAGCGAGTTGGCTCAGCTAAAACCCTCAGTACAGGCCTGCTTTGTGCGCATGGTGAACGAAGATGCCAACTCGGAAATGATCGGCAGCGCCATGGCAACCATCGGCAGATCGTTTAAACAGCGCCTGCTGGAACTTGCCGAACAAGAGTTGGGTCCTCCCCCGGTACCCTACTGTTTTATCGCACTCGGCTCCATGGCCCGCGATGAGCAGATGATCGTCACTGACCAGGACAATGCCCTGATACTGTACGACAATTACTCGCCCAAAGAGCATGACGACTATTTCAAAGCTCTGGCAAAATTTGTTTGTAACGGTCTGGATGCCTGCGGCTATCCTTACTGCACTGGCAATATTATGGCAACCAATCCGAAGTGGCGACAGCCACTGGCGGTGTGGCAGCGATACTTTAGCGACTGGATTACCAATCCTACGGCCGAAAAACTGCTGCATTGCAATATTTTCTTCGATATTGATGCCATACGTGGAGAGGCAGGGTTTGTTGGCAGATTGACCACCAGCATTGTTCAGATGGCGCCGGCACATAAACTGTTTCTCGCCTCCATGACCCGGAACGCTCTGCAACGCTCGCCACCATTAGGCTTCTTTCAGGACTTTGTCATGGAAGAAGACGGCCAGCATAGAAATTCCCTGAACCTCAAGCGCCGCGGCACCGCTCCTTTTACCGATCTGGTACGGGTACTGGCGCTATCAAAAGGCATCGCGGAACGAAGTACCTATGGTCGGCTGAACGCGATCGCCAAAGCCAATATATTGCCTCTGGGCAGAGCAGCGGACTTTCAGGATGCCTTTGAAGTAATTGCCATGACCCGAATCAAGCATCAGGCTTCCAATCTTGAACAAGACCTGGAGCCCGATAATAATGTCTTGCCGGAAAAGCTGTCGGAGTTCGAACGCAAAAGGCTCAAAGCCGCATTCCAGGTGCTGGCCAATGCCCAGAAATTTCTCAAATTCCACTTTCAGGCCTGAGCTATGCTGTACCTTGTCCCGGACAGAGAGATCGCGCCATCACTTGACTGGCATCAGCGTTTCCAGCATCTGGCGGCAACCTGCCCGTCGAAACTGCTACAAGCGTATTATCAGGCAGGTGCTGTTGCCCCTGACACCCCCATTGCCGAGACACCGCTGCTGGCGTTGGATCTGGAAACAACAGGCCTGAACCCGAACCTGCACGATATTATCAGCATTGGCCTTGTGCCGGTGTCGGGTAATAACATTTACACGTCACAGGCCCGGCACTGGCTGGTCAAGTCACCTTCAGGCCTACCCGCAGATTCAGTGCAATATCACCGAATCACCCACGATGCTCTGGCCAACGCACCGGACTTACTGGAGATACTGCCCGGGTTTCTCGAACAGATTGCCGGCAAAATCCTGTTGGTGCATTGTGCAGACATTGAGCGCAAATTCCTGCACAGCGCCCTGCTCACACGCCTTGGCACTGGCCTGGAGATCCCAGTCATAGATACCATGGCGCTGGAGGCCAGACTCCATCGCGCCCGGCCGCAAAGTTTATGGCAGCGCTGGCGAAAGCAACCACAAACATCTATCAGGCTGGCGGCGAGCCGATCCCGCTACGGTTTGCCGGACTACCTGCCACATCACGCAGTGACCGATGCAATCGCCTGCGCCGAGCTGTTCCAGGCACAGGTCGCCGCCCGGTTTGACTGGCAAACTCCCGTTGCAGAACTATGGAGTTAAAGCGTCTTCGCACGGCTTTCTCTAAAAAAGCCAATCGATCCGGAAATTTTTGCGAACAGGTTATCAGGCTGCCAGCGGTAGTTGGTAACCTTTTTCACGAAACAATTTGAGCGCTGCACTGGCAACCTGTACATCGTAAAGCCGTCCTGCGTTGTCCTCAATCTCTGCCAGCGCCTTGTCGATACCAAGCGCATGGCGGTACGGCCGGGAGGTAGCCATGGATTCGATAACATCCGCCACTGCAACAATACGTGCCTCCAGGAGAATCTCGTCGCCTTTAAGGCCACGGGGGTAGCCACTGCCATCAATACGTTCGTGATGCTGGTGCGCCACTTCAGCAATCGGCCATGGGAAGTCTACGTTTTTCAAGATGTCATAGCCATTGCCCGGGTGCGTCTGCAGTATCTGATACTCGCTCTCTGTCAGTCGTGTTGGTTTGGTCAGGTACTCTGCCGGGATGCTGATCTTGCCGATGTCATGAACCAGACCGGCAATTCGCAGCCCATACTGGGTATCCGGGTCCAGCCCCATTTCTACTGCAATAGCGACGGCCAGGTCACCGACTCTCGATTCATGGCCCGCCGTATACGGATCGCGCATCTCCACCATCCGGGCAATACAGGTGACGGTGCCGAGGAAGGCCTTCTCCAGTCGCGCCGAGTATTCCTGAACCTGTTGTAGCGCGTGTTCTTCAACACTGATGTCATGCCAGACGCCGACAAAACGACGCGGAGCACTGTTTTCCACTTCACGCACCTCATCGTGAATAAACAGAAAGGAGCCATTGCCATGTTGCACCCGGTAGTAATGTTCACCGCCGCCCCGTTCGAAGATCGATTTCGCTTCAGTGACTGCACGCATTTGATCCTCCGGGTGCAGACTTTTGCTCCACCAGCCAGGGTCCAGCGCCTCGAGAACCGAGTACCCCAAAATACGGGACACATTTTCGCTGACCCACAATGGTCTGACGGAATAATCGTCGACCTCGACAGCATAGGTCACTACCGGAATCGATTTAAAAAAATCGGGGACTTTGTAAAGAATCATCTGATCAACGTTGTCGCTGACACTGGCTTTGATTTCGCTGGAGTTGAGCTTCATCAGCAGCGCATAAAGCAGGGTGGACATCAACAGAATAAAGCCAATACCTTTGGCCACTGACACATCAAACGGCAGGGCGGCATCACCGATGAAATAGCCGACTAACCAGTCACTGCTGACGATCCAGATTATACCGACCAATGCATACACCAGAACTAACCACTGGTACTTGCGTTTGTTCATTTTTTCTCCGCATCCGAACGGATATTGGTTGTTGCGGCCTGCCGGACCGGCCGCATTTAGTCGGGCGGTATTGTATCACTTCTGTCACACTGGTTATGAAGCTATTGATATGTTGCTGACACTAAGACCCGGCCGGTTGAATTCAATGCGGCCACGGAAAAGATGAACGTTAAAAGTACCGCCACAGCCAGGTATTCCGGTTTCAACAAACGCCTGCTATTCATTTGCCTGGTGCTGTTCTTTCAGCTTTTCGAGAATGATGTCAGGCGGTTGGGGCCGACTGAAAAAGAAGCCCTGGAACCCCGTGCAGCCCAGATCCAGCAGCGCCTGCCACTGCTCGTTCTGCTCGATACCCTCCGCAATAACATCGAGTTTGAGCGACGCCGCCAACAACAGTATGACCTCTACTATCGAATGGGTTTCCGGGTCGGTCAGGAGCGTGTTTACAAAACTTCTGTCAATCTTCAGTTCATCAATTGGCAATTGCCGTATGTAGGACAGGGATGAATACCCGGTACCAAAATCGTCCAGAGAAAAACGGATCCCCATGGCCCGAAGTCGTCCCATTTGCCTGATATTGGCATCGATATTTTCTGCAAGAACGCTTTCCGTAACTTCGAGAATGAGGGCCGACGCCGGCAAACCCGTTGTTGCCAGTACGTTTGCAATCTTTTCGGGAAAGTCACACATCGCCAACTGGCTCTGGCTGATATTGACAGAGACAGTCCAGTCATCCATAGGAAACTGCGCGCGCCAGGTGCTCATTTGCCGACAGGTTTGCATCAGAATCTGATCGCTCAGAGGCACAATCAGGTTCTTTTTTTCGGCCAGTTCGATAAAACTGCCAGGGTTGAGTAGTCCACGTTCAGGATGGTGCCATCGGGCCAGCGCTTCAAACCCGTTTAACCGGCCATCCCGGTCCACCTTGGGCTGGAACCAGGGGACGATTTCGCTTTCTGCGGACAGGGCTTTATTCAGATCTGCAGTCAGTTGATGCTCCTCCAACAGCTCCTTTTGCATGGTGTCATCAAAAAGACTGATCTGGTTTTTACCCTTCTTTTTGGCGTCGTACATCGCAACATCGGCCATCCGCATTAACTCGCTGGCGGAGATGGAGTCATCATTAAAAAGTACGAAGCCCAGACTCGTTGAAATCGAAGGGGCGCGATCCAGAGCGCCGGTGGGCAGCGCAGCGGCGGCCAGCAGTTGCTCCGCCAAGTTGCTGACCTGTTTATACGCTGCATTGTAGTCACGGTGGGGGGTGGTGGTCACCACAAGAAATTCATCACCACCCAGCCTTGAGATCGAATGGCGATCTCCCAGAACATTGGCAAAGCGGTCCGAAATCTCAATCAACAGCCGGTCACCGTCGCGGTGGCCCAAGGTATCATTGATGGTCTTGAAATCATCCAGGTCGGTTAGCATGAGGGCGCCAAAACGTCCGGTTTCCGAACAACTGCGCAGACAGTCCTCCAGTTTTAAAGCAATCAGGCTGCGGTTCGGCAAGTTGGTCAGCGGATCGAAATATGCCAGATGTTCAATTTCTTCCTTATGCTGCTGCTGTTCCGTGATGTCCCTGACAATAGCAATAAATCGCGCGGGCTCGTCCTCCAGTGACACGTACTGCAAAAAGATATCGACCGGCAGATCGTGGCCGTCCTTGTGTCGATGAACTGTTTGAAAATTCAGCCGACGCACCTCGCCGTTTAGCAATGGGGCAATCATCTTTCTGAATTCGGCTTCCGGAAAAAGGGGTTTTACGTCATAGGGGTGCAACTTCAGAAGCTCGTTCGTCGTATACCCTAGCTGGTCAACGGCGCCCTGGTTGACGTAGAAAAACTGGAGAGTCTGCGCATCAAACATAAAAACGCAATCCAGCGTGCTGTCCAGCGTCTTGCGGAATCGATTAAGACTTAGCCGGGCTGCCTCGCTGTCTGTGATGTCCTGCAAGGCGGCGACCAGCAAACGTTCGGATCCTACCTTGGTCTCTGTTACGGCTATCTGTAGCGTAAAAAGCGTGCCGTCGGCCTTGAGCCCCTGCACCGCCCGCAGGTTGCCCATGATTTTGCCAGGCGTTTCCCCCTCGGCATAAGCATGCATGAAGTCGGGGTGATGATGGGCCACCGCCGGAGGCATGAGTTTGGTGATGGTTTCACCGATCAGTTCGTTCTCTTTGTACCCGAACATTTTCTCAAATGCGGGGTTCACACTCTGGATGCGCCCCTGAAGATCGGTCATCACAACGGCATCATAAAGCGTGTTCAAAATGGCACGGTTTATGTTGAAACTGTACTCAAGCGCACGCTGGCTCTGATCTTCGGAGTTGCCAGCGGCGATGAACTGCTCAGCCAGCTGGGCAATGCGGGGCAGAGACTCCTCTTTCGTATTGTCGGCCTGTTTTGGTGTGACGCTGAGCGCTACCAGCAGCCCTTGATGGTCACCTTTACCATTAAAGAGGTTGACGGCTTTCAGTGTCTTGGCCGTCACAAAGGTTGAGCGGGAGTTCTCACCGTTCAACAAGGCAACGGTTTCCTGCAGCTCAACCGTGACGAGCTCTCTCGTCTTCCTGTCTATCAGTTCTTCGGCGGCTTGCAGATAGGACCTTATTTCCGCCACGTCGGCGGGTGTGTGTATGACCGGCTCAAGCGAATTGTCCAGTACCAGAGCCAGCCATTTGTTGTTGCTGGTGCCGGCGGCAAGCTCAAACAGATCAGCAATCGCCTGCCTGATTTTAAAATTCATACATCGCACCTGTCCTTATTATTTTTGTTCCTTACACTGGTGGCTGGCGGTGGATTCAGACTAAAAGGCACTGCTTGGCATTTTTATTATGAATCACTATGCAAAATAGTATATCAGTCTGGATCGCCAGACTACTCATTTCTTTATGTCGCAGCAGTGCGCACCAGCAGCCGGCCCAGTATGGCCAGGATCGGGCCGCTCAGCAGGAAACCGTAGTCCCAGAGCGGGTTTGGCTCCCATCCCCTGACGTGATGGATCCCAAGCAAGTGATGGTTTATAAGCCCTTCGGTGAAATTGAAGATACCCCAACCGATCAACATCAGTCCAACCAGCCACACAACCCGAGGCAGCTCCGTCGCGCGACGCGCACCCTCCCAAATCAGGAGCATACCAGCGAGGGTCGCAACCCAGACAAATGCGTGGAAAAGCCCATCCCACAACATGTTGGTATGCATTGCATCGAGCGTCGCTGGCGGAAGTACCGTGGAAAGCATGTTGTGCCAGCGGAGTATCTGATGGAGCACAATCCCATCAACAAAACCTCCCATTCCTATGCCTGCAATAATCGCTCCGATCCGAGCAAGTCGCAGATCCTCATTTGTAGACATTTATAACCTCCTTGTGAATACGGCGCACATCCTGCGCGGGCCTGCCTATCGATGCGGGATGTTCACTCCGGTTCTATGGGCAGCTGACGCTTGTGCTGGGTGAGACGGTAGGTCTCAACAATAGCGTTGTAAGCACCCTGGGACACTTCGCGATTCTCCAGAAAGGCATCGATCTCCTCGTAGGACACGCCAAGCGCCTCCTCGTCCGGCTTTAGCGGAGTAAGCGACTCGAGATCCGCGGTGGGTGTCTTGTTGACGAGCCGCGACGGTGCGCCAAGCTGCTCTGCCAGCAGGCGGACCTGACCTTTATTCAGGCCGGTCAACGGTGCAACATCGCAGGCGCCATCGCCGTACTTGGTGAAAAAACCCGTCAGCGCCTCGGCGGCCTGATCGGTACCGATCACCAGGCCGCGTCGCGTACCCGCGACGGCATATTGGGCCACCATCCTTTGGCGCGCCTTAATGTTACCAAGCACAAAGTCACGCTGGGCGGCGTCATTGAATGCCAGGCCCGCGGCTTGCAGCGATTCCAGTTGAGCATCGCTCGCGCTTTTGATGTTCACATCAAGCACTTCATCTGGCTGGATGAACGCCAGCGCGGCGTTTGCGTCGTCCGAGTCCTGCTGTTCTCCGTACGGCAGTCGCATGGCCACGAAACTGGCCTGTTCACCCTGAACACGCAGGCGCTCCACGGCCAGTTGCGCCAGGCGCCCCGCCACCGTGGAATCGACACCGCCGCTGATGCCCAGCACCAGCGTCCGCTGCCCGCTTTCCTGCATGACCTGGCATAGAAAATCACGGCGTCGCTCGATTTCATGCTGAGCGTTAACATCGCTTCGCACCTGCAGCTGCGCCACAATGCCACGCTGTGCAGCCTGCCGGCCACGTGCGCTGCCTGCTCTGGCGTCAGCGTCGCGACACAGTTGATGGTAATGGGGTACGCGTTCCAGCGCATAGTGAGCAGCCGCCAGGCGTACCTCGTTGCGATCGCCATCGAAGCGCTGAGTCTCGCAGTAAAGCCGCGGGCTGCCGTCGTGTCGAAATGCCCAGGCGAAGCAGACGGTGCCCACCGGTGGCCCGTTATCGCCAGCATCAGGACCGGCGACGCCGGTATTGGCCAGCACAACATCAACATCATTGCTACTGAGCGCCCCGATAGCCATTTCACCGGATACCGCCTCGCTGGTCAGGCCGTAGCGCTGGATGGTATCGAAACTGACACTCAAATAGCGGTTCTTCGCCTGCGGCGAATACACACCCAGACCACAGATAATGCTTTGGCCGCTGCCAGGTACGCGGGCCAGTTCGGAGAAGATGAGACCGGCTGTGCACGATTCCGCGGTAGCAAGCCGCAGTCCGTTATCGCGCAGATAACCGGTAACGCGTTTCAACAGTTCCATTGTCTACATTCCTTGTGCGAGTAAGTCCTTTTCAGTTTCCTTCTGTTGTTTCGGGACGCCTGTTGCGAGACAGCTCAGACGGTAGAAACAGGATAACTGACTGACGAAGAATCTTGCAACGTCGCTTCGCAGTCGCGCATTCTTTCCCATGTTTGAACCATAAGCTTTTTTGAGTGCCCCCAGCGATAACCCCCAAGCGCCCCGCTCTGCTGTATGACACGGTGGCAAGGGATCAGTAGGGCGACCGGATTCGCTGCAATGGCGTTGCCGACTGCGCGCGCAGATCTGGGGGCTCCGAGTGCAGCAGCAACCTGGGTATAGCTGGCCACGGCACCCGGCGGTATTGTCAGTAACGCACGCCACACAGCGATCTGAAAATTTGTTCCTGCCACGTGGAGCGACAGTGGCGCGTTTCCGGAAACCGAACCGCTGTCGAAAAACGCCTCTACTACACGGCGCGTCGACCCGATGCTTTGTCCGATCGAGCTCAACGGCCATGCGTCCTGCAGGTCATCCAGCAACTCTTCAAGCCTGTTGACCCCCATGAACTCCGCACGACAAACACCACGCTGGGTTACCGCGACAAACATAGGTCCAAAGGGCGTAGAGTGCACACCGTAGTCGATTTTTAGCTGCCTTCCTCTGCTTTTATATTCTCCGGGCGTCACTGCCTCCAACTGAACAAAATGGTCGTGCAACCGTGAACTGCCGCTCAGGCCCAATGCGTGTGAAGTCTCGAGTATCGAGCGGGATTTATCCAACAACGCTTTACCACGTTCCAGGGTCAGAACCTGCAAAAAACGTTTAGGCGTGGTCCCGGCCCAACGACAGAATAATCTCTGGAAGTGATACGGGCTCAAATGTACGTGGGCAGCGATCTCCTCAAGTCCTGGTTGAGCCGACGCATGGTCTACAAGATAGGACATGGCACTCGCGATTCGGTCGTAATCTGACATAGCTGGACCTCTTTAGGATACATACCCGAGCAGATGCCATAGTACGGCACCTAACGTCCAATGCCGACCCGAATCTTGCTGTCTTTCCAGTACACGGCAGGCTCCCCGGCGCACAAGCTGCTCATGCCTAAGCGCAACCTCCGCTAGGTCGGTTTGACAGGTAGTGACTGTCATGGATAACATCCAATACGATTGAGGACGTTTCCTTAACTCGCCGAATGGATTCATCGAGCTGTGAACACGGATGATTACTCTTGATACCAACGACAATGCGCAAATACCCTTTAAGCAGGTACGAGCCCGTTCGATAGCTATCTGCGCGCCTTTGCAGACAGAAGACCACGTGGTGCAACCGTGTGCCGAGGTTAGCCCGCCGAAGTGGCACCTGGCGCACACAACCTGGTTTTTCGAACAGGCAATTCTGAAGCGATACCTCGCCGGCTACCGCCCCTTCAACAAATATTTTTCCCGGCTGTTCAATTCCTACTACAAATCTGCAGGCGAACACAGTCTGCAGAGCGAACGGGGGCATCTGTCACGCCCGACTGTCGCCGAAATTCTCGCGTATCGTGAGGCTGTGGATGATCACCTGCAGGCATTAATAAATCACCACAGCGGGGACCGTGAGCTGCTCACCCTGGTTGAACTGGGTCTTCATCACGAACAGCAGCACCAGGAACTGTTACTGATGGATATCAAGCGTATTCTGGGGACCAACGCCAGTATGCCCGCTTATAGCGATGCCAACTGGCTGGCACGGGCCGTAGCGGATAAATGGACGCATTTCGGGGCTGGCCTGGTTGAAATCGGACACCAGGGCAACACATTCGCCTACGATAATGAGTGTCCGCGCCATACACAGTACCTGCATGATTTCTCTGTTCGTGACAACAGCGTCAGTTGCGCCGAATTCATCGACTTTATTAATGCTGGCGGCTACACCAATCCCGCATTGTGGCTGAGCCAGGGCTGGGACTGGGTGCAGCAGAACAGGATAACGGCCCCTCTGTACTGGTTCAGGGATGGCGCCAATTGGTCTCACTACACGTTGCATGGCGTCAGACGGGTCGCTGAGCAGGAGCCTGTTGTGCACGTCAGCTATTTTGAGGCAGATGCGTTCGCGCGCTGGAAAGGATACCGGCTCCCTACCGAGGCCGAGCTGGAAATATGGCTGGTCAATCAACCCGAAAGCACCGGATCACCGTCCGGCGTATTCCATCCCAGCCGTGCCGACCAGGCGACGAACCAGGTCTGGTACTGGACCTCAAGCCACTACTCACCCTATCCGGGATACCGCCCCTATATGGGTATGTTGGGTGAATACAATGGCAAGTTCATGTGTAACCAGTTCGTGCTGCGCGGCGGATGCGTGGCAACGCCGGTTGGTCATTACCGCAACACCTATCGAAATTTTTACCTGCCACAACAGCGCTGGATGTTTTCCGGCATTAAATTGGCAAAGGATGATTAGGCCCAAGGCGTTTAAGGACTGGATAGCAGAGGAAAGGATTCCAGATGAAGATGTCAAAACTTGCACAATTAATCGATGACGATGAACAGGAACAAAATCAATTTGCCACTGATGTGTTGGCCGGGCTCAGCAGTGTCGAGAAGCATCTATCGTGCAAATATTTCTACGACGATACTGGCAGCGAACTATTTCGCGACATCACTCAACACGAAGACTACTACCTGACGCGTACTGAGTACGCCATACTGGACGATGCCAGCGAACGGCTGCCGGGCGTTCTGGATGAGAAAGAGATTGATATCGTCGAACTCGGCGCCGGCGACGGACACAAAAGCCAGTTGATTGTGGATGGTTTTCTCAGGGCAGGACTTGCCGTCAATTTCTACCCGATCGACATTTCAGACAAGGCCATGCACATGCTGGGCGAAACCATTCGTGATCAGCCCAACCTGTCCGTACACGGGTTGATTGGCGACTACTTTGACGGCCTTCGCTTCGTGCGTGAGCGTTCAGCCAGGCGGCAGCTGGTGCTGTTCCTGGGCTCAAACATCGGCAATTTTGACCGGTCACAGGGCCAGACCTTTCTGCGGCGACTCTGTAGCTGCCTGAACACCGGCGATCATGTATTGATTGGTTTCGACCTGAAGAAAGACATCACGGAACTCATCGCCGCCTACACGGATTCAGGCAACCTGACGCGCGATTTCAATCTTAATCTGCTGGCGCGTATCAATCGCGAACTGGGCGGCAACTTCGACCTTGACGGCTTCCAGCATTATGCCACTTATAACCCCGTCCTGGGCGCCATGGAAAGCTATTTGCTGGCAACGCGGGAACAACGCGTTTTCATCAGCGCGTTACAACGAGAGTTTTTCTTTGCCGCTTTTGAGCCCATCCATACGGAGTATTCGTTTAAATTTTCGCCAAGCGATATCGAGCAATTATGCGACCTGTCGGGTTTTACCCCGGTGGAAAACTTTGCTGATGAAAAAGAGCGTTTTTTCAGTTCCCTCTGGCGCGTAGCGTAGCAATGGGGTTGTCAGCATCACAAGGTTATGGGAGGTGAGATGATGGAAAAGACGAAACAGCAAGCCGCACTCTGTGATCAGAACCCTACCGATTTTTCGGACCTGAAGGCAATTTACTTTAATTGCACGCTGAAGCATCCCGACCAGCCCTCGCACACGGCGCTGCTGATGGGCGCATCCGCTGGCATCATGCGTCGCAACGGCGTTGACGTCGAACATATCCGCGGCAGCGCCCACCGCATCGCTTTCGGCGTCCAGCCGGATATGCGCGAGCACGGCTGGGAGCATGACGATTGGCCTGATCTATGGCAGAAAATCGAGGCCGCCGACATTCTGGTGCTGGGCACGCCGATATGGCTTGGCGAGCAGTCTTCCATTTGCAGGCTAGTGACAGAACGCCTTTACGCCATGTCAGGACTTTTGAATGACAAGGGGCAGTCCATCTTTTATGGCAAAACCGGCGGAGTTGTCGTGACCGGTAACGAGGACGGAGCAAAGCATATCGGGATGAATGTGCTCTATTCGCTCTCGCACCTGGGCTATGCGATTCCGCCGCAGGCCGATTGTGCCTGGACGGGTGAAGCCGGCCCGGGTCCGAGCTACGGTGACGATGGTGCGGGCTTCGACAATGAGTTTACGCAGCGCAATACCACAATCATGACCTGGAATCTGCTGCATATGGCGCGCATGTTGAAGGACGCCGGCGGCATTCCCAATCACGGCAATGATCGCAAGGCGTGGTCGGCCGGATGCCGGTTTGACTACGAGAGCCCTGAACACCGGCGCTGAAAATTCGATCGCACTCGCCGGCTGTGGCGATAAAGCTAAAAATAGCTGGCAAATGCATCCAGGGCAGCTTGTGGAAGAAACGCACCCAGCACCATACTGTAGCTCATATGCGCGGCTACGGTTGTCAGCGGCGTCATATAGCCGTAGTTGAACCCCATAAACCCGGGGGGCTCCAGCCTTTTCAGTTCGGTGGGGCCGTCGTATTCGGTGGCCATGCCGGGGTGAAAATGAGGTAACACAGGCAGAATGACAACCAGGATAAAGAGCGCGTGAATCAGACCCGCCAGGGCGCCAATCCACCAGGTGGCGGCCAGGGCGGCAAAGAGCGCCGTGTAAAAAAGCGCAAATATCCATCCGCCTGCCAGGTACAGCGTTATTCCCAGAAGCTGGGCATAATCGCGATTGGAGGTCAGGCAGGTTCCCAACAAAAAGGGCAGGCTAAGTCTGGATAGTCCGCCCATCTGGCTGCCGAACATGATAATGGTCATAACGACGGTTGCTACAAATCCCCACAACAGAATACCGGTGATGGCCTGCACGCCAATGATTGTATCCATGCTTCTTCTTACTCCTTACTCCTTACTCCTTACTCCTGCCCCCTGGCCCCTGATTCCTGGCTGCGTATTTTCTCAGCACTGGCCCGGTCTATCGCCAGCGCCGCATTGATAAGCCCTACATGGGTATAAGCCTGGGGAAAGTTGCCAACCAGTGCGCCGGAAGTGACATCAATTTCCTCGGCAAACAGGCCGAGATGATTGGCATAACCCAGTAATGCCTCAAACCGCTCGATGGCTTCATCCAGCCGACCGGCCAGCGCCAGATATTCGACAGCCCAGAAGCTGCAGATGCCGAAGGCATTCTCACCTTCATCAAAGCCGTCATAGTCGAGTGTGTATCTGTGCATCAGGGCACCGTGACTGAGGTGCCTTTCAAGGTACTCGAAGGTGCCGACCATACGAGGGTCATCTGCATCGCAGTATCCATAGTAGGTCAGCAGCAGGAGACTGGCGTCCGGTATGTCCTCACCAAAGACTGCGGTATAGCTGTTGGTCTCCCGATTGAACCCCTGCTGTTCTATGGTGTTCGCTATTTTCTCCCGTGTGCGGCGAAATTTTTCGACCGGGACTGAGATATGCTCCTGATCCGCGAGTTTTAGCAGGCAGTCCAGCGTTACCCAGCACGCCACCTTCGAGTAGGTGTGCTGGTGGGAACCACCACGAATTTCCCATATGCCCCGATCGGGCTCCTGCCATTGGCGACAAACCGTTTTGCCCAGGCCGCGAAGCATTCTGCGTCCCGCCCGGCTCAGATGCCCACCTCCTTCGACGTATCGCAGCGCCGCCATTGCCACCGAACCGTACACATCAAGCTGTTTCTGGCCCCAGGCACCGTTGCCAATACGCACGGGGCGCGAGCCTTGATAGCCGCTCAAATGGTCAAGTACCTTTTCACGTATGTTGCCATGGCCATAGACATCATAAAGCACCTGCAATCGTGGCCGTGTTCGCTGCGTGGCGTGAAGAAGCCAGGCTAGATAGGTCCTTGCCTCCGCGGCGTAACCCATTGCCAAGAGCGCTTCCAGTGTCATCGCGGAATCCCGCAACCAGCAGTAGCGGTAATCCCAGTTGCGCGTGCCGCCGACGACTTCCGGCAGCGAGGATGTCGGGGCTGCCACAATGGCGCCCGACAGGCTGTAAGAGAGCATTTTGATCGTCAGCAGACTGCGCATGACCGCTGACCGGTACGGACCCTCATAGCTACAGTGTCTGCTCCACGCCTGCCACCAGGCTACCGTTGCGTCCATTCGTTTGCGGGCAGACTCCCCCAACGGCAAAATGACTGCCATGTCGTTGCGCACATAGGTGACCGAAAGATAACGGGGCTCGTTCGGATCCAGTCGCACGCGGCCACACACGGCGCGAGCGTCATCCGTGAGCTCAAGCTCCAGGTCTGTGTGCAGCAACAGGAAATGATCCCGATAGCTGCAGCCCCAACTGTATGCACCCAGGCGCTTGAGTTTTATATCGGCACTGCCAAAATCGGGTCTCGGCGCGTAGTAAATGTCGATCTCCACGGGACCGTCCACCGCTTCAATCGATCGCAGCAATTCGCGCTGCGCGAGAAGCCGGCCAGCTTTACTGGCGTCCGGGATGACCATCGCATCGGTCAGGCGCAGCTGCGCCCCCGCCGCCGGCCACACGGTCTGCAGCACATTGCTTTGTGCAATATAGTGCTGACTGCCCTGGCTCTGGTCGGCAGGCGCAACCGAAAAACGGCCTCCCCGCTGTCGGTCCAGGATACCGGCAAAAAAGCCCGGGCCGGAAAAATGCGGCAGGCACCACCAGTCGATACTTCCGCTTCTGGATACCAGGGCGGCAGTTCGGCAGTCGCCGATCACGCCGTAGTCGTTAATGGTGCTTTCAGTTGCTTCCGGCGCTTCGGTAAATCGCTGTTCATCGTTCATGGGTTTCATAATGGCAACTCACCTGGCAGCTGTTCATCCTGTCATTGCCTGCACTATCATTGTTATCAGCGCTAACAACAACAGCGTCGTGGCAGCCAGTAACGGCGCGCGGTAAAAGTTGGCGACCAGTTGCCAGCTATGGCGACGCGCTTTTGCGTCGAAGCGTCCGTGGCTGCCAAAGGAGCCCTTCACCGGCCTGAAAAGATTGTCCTGGCGCTCATTCTCTGGCTGTGCCGGACGGTCAGCGTCCCTCTGTCCCGAGAATGCGGTCTTACTGAGGTAGCGATCTGCCACGCCCGGGAAAAATTTGTTGAGAACAATCGCCTTGACGGCAGGAAAACCCACGCATAGCTCCCGACGTCGATGTCGGGCTGCCCACACGATGCCCCGGGCGGCCAGTTCGGGCTGAAAAATGGGCGGCACCGGCTGCGGCTGCTGGCGCGTCCGATAACGCGCCCAATCGAACTGGGGGGTGTTAAAGGCCGACAGCTGAACCATGGTGACATGAATATCGCTGTTTTCATGCAGCAGCTCCGTGCGCAGCGCGTCCGTGAAACCTCTTATGGCAAATTTGGCCACACAGTAGGCCGACTGCAGCGGTATGGCCCGGTAGGACAGCGCGGAGCCTACCTGGACAATCGTGCCCGCCCCGCGTCTGCGCATTCTTCGCAAGGCCGACAGCGTGCCATGCACCGTCCCCAGGTAGGTAACCTCGGTCACGCGTCTGATCTCTTCCGCCGTCATCTCGTGCACAGGTGAAAATACCGCCACCATGGCGCAGTTCACCCAGATATCAATCGACCCGAATGACTGTTCCGCCCTTTCGGCTGCTTTTTCCACCGCTTCTGCATCGGCCACGTCCACAGGCACCACGAGCGCCTCTCCTCCAGCGTCACGAACCTCGGTCGCCGCCTGCTCGAGTCGTTCCGGCTCCCTTGCCAACAAGACTACCCTCGCGCCGTCCCTGCCGAATGCGACGGCAGTGGCACGGCCAACTCCGGCGGAGGCGCCAGTTATCACAACAGTTTGCGGGATTTTTTCTGTCATTTAGTCACCATAGGCCATGGTTGTCAGCAGCGCGATCGAACCCATTCTCGCATCCAGCCGGGTATGCTGCACGACAACAGGCAGGTCAGACTCGATCACACTGGCAAAGTCAGTTTCCCTGGGCACAGATTGTGGATCGCTCAGTTCATCAAAGCGCATGTGCAGGGTTCGCCGGCCCGCGACCGACAGCCGGTAGGGGCCGACGGGATCCCTGTCCGTGAAATAGATCCATATCTCCAGATTCGCGGTTTGATCGCCTGTATTAAGAATACAGGCTGTTTCATGGCTACGCAGTGCGCGGTCCTCTTCATGCTCGCCCGCCGCAGGGATGTATCCTTCCGCAATGGCCCAGGTAGTTTTACCGATTGCCATAAGTCAGCTCCTGTTTGAGGTATGTTGTCCGCTGGCGGAGCGCTCGCGCCGTGCCTGTTGCGAAAGCGCCCGGTCCAGTACTTCGGCAAGGTTCAGGGTGCCGCGCCCCGTGGCTTGAAGAATCTGTTCCCGGCAGCTGAAGCCGTTGGTGACCAGTAGCGTATCGTCTGCCGCCTCACGCATGGCGGGCAGTAACTCGCGCTCTCCTATGCGCTGCGCAATCTCATAGTGTGCCGAGGAAAAACCAAAGGGACCCGCCATGCCGCAACAGCCGGCATCAAGCACGCGGGATTTAAGACCCATGCCCTCCAGCAGTGCTGACTCACTGTCGGTCTCCAGCGATGCGTGTTGATGGCAGTGCAGGTGCACCAGCACCTCACCCTCCATCTTCGGCGGCTGCCAGCCGCGGGCATGCAGAAACTCACCCAACATGAAGGTATTTTCTGCCAGGTATTGGGCACGCGGGTCGCCGCTGAAAAGCTGCGGCAGTTCGTCACGAAAACTGGCGACACAGGACGGCTCCAGGCCCACGACAGGGATTCCCTGGGCCATTTCATCGGCCAATCCGTCCAGAATGGCGCGCAACTGCCGCCGGGCCTGACCCAGCATACCCTCTGCATAGAGCGGCCGACCGCAGCACATAGGGGTGGCGGGCACCAGAACCTCAGTGCCGGCGTCCTCCAGCACCCTGACCGCGGCCTGCAGAATCTCCGGATGGAAGAAATTATTAAAAGTATCCGGCCACAGGGTCACTTGTGGCAATCCTGCATTGTGTCGTTCACGGCGGCTGAACCAGTCGCGAAATGTTTCGCTGGCAAAGCGTGGAATGTCTCTTTCCTGGGCAATACCACCGGCAAGCTTGATCAGCGCGGAGAGCCCGGGAGCATGGGTCAGCGCATTGGTCACCCGGGGAAGTCTCGACGCAGCGCGACTCCACCACCAGATCAGGCCCATACTGTAGGCAAGGCGGGGTCTGAGACGCTTTCTGTAGTGATGGAACATAAATTCGGACTTGTAGGTGGCCATGTCGACACCCACCGGGCAGTCCTGTTTACAGCCCTTGCAGGACAGACAGAGGTCCAGCGCGTCGTGCACGGCACTGCTGCGCCAGCCGTCGCTGATCTCGCCACCCACGGCCATCTCGAAGAGCAGACGGGCTCGCCCCCGGGTCGAGTGTTGCTCGTCGCCGGTAACCCGGTAGCTTGGGCACATCACCCCGCCGCGGTGATTGCGACAGCTGCCGACGCCTACGCAACGGTTGGTGGCGCTGAAAAAACTGTGCTTATCATCGGCATAATCATAAACGGTGGGAATCAGCGGCGGCTGTGTTTCCGGGCCAACCCGCAGATTTTCGGTCATCGGATAAGGATCTACTACTTTGCCGGGATTCATCCGTCCCCGGGGGTCCCAGATGGATTTAAAGTCACGAAATGCCTGCATCAGCTCTTCGCCATACATTCGCGGCAGCAGTTCCGCGCGCACCTGGCCATCCCCGTGCTCACCGGAGAGCGAGCCCTTGTGTCTTAACACCAGCTCCGTCGCCTCCTCCATGAACGCGCGCCAGTTGCTCACCCCGGCCTTGCTGCCAAAATCAAAATTGATACGGCAATGTACGCAGCCATCGCCAAAATGGCCGTAGAGTGCTGCCTCGTAGTCATACTTGTGCATCAGCTCGCGGAACGCAGGCAGGTAGGCACTCAGGTTTTCAGGAGGCACCGCCGCATCTTCCCATCCCGGATGCGTATCCCCCAGAGCCGGAGAGCGTGAGGTGGCGGCCAGCCCCGACTCGCGCACGGCCCAGAAGCGTTTCTGCGCTTCGGGATCAACCACCACAAGCGAGCCTGGCGCATCGGCGCCGCTTTTCAGCCTGGCGACCAGGCCCTCCGCCTTGTGGCGCGCCTCCTCTTCACTGTTGCCGCCAAACTCTACCAAAAGCCAGCCCTCGCCCGGGGGCAGTTCGTTGCGGGCCTGGGGATGCACGCGCTTCAGGTGCATTTCCCGGATAAGCACATTATCCAGCCCCTCCAGTCCGGTGGGTCGGTGAGTCATTATTTCCATAACGTGATCAGCACAGGCGTACACATTTTTGTAGCCGAGAATGACAAGACTGCGATGCGGCGGACTGTCGATAAGATTGACCTCGGCCTCCAGAAACGTCGCGCAGGTGCCTTCGGTGCCCACCAGTGCCCGCGCCACCTGGAAACCATTCTCCGGCAGCAGCTCGTCCAGGTTGTATCCGGACACTCGCCGGGGCATATCGGGGTAGCGCTGGCGGATAAGCTCGCTGTAACGGTCACGTACAGTTTTCAGAGCGCCATAGATTTCACCGCGCCGTCCGCCGCCGGCCATGATGGCTGTCAGCTCGCGCTCGTCAGTGGCGCCCACCCGGAATTGCTCACCATCATATGTCGCTACCTCCAATGCATGTATGTTGTCGGCCGTGCGCCCCGACATGACTGAATGTACACCACAGGAATTATTGCCGATCATGCCGCCCAGCGTATTGTGGGCATGGGTCGAAGGGTCCGGGCCGAATGTGAGGTGATGCGCTTCTGCGGCATTGCGCAGGTCATCAAGAACGCATCCCGGCTCCACGCGTGCGCGGCGACGTTCGGTATCCAGTTCCAGAATGCGATTGAGGTATTTGGAAAAATCAATGACAACCGCCACGTTGCAGCATTGACCGGCGAGGCTTGTGCCTGCGCCGCGTGGCAGTACCGGCGCGTCGGCCTGGCGGCACAGAGCAATGGTCTTGATCACATCGTCGCGGCTGCGGGGCAGTACCACACCGACAGGCACCTGGCGGTAGAGGGAGCCATCAGTGGCGTACAGGGCGCGACTACCCGTGTCAAAGCGTACTTCGCCGTCTATGCTCTCCCTGAGCGCCACTGCAAGTTCGTTGGCTGTCTGATTCCGAAGCATCACTTGTCAGTCTGATCGTCGGAGCCCGGCTTGGCGAAAAACTGTTTTGCTGTCTGCTTGATGATGCCTCCCTGGTCAGGATCCATGTGCACCAGCGCCTCCATATACGTGAGAGCCTGCTTGAGTGTTATGTGAGGAGGCAGGGGCGGCACATCGGGATCGGTAATGAACTCCAGAACCACCGGACGCTCTGCGGCAAAGGCGGCATCCCATGCGCCGGCTATATCATCGGGATGATCAACACGAATACCTGTAAATCCGAGCAATTCGGCGTACCGCGCATAAGGAAATTCGGTGACGTTCTGGGCGGCCGGAAACTTGGGGTCCCCGACCAGCACTCTCTGCTCCCAGGTCACCTGATTAAGATCATGGTTATTGAGCACCACCACGATAAACGTGGGATTTTCCCAGCGCTGCCAGTATTGCTTGACGGTCACCAGCTCGCTGTTGCCGTTCATCTGCATGGCCCCGTCGCCCACCATGGCGATGACCGGGCGGTCGGGATACGCCATTTTCGCCGCGATGGCATAAGGCACCCCGCTGCCCATGCTGGCGAGTTTGCCCGACAGCGAGGCCATCATGCCCCGCTGCATTTTGATGTTTCGCGCATACCAGTTGGTGTGTGAACCGCTATCACCACACAGGATGGAATTCGCCGGCAGCTTTGGCGACAGTTCCGAGTAGACCCGTTGCGGATTGATGGGATCTGCGTCCTTCATTGCCTTTGTTTCAACATCTTCCCACCAGTCCGCGACCGCCTGTTCGATTTTTTCGCGCCAGGACCGGTCCTCTTTCCGTTTAAGCAAGGGTAGCAGTCTAGAAAGGGTCTCGGCGCTGTCGCCGATCAGATTGATCTCGGTAGGGTACCGGATGCCCACGTTTCGGGGATCGAGATCGATCTGCACGGCCCGGGCCTGGCCGTCCTTGGGGAGAAACTCTGAATAGGGGAAGGTTGTCCCGATCATCAGCAGCGTGTCGCACTCGTTCATCATCTCCCAGCTTGCCCGGGTGCCGAGCAGCCCGATACAGCCGGTGACAAACGGCAGGTCATCGGGCAACGCAGCTTTGCCCAGCAGCGCCTTGGCAACGCCGCATCCCAGTCGATCGCACAATTCGATGATTTCGTCGGTAGCGTGCAGAGCGCCCGCCCCGGCCAGTACAGCGACACGCTCGCCCTCATTGAGCAGCTGGGCGGCGGCCTCTATGTCCTGATCCCGCGGCAACGGGTGCGCGTTGGTCTGTGCCGCACTGGAGTAGTTGTTGCCGTGTTTGCGTGGGGGGCTCTCTACTGCCTCTTTCAGCTGGATATCGCTGGGTACAATAATGGTACAGACGGCCCTTTCTGCCTTGGCTATCCTGAACGCACGATCCACTACATGACGGACCTGCGCCGGGTTGGTAATCGCCTGTACATAGTTGCTCACATCGTGGAAGACGGTTGTCAGATCGACTTCCTGCTGGTAGGCGCTGCCCAGGGCGGACGAGCTCTGCTGGCCGACCAGGGCCACCACCGGCATGTGGTCCATTCTGGCGTCGTAGAGACCGGCAAGAAGATGCAGCGCGCCGGGGCCCGAGGTCGCGATGCAGACACCCACTTCGCCGGTAAATTTAGCATGGCCGCTGGCCATGAAAGCGGACATCTCTTCGTGACGTACGCGAATGTAGTCAAACTGATCTCCGGCCCGGTCAAGAGACCCCATCAATCCATTGATGCCGTCGCCGGGAAAGCCAAAAATGCGTTTTATACCCCACGCCGATATGCGTTCCCAAATAAAATCCGCAACGGTTTTTGACATGTTGGAACCTCCATTTTCCAAGCCGCAAAAAGGTCTGACATTGAATTTGATTGCTTTCCGGTACGATAAGTTCCTTGATAAACCAATGGAAAATGTTTGTGGCGTCAAAACGGCTTTCTGCCCCACAGATAAACCCGGCTATGAAGTCGGTTACACATGCTATGATCCAGCTGCGGCGGACACATAGCCTGGCAATACCCATTCGTTGATGGAACATAACCCCAAGGAGTCTTTTATGACGAATTCTCATCATATTGCCCTTTCGTTACTCGTTTGGGGCTAGAGTACATGGCACGCGCTGGATTTGACCCTCGGGAGAGTGTCGCCCTTTGGCTCAATATGGCTCAGGCATCCGGCAACGGACCACCAGAGCTTCTCTCCTCGCATCCGGCACCCGAATCCCGTATTCGTGACCTGGAACGACGTATGCCTGCCGGCTGCTAGAAGCGATAGTGCAAACCCAAGTTTACGACTGGCCAAAAATCGTAATCCTCAATATCCTTTTCAAGCTGGACAACCTCGGCCTGGATATCACTGTTGAGTTGCGCACATACGGCAACTGGTAAACTACAGGTGTCGACCGACAACTTCACACCAGGTGAATCCTGAAACTGCAAACCGACATCCAGCAGGAAGGTGAACCCTGTGGCCTTCGCCGCATGACCCCAGCCGATGCCCACATAAGGCGTTGTCTTTTCCAGACCGATGACGCCGTCCAACACGCCAATGTTATTGGCGGCGTAGGTTCTGCCATTGATGGTATAGGTCCCACCGGTATCTGGCTGCGCGATGATTTCCAGGCTGTTGTCGCTGTGCGAGTGCACCCCGCCCGTCAATCTGTAAGCACCTGCCCATGGGTGCCAGTCCAGCAACAACGAGAGGCTATCTTTCTTGAGCTCTGCATCGTAAGTCATATCGGTGTCTTCGATGGATTCATCGAGGGTCAGCACATTATAGCCACCACGAAGAACCACTCTTTCTCCTAAACCGCGTGATAGCTCCAATCCCACGCCTGTAGTACCCAGTTTCAACCCTAAACCAATTTGGGGTGCATCCTGAGCAGCCACCGAAAACGATCCAAACACTAACAATGCCACTAATCCTGACCTGAGCAACATGACTATTTTCCTTTCGTTTTTTATGTATACACGCGTGAAATCAACAATTCCACGTTAGTCGAATTTTGCCATGTTCTCTGTATAAACTCATTAACGTCGATTCAATCTGAAAACGCAAAACCAACCTGGCCGTTCGGCTAGTTCACTGCGCCCTGGCGGGGGTCAGAGATGGACATGGATACGCAATTTTATGGTTCAACCCTCTATCAAGGATAGCACTCACTAGTTTCACGTATGTCGAGGTGTTATCATCCAGACAGGTGGCCGTTCCTGCATTCGATCAGAATCTGGACGTATGACCGCACCGACTCGGCAATTTCTAGGATGGAAGCGGCCATCATGGAACGATAATTCCCTATCGTGCGGCGCGTGCGTCTCTAACTGACTTTTCAGGAGACTCGTCATGACAGACACTACCCTTCTCGCCAAAACACCCTATACGGACCGCTCTACACTGAGCGCCGTCATTGTTGGTACCGTCGTAGCTTTGGGACTGATGGTATTGTTCACTCTTCTCGGTCTTGCAATTGGCGTTGCAAGTCTGGAAGCAATCGGAAGCGGTTTCGGTTTTGGCACCGCGCTCTACATTATTGTAACGCAGATCATTTCGCTTGCCGCAGGCGGGTTCGCTGCCGCACGATTTATGTCTCCGGCCGACTCCAGCATCGCAGGTCTGGCTGGCGCATCCGTCTGGGCATTGGCTACGCTTGTCGTGGCGTTCAGCGGCATAAGCGCGGGCACCTCGCTAATAACGCTTGTCGCGCGCACGGCGGACACCACAGCCAGCGCCGTCGGGGCCATTGTGCCTGATGACATCTCACTTCCGGACATGTCGGAAATCGCCGGATCTATCTCGACGGCCGATTTGCCACCACAGCTCCAGCAAACGCTTCAGGATGCTGGCGTGACTCCAGCACAGTTGCGCACCGAGGCACGCGAAGCGTTTCGTAATGTCATCAGCGAGCAGGAGATGAACCGCGCACGCTCCCTGGTTACCGCCACGCTGTCAGACGTCGTGGCGGAGCCGGCTTCTTTTTCCGAGGAGATGAATGCTCTGCTGGACCAACTGCTCGGGGGAGAGAACGCTGTTTTTAATGAGGAAGACCTCACCGAGGCGGAAAATTCATTGCAGTCACGTCTTGGTCTGAGTGACAACGAGGTGGAGCAGCTGTCCGATTCGGTGGAGGCGTCATACGACTCAGCCGTCGCCACGTTGCGCCAGACCATTGATGAAATGCAGGAGCGTCTGGTCACCACAGTCGAGAATGTGCAGAGCACGGTGGCTTCGGCCGCCCTCTGGTTATTTATTGCTTCTCTTCTGAGCCTTGGCGCCGCCGCTGGTGCAGGGGTTGCCGGCCGTCGCACTTGAATGGTGCGGTAGTGAGCCATCTGCCCCTGGGCGGATTTCTCTCGCCTGCGGGGCGCACTGGCGGGCGTCCTGATTGCGATGCAATCAGTTGAACATCATCTAGTGGGATGTACCATTGACATGCGGCAAGGCTGATTTTACGATGGTATATCCCATCGGGATACACCAAAAGAAGAAGTGTTGAAAATGGAACGAGCCAATCTGTTCAAGAGCAACAAGAGTCAAGCGCTGCGCCTTCCCAAGCCAATTGCCTATCCCGATAGCGTGAAACAGGTCGATATTGTCATGCAAGGCCGGGCGCGCATCATAACGCCAGCGGGCGAGTCATGGGATACCTGGTTCGACGGTGAAGGGGTGTCTGAGGATTTCATGACAGACCGCGAGCAGCCTGCCCATCAGGAGCGTGAGTCACTTTAATGCTGAAGTACATGCTCGACACCAATATCGTCATTTATACCATCAAGAACAAGCCTGGTGAGGTGCGTGAGGCATTCAAAGCCCATGACGGTCAGATGTGTATTTCGTCGGTAACGCTTATGGAGCTGATTTACTGCGCAGAAGCCTCGGCAGCAGTGGAGCGAAATCTTCGTGAAATTGAGGGATTCGCGGCCCGCCTGGAGGTATTACCTTATGATACCGACGCGGCAATCCATACCGGTCAGCTCAGGGCAGAATTAAAAAAGCTTGGACGCCCGATTGGCCCCTATGACGAAATGATTGCAGGTCATGCTCGATCACAAGGGCTGGTGATTGTCACCAACAACATCAGGCAGTTTAAACACACGGCAGGGGTTAGGCTGGTGAACTGGGTAACTAGGTAATCCAAAATGCATCATTGAACCAGAATGCTTGCTCGAATAATGGCGTTTTCAGTCTTTTTGGCAATGTCCGTGGAAACGGGGTAGAACCCCCCGGTGAACTCTCAAATCACTTCCGCCCGATTGGCAGTTAACTCCAACGGTAAAAAAATCTCCGGGAAGTGGCCAGGTTGTCTGCGAATTCCGGGTAGAAACAAGTAAAGGTTTTGGCTCCTTCTTCCACCTGAGGCAGTGTAATCCTAGTTCAGAGTCAGGATGCAGCGGTAGTCGTATAACCGATGAATCAGCCATTTTAATAGTGGAAGTGAGACTTTGCAGCTGTTTCCTGTACAGTGAACTAAGTCTCACTCGTCCCCACGGAAATCCCTTATGAGCGACCGTATCCGCCATCTGGCAGAGCAGATCAAGCAACTCGAAGCCGAAATGGCAAAGGAAGTTCAACGTCTCCGAATTCCTCTGTACGAGATTCGAGATAATAGCATTCGGTTTCTTAACGAGGTGAGGCAACGCCATCTGCAGCAACGCCTCGGGCTATTCTCCTATCTTCGCCGCTCCAAACTCAAGCACCTGCTCACCGCTCCGGTAATTTGGCTATGTCTGCTGCCGATTATGTTGCTGGACTTCGTGGTTACTCTCTACCAATTGATCTGCTTTCCCGTTTATGGCATTCCCAAGGTACACCGCAGAGACCACGTCGTGATCGATCGTCACCATCTGGCCTACTTGAATATTATCGAAAAACTCAACTGTCTGTACTGCAGTTACTTCAATGGCGTCATCAGTTATGTGCGGGAGATTGCCGCATACTCTGAGCAGTACTGGTGTCCGATAAAGCACGCTGGACATTTGAAAAGTAAGCACAGCCGTTATGCGAAGTTTGTCGAATACGGTGACAGTGAAGCGTTTCAGTCAAGACGCGAGGCTTTGAGGACGGAGTATGAAGATGCTTCAATAGACGATATTGGCAGAAGGTGATCCCTCGAATTTTCCTGGATGGTCGAATTTGATCTGACCACACCCGTTGCCGAAGGGGATCCCGTTAGTCTGAGGCCATGACGTACCACCCACCCGGATTACATAGATTACCCGGATGTCCCGTGGTACGACAGCCTGGGTTACAGTGAGGCCTTTGCTGTCAATAATCTGGGACAGGTTGTGGGCCAATCGGATGCGACCGTCAGTGGCCCGGCCTGGCTTATCCATTCTGCATATGGCAGGACGGGGTGCACCATACAGACACAAAAAAGCCTGCGCGAGCAGTGCCCGGCATGATTGATTCGTGTATTTGCCTGAGGCAAATACACTCACCCCGTTGGGGCGGCTTGGCAGCCGTCCTGATTGCGATGCAATCAGTCGAACATGAGCATGTCGGATTGTAGACGGGTGCACCATACAGACACAAAAAAGCCTGCGCTAGGCAGGCTTTTTTGTGTCTGTATGGTGCACCCGGCATGATTCGAACATGCGACCCCCTGATTCGTAGTCAGGTACTCTATCCAGCTGAGCTACGGGTGCGAAAGAGGTGCGTATTATATATAAATCGCGGGATTTTCAAAGCCCTTTTTGCCCTCTGTGCACTATTTTTTGACAGTTTTCCTGTTGAGCAGCGGCCATGGTAAGATTGAGGGTCAAATACACTGTGGTTGAGTCAGGAATACACCCATGAAAATTTTACGATCTCTCAGTACCTTGGCCCTTGGCGGGCTGCTGGCGGTTGCCACGCCGGCATTCGCCGACTATGCCACGGGCATTGCTGCCTATGATGCGGGCAATTACGAGCAGGCGTTGCTGGCGTTTGAGGTGGATGCCAATAATGGCCACGCGCGCGCTCAGGAGCGTCTGGGCAATATGTATCGTACCGGCCAGGGCACACGACCAGACCCGGTGCTGGCCATCAAGTGGCTGACACTGGCCTATACCAATGGTTTGCGCTCGACCCTGCCGGTGCTGGAAACCCTGCGTGAGAGCATCACCGAGGCACAGCTGGTCGAAGGCGAGCAGCTGGCTCTGAGCTGGCTGGAAGATGCCAACCGTATCGTGTTCGCAGATGATGACACGGACGCTCTGTACGACGCTCAGGGATTCTGAATGCACGCTGGCCGCAGGTATGCGCTCGGTTGCGGGCTGGCGCTGATCACGGTCCTGTCACTGGCCATGCCGGCGATGGCTGCTGAAACAGCGCCAGAAACGTTGGCATCACTGACTCTGCAGGCAGAAAACGGTGATCCGGACGCCCAGTTCTCACTGGGTAACCGTTACCTCAATGGTGAAGGCGTCGATCTGGACAATTTTGCAGCGCTGCGCTGGTTCACCCTGGCCGCAGAAAGCGGCAATGCCAACGCCCAGTACAATATCGCGGTGATGTACCTCAACGGTATCGGCGTGATCAAGGACCCGGCGCAGGCAGTCACCTGGTTTGTGCGCGCCGCGGAAAATGGCGACGCACCTTCGCAATACACCCTCGCGGTGCTGCTGTTCAACGGCCAGTTGGGCGTACCGCAGAATATACCGCAGGCCTACAAGTGGTTTACCCTGGCCGGGGCCGCCGGACATAAGGCTGCCGCCGCCAACGCGGTGCTGGTACAGGAACTGCTGCCAGCCAATGAAGTTGTTGCCATGCAAACCGAAGCCCAGCAGTGGATCGATAAATTCAGGCAACGACAAACCGACACCCATTCCCCAGAGACACCATGACCCGTTTCCGACTAGCTGACAAACTGCATGCCACCGGCCTTCTGCTGGCCCTGTTATGGGTCATCGCCCTGCCCGTCCAGGCACAGATCACCATCGCCGACGATGACACCGAACTGCCGGACTACACGGAATACTACGCGGCAGTAGAAGCCATGGAAGCCGGTGACTATGAGACCGCTCTGGTTGAGTTCAGGCGCGCGGCCGAAGAAGGCCTGCATCTGGCGCAATACAACCTTGGAGTGATGTACTACACCGGCCAGGGGGTGGAGCAGAGCTACGAGAATGCCTTCCATTGGCTGTCGCAGGCAGCGGATCAGGGGCACCTGAACTCGATGTTTAATCTGGCCACGATGTATTACAACGGTCAGGGCGTCAATTCAGCGCTGATGCAGATCTGGCCGCTGTCGCTGATCAGTCGCCGGCAGAATCTGCAGGACGCTGCCAGCTGGTATCAGGAAGCGGCGGAGTACGAACATGCCGGCGCGCAATACAACCTGGCGACCATGTACGAGGCTGGTGAGGGCGTAGAGCAGGACCTGATCCGGGCCTATGTGTGGGCACGCCTGGCACGCGATAATGAAGCCAGCGGCGCGGTCGCACTGGTCAACCGCATCCAGTCGGCCATGACGCCGGCCGAGCTGGAACAGGCACAACGTGACTACGCTCAATGGGTGCTCAGTTTCCGCAACTGAACCGCGGTTCTTGAGTCTGTCGAGAATGTCGGGAGTGTAGAGAGTGTAAAGAGAGATCGTCGAGGTAGCAGGAGATCTACAGCGTTTCCGCCGCAATGGTCTTGATACGGGCCACCATCGCCTGCAGGCCACTGCCCCGGGTCGGGCTCAGATGCCGCATAAGGTCCAGCTCGCCAAAGTAGGCTTCAATATCAAAGTCCAGTATCTGCTGCGGATTTTTGCCGTTGTAGGCCGCCAGCACGACGCCCAGCAGGCCTTTGACGATAAAGGCATCACTGTCCACCTGAAAGTACAGGCGTCCATCGCGACGCTCGCTGGCCAGCCACACTTTGCTCTGACAGCCACGCACGATGTTCTCGTCGATGTGCTCGCTCTCGGCCAGTGGCGGCAACTCCTTGCCCAGATCGATGATGTACTTGTAGCGGTCATCCCAACTGTCGAAAAACGCCAGCGTCTCAACAATGTCGTCAGTGGTGATGTCAGTGCCAAACTCTTTCATGACGTCCTCAATTTACGAAAAGGCCACTGAAAAACGTTATCGAGGCAATGGCAACGCACGACTGCATGGATGCAGGAGGTAGAGCGACGCAGGAAGCCAAAGCCGAGATAGTTTTTCAATGGCCTTTAAAAAAACATGCCGGTTTCAAGCTGAGCCTCTTCGCTCATCATATCGCGGCTCCACGGCGGATCGAATACCAGATCCACATTCACCTGGGAGACATTGGGCACTTTGCGCACGCGATATTCCACATCACCCACCAGCACCGGGCCCATACCGCAGCCCGGAGCAGTCAGTGTCATATCGATATTGACGGTCTTGTTGTCCTGGTCAACAGCGACTTTATAGATCAGCCCCAGATTGACCAGATCCACCGGGATCTCCGGATCAAACACCGTGCCCAGAGCTTCCCAGACCTGTTCTTCATGGATGCGGTCGTCGGTTGCAGGTGGAAAGCTCAGAGTCTCGGGTTTTAACCCAAGAATGCCGGCATCGGTGCCGTCGACTCGCAACATCTGTCCGTTATGCACCACGGTATAGTTACCGCCCAGTGCCTGCGTGATGCTGACAAAACTGTCCTTGGGAATGGTGATGGGCGTGCCGTCCGGGACGCGTCGTGCCGGACAATCCGCTTGCGCTACAACCATCTGTCGCTGCATGTTCTCTACTCTTGACTCGGAGTCTTTGGGTGCGGCCGCTCAGGCCACACTGAAACTTTCACCGCAGCCACAATGATCCTTGGCGTTGGGGTTCTGGAAACGAAGCTGGCGGTTGACCCCTTCGGTGACGATATCTATTTGTGTGCCACTGACCACACCCAGACTGCCGCGATCGATCATCAAGTCCACACCTTCATCCAGGGTCTGGCGGATGTCATCAGCGTTCAATTCAGGTACCAGGTCAACCACATACATGAAACCGGTGCAGCCGCTTTCCTTGACGCTCAGGCGGACGGCCTGAGCGTGCTGGTCCTTTTGCAGCTGCCGGCGAAAATGTTCTACTGCCGCCGGGCTAACTGTCACTGGGGCTTCTGCCACCCGCGTGGTGGCAGCAGTACGCGGATCAAACGTTTCTACAGCCATGGTTCTACCCTCTTTATAATCTCGATCGTCTGCTGCATACGCACTACAGCAACATGCCCCGGGCTTTGTCCAGGGCCGCGAACAGCCGATCAACATCCTCGAATGTATTGTAAATACTGAAACTGGCCCGCACTGTGCCGGGCAGCTGATACTGGTCCATCAACGGCTGTGCGCAATGGTGTCCGGTGCGCACCGCAATACCCTGCTGGTCCATCAGCATGCCGATGTCCGAGGGGTGTGCACCGTCAAGAACAAAACTCAATACTGCCACCTTGTTGGCGGCGGTGCCTATCAAACGCAAACCGGGCACCTGCAGCGCCTTGTCGCGGGCGTAGGCCAGCAATGCGTCCTCGTGCGCGGCGGCGGCGGCGCGGTCCAGCGCATTGACATAATCAATGGCAGCCCCCAGGCCAATGGCCCCGGCGATATCGGGTGTGCCGGCTTCAAATTTGTAGGGCAGCTGATTGTAGGTGGTGCCGGCAAAACTGACGGTTTCTATCATTTCACCACCGCCCTGATAGGGCGGCATGGCATCAAGCAGTTCGCGGCGGCCATACAACACGCCGATACCTGTGGGGCCAAACAGCTTGTGGCCGGAGAAGGTATAAAAATCGCAGTCCAGTGCCTGTACGTCAATCGGCCAGTGCGAGATCGCCTGCGCGCCATCCACCAGCACCAGAGCGCCGGCATCATGCGCCAGCCTGATCATCTCCGCCACCGGGTTGATCGACCCCAGCGCATTGGAAACATGGTTGACCGACACCATGCGCACATGGCTGTCGAGCATTCCGGCAAAGGCCTGCAGGTCCAGGGTGCCGGTGTCATCTACCGGAATGACCTCCACCCGCGCACCGGTTTTTTCTGCAACGATCTGCCAGGGCACGATATTCGAGTGATGCTCCATGGCCGACACCAGCACACGGTCACCGGGCTGCAGATTGGCGCCGCCCCAACTGGCTGCGACCAGATTGATGGCCTCAGTGGTGCCGCGCGTCCAGATGATCTGCGCGGCGGTCGGGGCATTAATAAAATCTGCCACTTTCTGGCGAGCCGATTCAAATTTTGCCGTGGCGCGGTCGCTCAGCGTATGGGCGCCACGATGCACATTACTGTTGTCATGGCAGTAATAGTCACTGATGGCGTCGATCACCGCCCGTGGCTTTTGTGTAGTGGCCGCGTTGTCCAGATAGACCAGTGGATGGCCGTTAACCTGCTGTTGCAGGATCGGGAAATCCGCGCGCACACGCTCGACATCAAACCCCGTACTGGCGGCGGCAACTGTGTTCTGCTTGTTTGATATGCTGGCTCCGCCCACGTCAGGCACGCTCATCGTCAGTAGCAGGGTGGCCGCTGTAACCAACATCACTGACCAGCGCACGGTCGGCGGCAAACAGAGCGCTCAGGTGCGTGCTCAGGGCCGTTCTGACCTCTTCATGCGGCAACCCCTGCAACAATTCGTTGATAAAGCCGAAGCTGAGCATGACCCGAGCCTGGGACGGACTGATGCCACGACTTTGCAGATAATACAGCGCGGTTTCATCCAGCTGACTGATGGTTGCACCGTGTGCGCAGCGTACGTCGTCGGCGTAAATCTCCAGCTCCGGTTTGGTGTCAATCTCGGCAGCATTGGAGGTCAGCAGGTTGCGATTGTTCAATTCTGCCAATGTTTTCTGCGCATCCTTGTGGATATGGATTCGCCCGTTAAATACCGCCTTGGCACGATCGCCAATAATGCCACGAAACACCTCTTTGCTGGTGCAATGTGGCACGCGGTGCTCGATGGTGGTGTGATAATCCACCAGCTGCCGGTGACGGGCCAGGTAAACGCCGTCCAGTTTCAGGTCGGCGCCAGGACCACAGTGATTCATCTGGTAATCAATGCGCTTCAGGCGACTGCCTTCGGCGATAGTGAAACCGTGGAAACGCGAATCGCGATGCAGGTTCAGATGCACCGCACCAACGTGCGACAAGGCTTCGTCTTCCATGTTCAGACGTGTGTGATGCAACTGCGCATTGTTACCAAGCTGGATTTCGGTCAGTGCATTAACGAACGCAGGCTGGCCGGAATCGCTGCCGACAAAGTGTTCAATCACCTGGGCGCTGCTGCCCTCGTCCATGACAATCAATACACGATGATTGGCCACCGTGGCAGCGGGTTCAGCCTGATCGCCCGCCCCGGATGAGACATGGGCAATGTACAGAGGTTTTTCCAGGGTCACGCCGCGCGGCACGTGCAGCAGCAGGCCATCGCAGGTCCAGGCATTGTTGAGCATGGCAAACAGGTTTCGACGCGGCGCATCGACACTGCCGGCGATTTTGCCCAGATGGTCGGCAATAATTTTGCCAGTGGCGGCGTCTGCCTGACTGAACAATGTCACGCCCGCCGGCAATGCATCAGAAGCCAACATATCCAGCACACCGTCTACAAACACCAGACGGGTAGCAGCCATGGACAACACCGTGCTGCCCATGGCCGTCGTGTATGGTCCTGCCTGTGTTGTCAACTCTGCCGCAACCTCAGGCGCTGCGGCCCATTCTGCGTTAACAAAATCCTGAAACGCCTGCAGGCTGGTGTATTTCCACTGCTCGGTCTTGCGACCAGGCCAAGCGGTACGGGCAAAGTCAGTAGCGCCCTGCTCGCGCAGGGCTGTCATCCACAATGGACTATTGTCTTGCTGGGCCAGGGCTGCCGATTGCGCAGCCGCCAGCGCCAGGGCGTGCTGATGAAAATCAGCCGCTGGTGTCACACTCGTGGTCATATCAGGCGACCTCGCTTTCCAGCCAGCCGTACCCTTTGGCTTCCAGTTCCCTGGCCAGTTCCTTGTCACCGCTTTTGACGATCTTGCCTCCGGCCAGTACGTGCACGTAATCGGGCACAATAAAGTCCAGCAGGCGTTGATAGTGGGTCACCACAATAAAGCTGCGTTCGCTGTTGCGCATGGCATTGACGCCGCTGGCAACCACCTGCAGGGCATCAATATCGAGACCGGAGTCGGTCTCGTCCAGAATACACAGGCTGGGTTCCAGCAACATCATCTGCATGATCTCGTTGCGTTTCTTTTCCCCGCCGGAAAAGCCTTCATTGACGCCGCGCTTCAGAAAAGAAGGGTCAAGACTCACTTTGCTGCTGGTATCACGCGCCAGCTTCATGAAATCAAACGATGACAGCTCCTCCAGTCCCAGATGTTTGCGCCGGGCATCCACTGCTGCCTTGAGAAATTCCATATTGCTGACGCCGGGAATTTCCACCGGGTACTGAAACGCCAGAAACATCCCTTCGCGGGCACGTTCCTCAATGCCCATGTCGTGCAGATTCTTGCCATTGAAGGTGATTTCGCCGGACAGCACTTCATAACCATCGCGTCCGGTCAGCACATTACCCAGCGTACTTTTACCCGAGCCATTGGGTCCCATGATGGCATGGACTTCACCTGGCTTGATGGTCAGGCTCAGGTCATGAAGAATCTGTTTGCCCTCAACCTGGGCGTTGAGCTTGTTAATCTCGAGCATAATTCGTTTTCCGTTTTATCCAACCGAGCCTTCAAGGCTGACTTCAAGCAGCTTGCCGGCTTCCACCGCAAACTCCATGGGTAGTTCTTTAAATACTTCCCGGCAAAAGCCGTTGACGATCATTGACACTGCTTTTTCCGCATCAAGGCCGCGCTGTTGACACAGGAACATCTGGTCGTCGCTGACCTTGGACGTGGTAGCCTCGTGTTCAATGACGGCCGACGCATTACGGTTCTCTATGTAGGGAAAGGTGTGGGCGCCGCACTGATCACCGATCAGCAGCGAATCACACTGGGTAAAGTTACGTGCGCCCTCGGCGCCCGGATTCATCCGCACCAGACCGCGATAGGAGCTGTTGCTGCGTCCGGCGGAGATACCTTTGGCAATGATGGTGGAACTGGTGTTCTTACCCAGGTGGATCATCTTGGTGCCGGTATCGGCCTGCTGGAAATTGTTGGTCAGCGCTACCGAATAAAACTCACCCACGCTGTTATCACCTTTGAGTATACAGCTCGGGTACTTCCAGGTGACCGCTGAACCGGTCTCCACCTGGGTCCAGGAAATACGTGCGTTCTTGTGCGCGATGCCACGCTTGGTGACGAAATTGTAGATACCACCCTTGCCGTTCTTGTCGCCGGGATACCAGTTCTGCACGGTTGAATACTTGATGGTGGCATCGTCCAGTGCTACCAGTTCAACGACTGCTGCGTGCAGCTGATTCTCGTCGCGCATGGGCGCCGTGCAGCCTTCCAGGTAGCTCACGTGGGAGCCTTCCTCGGCAATGATCAGCGTGCGCTCAAACTGCCCGGTATTAAGCTCGTTGATACGGAAATAGGTGGACAGTTCCATGGGGCAGCGCACGCCCTTGGGGATATACACAAAGGAACCGTCTGAGAAGACCGCTGAATTCAGAGCGGCATAAAAATTGTCTTTTTGCGGCACCACTGAACCCAGGTATTTTTTCACCAGCTCCGGGTGCTTGTGTACGGCCTCGGAGATAGGGCAGAAAATCACGCCTGCTTCATAGAGCTTTTCGCGGAAGGTGGTGACCACGGACACCGAATCGAATACAGCGTCCACCGCCACGCCCGCCAGCGCCGCCTGTTCGTGCAGCGGAATACCCAGTTTCTCGTAAGTGGCGATCAGCTCCGGGTCTACCTCTTCCAGGCTTTTGGGCCGGTTTTTCATGCTTTTCGGTGAGCTGTAGTAGGAGATCGAGCTAAAATCGATTTCCGGGTAATGCACATGCGCCCAGGTCGGTTCTGCCATTTCGCGCCAGGCGCGATACGCCTTAAGACGCCATTCCAGCATCCATTCAGGTTCTTCTTTCTGCGCGGAAATAAAGCGCACCGTGTCTTCGTCCAGCCCCGGCGGCAGGGTATCCGACTCAATCGCAGAGTGAAACCCGGCTGCGTAATCCTTGCGCATCAGGTCTTCTACCTGCGCGTTGCCACTCACCTGTTCACTCATGAAAAACCTCTTTGCTGAAACCTGAAAGCTGATGCTGGACGCCTGCAAATGCATCCAAAATGGCCATTACAGGCCTTGAATTATTCATTATCCGACTAATTTAGTCAAGTATTATGCCGGGTCCGACGCTGGCAGCGGGCGCACAGTATAACAAGGATTGTACTGCTCTCTGAGTATCTTCATGCGACCGTCGGCGACGAAGTCCCGTAGCAGGCTGTCCATGGCATCCATGATGGCGTGCTCACCACTCAGCTCGAAAGGACCGAACTGGCGGACCAGACGGACGCCTTTGTCTTTGACATTGCCCGCCACAATACCGGAAAAAGCGCGGCGCAGGTTCACCGCCAGGCTTTCGACCGGCAGATCCCGGGTCAACTTCAGCTCGGCCATGTTGGCGTGAGTCACTTCGAAGGGGTCCTTCATGCCCTGTGGAATATGCAGCAGCCAATTGTAATAATACGCATCACGGGACTTGCGGCGGTTTCTTGCAACCTTGTCGATGCCGGTTTTCATGGCCCGGGCAACCTCAACCGGGTCATCTTCCACGATCTGGTAAAAATCCCGCACCTGCTCGCCCAGGGTATCGACCAGGAAAGCATCCACTTTGTTGAAATACCCGCGGCTGCTGGCCGGCTCCGTGAAAATGAGCGGCACATAGACGTCCGCGTTGGCCGGATCCATTAACGTGCCCATCAGAAACAGAATCTCTTCCAGCGTACCGACACCACCAGGAAACACAATAATGCCATGCCCCAGGCGGGCAAAGGCCTCCAGACGTTTTTCGATGTCCGGCATCACCACCAGGTGATTGACGATCGGGTTAGGGGATTCGGCAGCAATAATACCCGGCTCACTGATACCTATGTAACGGCCACCCTGGATACGCTGTTTGGCATGACCGATGGTAGCGCCTTTCATCGGGCCCTTCATGGCTCCGGGACCACAGCCGGTGCAGATATCAAGCCCGCGCAGACCCAATTGGTAGCCCACCGCTTTGCTGTAGTCGTATTCTTCGCGGCTGATGGCATGGCCACCCCAACACACCACCAGCCGAGGCAGTACCCGTGGCTGCAGCAGACCGGCGTTGCGCAGGACATGAAACACCAGACTTTTGACCGCTTCGGCACTGTCGGCGTGCGACTGATCAAAACGAATGGCCTCAAGGTTATGCAGCGCTACGTCGTCATGATCATCACCAGGCCCCGCCTCCAGCGGCCGGTACAACTCGCTCGACACAAACACAATGTCCCGCAGCACGGCAAACAGGTGTTCGCGCACGCCGCTGATGATCACACCGTCAACAAAGGCACAGGCTGGAGCATTGCGGAGCTGCAGCTTGATACCCCGGGTACGCTGAACAATCTCAATTTCGAAATCGGCATAGCGCCTGTAAATCTCCTCGGCGCTGTCCGAGGTGTCGTCACAGTTGAGCACCGCCAGCGCGCAGCGGCGGAACAGCTCATACAGTCCGCCCCGGGCAACGCCACGCAGGCGTTCAACCTCGGCCTGAGAGAGCAGCTCCAGGCTACCGGTGGGACTGACAGAGGTATCCAGCGTACTGGCCTGACATGGTGATGCTAACGGGTCGTGCGACATATTTGCTTCCTTGTGGTGAAATTGCTGTATCCTGAGCCTGTTTCAGCTACTATACGCGCCCCCGAAAGACTACGTGACTTGTGCCGGCCCGGATGTTACCGGACGCCGACACATCCAGCAGGAGACAGCGCAATGACAACAGCCATCAATCCCCCCGCCGTGCTTGGCGAAGATGAAGATGCCAATTATCAACTTTTTCTGGATCAGGTGCAGCAAACCGGTGAGGTCTGGGGCCTGCACGGTGAAGACGGCTGGGCTCTGTGCCCATCGGTAGAATTCGAAGAGACCGAGGTATTTCCGTTCTGGTCGGACGAGCGTTATGCCGCCGCCCTGTGCACCGACGAGTGGAGCGCCTACAAGCCTAAAGTCATTTCGCTGGAAGACTTCGCCACTGAGTGGCTGCCAGGCATTCATGAAGACAACGCCATGGTCGGCCCCAACTGGGATACCGAGATGAGCGGGCTCGAACTTGAACCCGCTGACATGGCCGCGGCGCTGTCCAAAGATTGACACTGACTTCCGGCAATTAAGAGCGTAGGCGAGGCCGCTGGATCCAGGCGAAAGCCAGCAACGATGGTAGCTCTTACTTGCCGGAATAGCTGTACCAGCCCTGACCCGTCTTCTCGCCAAACTCGCCTTTCATGTAGTGCTCGACCAGACGCGGGCTGGGCAGATCGGCCGGGTTGCCGGTCTCGCGGAACTTCTCCATGCGCATAATGTAACTCAGGTCCAGCCCGGTCAGGTCGTTCAGACGGAACGGCCCCATCGGGTGACCGGCACCGTAAACGCACGCGTTATCGATGTCTTCCACTTCTGCAACGCCCATTTCCAGCAGCCACATGGCTTCTTTGGAAATCGCGGCAAAAATGCGGTTGAGCAGGAACCCGTCCACTTCTTTCTTCAGCAGCACGGGTACTTTCTGCAGATCCTTGCTTAATGCCATGGTGACATCCGCTGTTTCGTCGGACACGTGCGCGCCCTTGACCACTTCTACCAGTTTCATCACCAGTGCCGGGTTAAAAAAGTGCATATTGACCACTTTGTCCTGACGTTGCGTGGCATCGGCGATCTTGGAGCTGACGATGGCTGAGCTGTTGGTGGCCAGAATGGCGTGCTTTGGCGCAAGATGGTCCAGATCCGCAAAGATCTTGCGCTTCAGCGACAAAACCTCGGTTGCTGCTTCGATGACAAAGTCGGCATCGTGAACTGCTTTCTTCAGGCTGTCGACAAACTCAATGTTGGCGCGCGCCTGTCTGGCCTGCTCTGCCGTCAGACGACCTTTTTCAACCCGTCCGGGCAGATACGAATCAACAAACGCATCGGCTTTTTTCAGCGTGTCTGCATTCACGTCCGAGCATTTGACCTTGTAGCCACAGATCGCCGCCTGCAGGGCAATCTGA
This sequence comes from uncultured Gammaproteobacteria bacterium, assembly GCA_913058135.1. GTDB lineage: Bacteria > Pseudomonadota > Gammaproteobacteria > Pseudomonadales > Pseudohongiellaceae > Pseudohongiella. The sequence goes on from CAJXPR010000002.1 coordinate 79,733, forward strand.
TGCCCCATGTTACCGGCGCCGACCACACAGATGTTCTTGATATCTTCCAGTTTCATAAACGGTTCCTGTTGCTTTTGCTGGTTATGGGATAGTCATGAATGATCGCAAAACATCATTCTAATAAAAACCCGGGGTTATATTCAGTCCTTATTTTACTGATACATCATATCAATGCCATGTATTTTAACCAGCTATAGCGCCAAGGTTTCGTTACCTGACGGGTAATAGACAACACATCCGGAATAGATTAGCCTCAAGACACGGTCAGCATAACCGATAACCATGCGCGGAGCTTTCCACCATGCAGCATCCCTGTGGGCTGTACTGTCTAGTGCTCTACTGTGTCGCAGCTGTTGTCGCGCTCCTGCCTGCTGCAGCGCCGGCACAGACGCCCGATGTATTGGGCGGCAACCATTACACGTTGAGTAATCAGACGCGGGCTCTGGAGTCAGCCGAACAACATGTACAGGCAGGCGAACTGGACGCTGCCGATCTTGCCTTTCGCCAGGCCTTCGAAAGCGTCAGAGCTGTCCAGGGG
>CAJXPR010000003.1 GCA_913058135.1 uncultured Gammaproteobacteria bacterium
CGAGATTTCTGCCTGTCTCGTGGGCTCGGAGATGTGTATAAGAGACAGGTCCTTGAACGCTTCCACAAACGTGAATGGATCTTCTGTCTCGTGTGTTTCGACAATGTCGCCGTTCTGCTCTACGGTAATCGTGTTGCCGACCACCCGCAGCACAGTGCGACAGGGCAGCCCGATAATCGAATAACGGCCCCACTTTTCGCCGCCCTGCACAGACTCAAACAGGTAGGTGTGCACGCCATCAGCCAGTTTTGTGTAAGTGCTGAGCGGCGTTTCGTAGTCGGCGAGCACTTCACGCACAACCGGGATCAGGTTGTAGCCCTCCGCGGCGAGTTGCTGGAATTGTTCGGCGGTCATGCGAGTCATGCTTATCCCCTGCACTCAGGCAACAGTCTGCAACTGCTGACGCATTTTTGAAATTGTCTTCTCGTAGCTGTCACTGTTGAAGATCGCCGAACCGGCAACAAACATGTCCGCACCTGCCGCGGCAATCCGGCCAATATTGTCGACGGTTACGCCCCCGTCCACTTCCAGACGGATATCAAAACCACTGTCATCAATCAGACGGCGCGCCTGTTGCAATTTTTTCAGGGCCGACGGGATAAATTTCTGGCCGCCAAAACCGGGGTTGACCGACATCACCAGTATCAGATCAACTTTGTCCAGCACATATTCCAGGCAATCCAGACTGGTGCCAGGATTCAGAACCAGGCCCGCCTTGCAGCCGGCATCACGAATCAGCTGCAGGGAGCGATCAACGTGCAGGGAAGCTTCCGGATGGAAACTGATATACGTGGCGCCTGCTTTGGCAAAATCCTGAATCATCTGATCCACCGGGCTGACCATCAGATGCACATCAATGGGTGCGGTAACACCGTGATTGCGCAGTGCCTTGCACACCATCGGGCCGATGGTCAGATTGGGCACATAATGATTGTCCATGACATCAAAGTGCACAACATCGGCGCCGGCGGCCAGCACCGAGTCCACTTCCTCGCCCAGACGGGCAAAATCGGCTGACAGAATGGACGGTGCTATAAGAAAGTCTTTCATGATCTGAATCCCGGCTTCTATTGGTTCAATTTGGGGCATTTTAACGCCAATTCACACAAATTGCGTGGCTTTCTTGCCCCTCAGGACAGCCCGCCATCCCGTATCCGGGCATCCAGGGCGCGCAGCTTCTCCGGTGTGCCGATGTCCTGCCAGTCACCGTCGTAGCGCTCACCGCTGACCCGATTGGCCCGCATGGCACTCACCAACACGGGCGCCAGCGGCTGGTAGACTTCGGCAAACCCGGCGAACAGCGAGCGGTGCAGCACGCTGATACCGCTGTACGTCAGCCTGGGCGCGCCGCTTTCGCGCACCCGGCCGGTATTGTCGAGAAAATAGTCACCTTCCGGATGATGTGCCGTATTGGGCACCATGACCAGATGGGCGAGCGCCTGCGCGGGGTCGAGCGGCTGCAATGTGGCGAAGTCGAAATCTGTCCAGACATCGCCGTTAACGATGATAAAGCAGTCGTCAGCCAGCATCGGCAATGCGTGAATAATACCGCCGGCCGTTTCCAGGCGCTCCGCTTCCGGGGAGTAACGAATGTGCACGCCAAACTGGCTGCCGTCGCCGAGCGCTGCCTCTATCTGTGCGCCCAGATGATGGTGATTGATCACGATATCGGTCACGCCCGCCTTGTGCAGACGCCTGATCTGCCACTCGATCAGGCTGCGCCCGCCGGCACTGAGCAAAGGTTTGGGCAGGGATTCGGTCAGCGGCAACATTCGTTTGCCCAGACCTGCCGCCAGAATCATCGCCTTCATGCGTCGAGCTCCGCCAGCCTGGCCTGCATCTGTGGCAGGGGTCCGGCCTGAAACCAGGTCAGAAACGGCTGCATCACCGAATGGCGCCCGGCAACCTGACAGACGTAGTCCATCACCACCGGCAGATCGAGCAGATAACGCTGTTTGTTGTCGCGCAGCGCCAGACGACAGAAGATACCCAGCACCTTGATATGCCGCTGCAGTCCCATCAGGTCAAAACCGCGCATAAACTCAGTCATGGTGTATGTCCCCGGTATAATACCGCGCGCCTGCGCCTGCGCGTGATATGCGCTGGCCCAGCGCTGCACATCGGCCCGGGGCCAGACGATATAACAGTCACGCAACAGCGAGACCAGGTCATAGCTGACCGGGCCGATGACTGCATCCTGAAAGTCAATGACGCCGGGCGCCTGATTTTCGTCCAGGGTATCATCACGCCCAGAGCGCACCATCAGGTTGCGTGAATGGTAGTCCCGATGCACGCGCACCTGTGGCTGCGCCAGTGCGGAGGCCTCCAGTATCTGCCAGGTTGTTGCCAGCAAACTCCGCTCATCGTCACTGAGCTGCCAGCCCAGCATTTTTTCGCAGAACCAGTCGTCAAACAGCAGCAGTTCGCGGTGCAACAGAGCCTGATCGTAGGGCGGCAACGAAGAAGGTTCGTCATATGCCTGCAGCCTCAGCAGGGCCTCCATGGCATGGTGGTACAAGGTATCGACACGGGTCGTGTCTTTGTCAGCCTGCGCCTGCTGCAGGCAGGGCAGCATCAACTGGTCGCCGAAGTCTTCCAGTACCATGAATCCCTGTTCCAGGTCGTGGGCGTAAATGCGCGGTGTGCACAGACCGGCAGACCGGAACTCTTCGGCGGCGCGCAAAAATGCCGGATTGTTCTCCTGCGCCGGCGGTGCATCGACCAGCATCAGACTGTCTGGCAGATCTTGAGTATCGCCCGTCGCGCCGGACCGGAAGCGGAAATACCGGCGGAAACTGGCATCGCCCCCCAACGCGTCAGCTCTGATCACACCCGGATCAACGCCGAAATGCTGCCTAATGGCCCCTTGGGCCCAGCTCTGTAATTGCGTCTGCCGTGCTGTTGCGTTATCCATTCACATTATCCATTCCTGCCGGCCCCGGCCAGACACTGCGCGGAGGCGCGACCGGGTTTTGGCTTTATATAAAAACTTCAATGAATTATCATGCGGACGCTGTTTGTCCAGACTACCGCCAACTCGTCCGACCCATATTCTATTGCCAGGGATCGCCTGCACCAATGCCACAGCCGACAAAATCATCAGCCTTGCGCGCCAGGGTGATCCCGTCACCGTTCAGGACGCGGCCCGCGCCGATCGTGCTGCCGGAAAGAGCCCTGCTGGTGCCGGCCCTGCTGGCGACTCTCGCCCTGCTGACGGCTCTCGCCCTGCCCCTGACCAGCTTCGCCCAGGACAACACCGGCATTCTGACAGACTGGCAAACGCGCGCAACTCTCAGTGACGAGCAACAGGAGCAAATGCCCGCCGCCTGCTGCGGCATGTTTGTGGAGCCGCCGCGAGAAGGCGAATTCGCCGATCAGGACCCCGACCAGTCACCAACCGAGATCGAAACACCGGACCCGGTCCGCCAGCCGGAGCCCAGCCAGCTTTATGTCGACGGTCAGGTCAACGTGCAACAGGGGTACCGCACCTTGAGCGCCGACCAGGGCCTGCACCTGGACGAGACCACCAATATTCTGACCCTGCAGGGTGACGTACTGTTTCGGGAACCGGGCTTTCTGGTCACCGGCCAGGGCGCCCGCATCGACCAGAATAGCGGCGTCAATGAGGTCGACCGCGCCTCCTATGTCATTCACGACAGCCAGATCCACGGGTCGGCAAGCCAGCTCAGCTACAACAGTGAAAGCGGCATGCTGACCCTGGAGAACGGCGAGTTCAGCCGCTGCGAACCCATGGACCCATTCTGGGTGATGCAGGCACGGGGACTACGCCTGGACAATGCCCGTGGCGTTGGTTACGCCAATGATGTCACGCTGCGCATTCGCGACGTGCCGGTGTTTTATTACCCCTATACCCTGCAGTTCCCGATCAGCGATCAACGGGTTTCCGGCGTGCTGCCACCGTCCCTGAGCAACAGCCGGGACGGCGGTGTTGATCTGGCGGTGCCTTATTATTTCAACCTGGCACCCCATTACGATGCCACGCTAACGCCACGCATCATCACCAGACGCGGCGCCATGCTCAGCGCCGAACTGCGCTACCTGGCCTCCTGGTCGATGAATGTCGTCAACCTGGCGTTGTTGCCCAAGGACCGTACCTTCGACCCGGCGCGCGCCGATGTGCCAGGCAGCGACACACCGCCGCGCGAGAAGCGGTGGTTTGCCGGCATGCAGCACGAAGGGCAGTTGGGCGATCACTGGCGTACCTACGTCGACTTCAATGCCGTCAGCGATGCCGACTATTTTCGTGACCTGGGCAGCAGCGACTTCAATCTGGAAAGCCGCACGCATTTGAACAAGGAAGGCGTATTGAGCTGGCAGAACGACTCATTGCGGGCCGATGCCCGGGTACAGCGCATCGAGATCATCGACAGCTATATTGCCTCGATCGATATCAACAAGCCCTTCGACCGCCTGCCCGAACTGAGTCTGCGCGGCGACTACCGCACCGGTGAGCGTCTGCGCTACGGATTCAACACCAGTCATGTCCGCTTTGACCGCTCGCTCAACGCCTCGCTGCTGACCGACGACCAGATCGATCGCGGCGCGCTGGTCACCGGCGAACGCTTTGTGGCCGAGCCCTACATCAGTCTGCCGGTGCGCCGTCCGGGCTGGTTTGTGGTGCCCACCGCCCGCTTTCGCTATGCCAGCTGGGACCTTGATGAACAGGCCAATGGCACCGATGATACGCCTGATCGCGGCATTGGCGTGTTCAGCCTGGACAGTGGTCTGATTTTCGAACGGCCAGTCGCCATTGCCGGTGACAACATGACGCAGACTCTGGAGCCGCGGCTGTACTATCTGTACAGCGAGTATAAAGAGCAGCAGGCCATCCCCACGTTCGACACGGCGCAGCTGAATTTCAATTTCAATCAGCTGTTTCGTGATGACCGCTTCACTGGCCCGGACCGGGTCGGTGACGCCAACCAGATCAGCGCGGCGGTGACCAGCCGTTTTATCGGCAGCAATGGCATCGAACGCGCCCGTTTCAGCGCCGGCCAGATTTTCTACTTCGAAGATCGCAAAGTGTCGCTGAACAGTCCATTGCAGAACTGGCTGTTGCTGCAACCTCTGGATACTGAGCGCTCGGCGTTGGTGCTGGAAACGGTCTTGCAGCCCAGTGAAAACCTGCGCTTCAGCGCAGACCTGCAATGGGATCAGGAAAACAGCAACATCGATGAAGGCAGCATCGCCGTGCAGTATCAGGCGGTCAACGATGCATTGTTTAACGCGGCGTTCCGGTATCGAGAGCGAACCGACGTCTTTCTGGATGCGCCGCCGCTGCTCGACGCCCGCATCAAGCAGACTGACCTGTCAGCGGTATGGCCACTGAACGATAACTGGCGCCTGCTCGGTCGTTGGAACTACGATCACAGCAACAGCAGGAACCTTGAAACCTTTGGCGGGGTCGAATACAGTAACTGTTGCGCAACCATGCGCCTCATCGCCCGCGACTGGGTCAACGACTACGAATTTTTTGAGCAAAACACCAGGCAGAACCGGGGCATTTTCTTTCAATTGTCACTGCACGGTCTGGGCGATCTGACCGGCGGTGGCCTGGGCAACCTGCTCAGAAACAGCATCCCTGGCTTTAAGGAGCAAGACGTAAATGAATAAACTTACCAGGCAATTTATATCCGGCAGCAAAGCCGTCAGTATGTGCGCAATTGGCATGCTGGTGCTCCTTGCGGGAGCAGGGGCTGGTCATGCCGTTGCGGCCGAGCGACAGGTGCTCGACCGCGTAATTGCGCTGGTGGACGAAGGCGTCATCCTGCAGAGTGAATATGAAGAGCGCCTGCAGGAAATTTTGCAGCGCGCCCAGGAAATGGACCTGCAACTGCCGCCCCCTGATCAGTTACGCGAACAGGTGATGGAAAATCTCATCATCGAGAGCCTGCAGCTGCAGTTGGCCGAACGGGTCGGCATCCGTTTTGACGATGACACGTTGAACCGCGTCATGGCTGACATGGCCAATCAGAACAACATGACCTTTGAGCAGTATGTGGACGCACTGGAGTCGCAGGGCGTGTACCTGAGCACACGGGAACGCATTCGCAAGGAGCTGGCCGTAAACGAAGTGCAGCGCGGCATGGTAAACCGACGCATCAATATTACGGATCAGGAGATAGAAAATTACCTGAATTCGGAAAGTGGCCGTGAAGCCATGGCCCCTGATTACCTGGTGGACCAGATTCTGATTCCGGTGCTGGCTACAGACAGCGCTGAGGTGGAACGCGCCAAGGAAGCTTTCGCCAATGACCTGCGGCGGCGTATTCAGGACGGCGAGGATTTTGCCGACGTTCGCATGCAGGCGCAACAGAATGCCAGTGGTTCAGGACAGGGATTTGCCGTCAGTGGTGGCGAACTGGGCTGGCGCAAGGCAGATCGTCTGCCCACCCTGTTTGCGGACATTGTGCCGGACATGGATACCGGTGAGGTCTCCGAGCCGATTCGCAGCTCCAACGGCTTCCATCTGATCAAACTCAGCGACGTTCGCGGTGACTCCAATCGCCTGGTGAAACAGACAGAGGCCCGCCACGTCCTGATCTCGCCGAATGAAATCCGCACCGAGGAGCAGGCGCGTCGCCTGGCGCAGGAAGTGTATGAACGCATCAGCGGTGGTGAGGATTTCAGTATCGTCGCCCGCCAGCTGTCAGATGACACTCAGTCCGTAGTGGCCGGCGGCGATCTGGGCTGGGTCAGCGATGGCGGTATGCCGCCCGAGTTCGAGGAAGTGGTTGGCGATCTGGAAATCGGTGAGCTCAGCGAACCCTTCCGCACCAGTTTTGGCTGGCATGTTGCCGAAGTGACCGGGCGTCGCGAACAGGATCTGAGTCGCGAGTATCGCCGTCAGCAGGCCACCAATGCTCTGCGCAGTCGCAAATTTGATGTCGAACTGGAAAACTGGATGCTTGAAATCCGCGACGAGGCCTACGTCAAAATTATCAATTGACGGCGTTAGTCCCACATCCCTGACACACACGGCACCTGTTTATGACATTGCAATTGGCTGTCACGCCTGGCGAACCCGCCGGAATCGGTCCGGACCTGCTGGTGCAACTGGTTCAGGATAGCAACCGGTTGCCAGCCGACTGTGAACTGGTGGCGGTCGCAGATCCGGAGCTGCTCGCCCAACGCGCGCTGGCCCTGGGCCTGCCTCTGACCACCTCGTTCTGGCAACCCGGCAGCGTCGCCAGACGTGCCAACTCACACATCAATGTGTTGCCGGTTTCGCTGGCAGTGTCGTGTACGCCGGGGAAACTGGATACTGGTAATTCCACCTATGTGCTGCAGACCTTGCGCCACGCCGCGCAGGCCTGCATGGACGGGGATCTGCAGGCCATGGTGACGGCCCCTGTGCACAAGGGCATCATCAACGATGCCGGCATCGCGTTTTCCGGTCACACCGAGTTTCTGGCCGAATTTTGCCGCGTAGATCTGACCGTGATGATGCTGGCCACCGAGGGTTTACGCGTTGCACTGGCCACCACCCACCTGCCCCTGCGCGAGGTGGCAGATGCCATCACCGCGCCCCTGCTGCGCAACATCATCGACATCCTGCATCAGGACCTGCGCAGCAAGTTCGGCATCAGCGCACCCCGGATACTGGTCTGCGGGCTGAACCCGCATGCCGGCGAAAATGGTCACCTGGGGCGGGAAGAAATTGATATCATCGAGCCGGTGCTGCACGAATACCGTGAACGGGGCATGCAACTGATCGGTCCGCTGCCCGCCGACACCCTGTTTACCGACAAATATCTGTCTCAGTGTGACGCTGTGCTTGCCATGTATCATGACCAGGGTCTGCCAGTGCTGAAATACAAGGGATTCGGACGCGCCAGCAATATCACGTTGGGGCTACCCATCATTCGTACCTCGGTAGACCATGGCACCGCGCTTGACCTGGCTGCGACCGGCACGGCCGATGGCGGCAGTCTGCTTAATGCCATAGAAACCGCCTGCCTGATGGTCAGACGCCGGCAACTGGTCACACCCCACTGACAGGGCCGATAGATCGGCGAACCGCCAAGAGACTCACTATGTCGCAATACGATACCGGCAAGTCCATAGCCATGCCCGGACACAGAGCCCGCAAGCGCTTTGGCCAGAACTTCCTGCAGGACGACAACATCATTCGCCGTATCGTCGCCGCCATCGCGCCGAAACAGGGCGAGCATATCGTGGAAATCGGGCCGGGCCAGGGCGCCATTACCACCCCTCTGCTGGCCAGCGGCGCACGCCTGGACGCCATCGAACTCGACCGGGACCTGGCGGCCTGGCTGCAATCGCGTTTCGCCGATGTGGATACTTTCACGCTCCACCAGTGCGATGTATTAAAATTTGATCTGGCCAGCCTGACCACAGAGCCCCGAAGCCTGAGCATTGTCGGCAACCTGCCTTACAATATTTCCACACCGTGCATTTTTCACCTGCTCAAATACCAGTCACTGATCCACGAAATGACATTTATGCTGCAGCTGGAAGTGGTGCAACGCCTGGCAGCTCAGGTGGGCGATGACAATTACGGCCGCCTGGGCATCATGGCTCAGTACTACTGTCAGGTTGACCACCTGTTTGATGTGCCACCCGGCGCGTTCCATCCTCAGCCCAAAGTCACATCGGCCATTGTGCGCCTGACCCCGCACCGCACACAGAAACTCGTTGCAACCGACACCACGCTGTTGCAGGATGTGGTACGGACGGCGTTTTCACAGCGCCGCAAGACTCTGAGAAACTGCCTGAAACCCCTTATCGCCGACATACATCCGGACGATCTGCCAGTGGACCTCAGCCTGCGGCCCGAAAACCTGAGCCTGGAAGACTACGTCAATCTGAGCAACACGCTAAGTGCAGCAAGACAGGAGAAGTAATCGATGGCAGCACACGACATCGATATTTCCGTGCAAACCCAATACCTTACCGAGCAGTCTGACCCGGACAATGATCGTTATGCCTTCGCCTATACCATCGGCATTGAAAACCACAGCACGGAAGCGGTGACGTTATTGTCCCGTCACTGGATTATCACCGACGATAATAATCAGGTGGAGGAGGTTCGTGGCGAAGGCGTGGTAGGTCTGCAGCCATTGATCCAACCCGGGCAGAAATTTGTGTACACCAGCGGTGCCGTGCTCACCACGCAATTTGGTACCATGCAGGGCAGCTACACAATGGCCAGAACTGACGGCAGCCGTTTTGATGCCGACATACCGGCGTTCCTGCTCTCGAAACCTCACTCGGTACACTGATGGCAACGTATGCAATTGGCGATATCCAGGGGTGCTACAAACCCCTGCGCAAACTTCTCAAGGCGGTGGCCTTTCAGCCCGGCGCCGATGAACTCTGGTGCGTGGGCGACCTCATCAACCGGGGCCCCAAATCACTGGACACGCTGCGTTATCTTCGTGACATCGGCGAATCGGCAACCGTGGTGCTGGGCAATCATGATCTGCATTTTCTGGCGCTGTACTATCGCTGCACCCCGGCCTCCATCAATGGCCGGCATACATTGGACGAATTGCTCGCCGCCCCCGACTGCGGCGAGCTGGCTGACTGGCTGCGACACAAACCGCTGGCGCACTATGACAGTGTGCTGGGTGCCCAGGGCGTTCACAATTACCTGATGGTACATGCGGGCGTTCCACCGCAATGGGATCTGCATACCACCCTGACCCTGGCGGCCGAGGTCGAAACCGCCCTCAGGGGCCCGGAGTTTCGCAAGTTCCTGAACAAGATGTACGGCGACAAACCATCGCGCTGGAAAGATTCGCTGACCGGTCGAAAACGGCTGCGCCTGACCACCAATTACCTGACCAGAATGCGTTTCTGTGACGAGAGCGGCAAGCTCGACCTGCAGATCAAGGAGGGCGTCAATGAGGCCCCCGAGGGCTTCCGGCCCTGGTTTGAATTCGAGCAGATCACCAACAGCGACACCAGCATTCTGTTTGGTCATTGGGCCGCCTTGCAGGGCGTCACAGGCCGTGACCGCGTGTTCGCGCTGGACACCGGATGTGTCTGGGGCCGTGAGTTGACCATGATGCGCCTGGAAGACCACAAACTGTTCAGCGTCTGATAGACTCAGCAATATGGCAAATCACCCTGGTGACATCGGTTCGTTCGCCACCTATCTGGTAGGGGGCGCCGTGCGCGACGACCTGCTCGGCATTGCTGACTCGGATCGCGACTGGGTGGTCGTGGGCGCGACACCGCAAGCCATGCTTGATGCCGGCTTTACACCGGTGGGCAAAGACTTTCCGGTTTTTCTGCATCCCGCGACCAAAGAAGAATATGCGCTGGCGCGCACCGAACGCAAATCGGGCACCGGTTACAAGGGTTTCACGGTATTCGCCACGCCCGATGTAACGCTCGAAGAGGACCTTCAGCGCCGTGACCTGACCATCAATGCCATTGCCAGAGATGCTGACGGCAACCTGGTTGATCCCTGGGGCGGGGTCAGCGACCTGAAAAACCGGATCCTGCGTCACGTGTCACCGGCTTTTTCCGAAGACCCTCTGCGCGTGCTTAGAGTGGCCCGTTTTGCGGCACGATTTGCCGATCAGGGATTTACCATCGCCGGTGAAACCAGAACCCTGATGCAGAACATGAGCGCCAGCGGTGAACTCGAACACCTAGTTCCCGAACGGGTATGGCGCGAATTCGATAAAGCTCTGCATTCCGACCACGCGCAGGTTTTCATTGAGGTACTGCACGAATGCGGCGCTCTTGCCATATTGCTGCCTGAAGTCGACCGCCTTTTCGGCGTTCCCCAGCCGCCCCAGTGGCATCCTGAAGTTGATACCGGCGTGCATACCCTGATGAGTCTTCGTCAGTCCTGTCTATTGAGTGATGACCTGGCTGTGCGTTTCGCCACGCTGATGCACGATGTCGGCAAAGGCCTGACGGCTCGCGACGACTGGCCACAACATATTGCGCACGAACACAAAGGTATACAGCCAATCGCTGATGCCTGTCAGCGCCTGCGTGTACCTACCGAGTGCGCAGACCTGGCCAGACTGGGCAGTCAGTATCACACCCATTGTCATCAAATGCAGGTGCTTAAACCCGCGACAGTGTTAAAGACCCTGGAAGGGCTTGACGCCTTTCGCCGCCCGCAACGTCTGCAGAAGTTCCTGAAAGTCTGTGAAGCCGATGCCCGCGGTCGGACCGGGCTGGAAGAGCGACCCTATCCCCAGGCGGAACTGCTCTGGCAGTGTTTTGTCGCAGCCGACGAGATCGATGTGCCGACGCTGCTGCAGCATAAGCCAGTGGCACCTGGCCCCGAGGCCGGCGAGAAAATACGCAATATGCTGCATCAGGCCCGCCTGGGGCGGATCAGGGATACTCTGGGCAGACTGAGATCTGATTCATGAGCGACCAGGACCGGCTGCCTGTGGTATTCATTACCGGTGGCGCCCGACGCATTGGCGCCGACATGGCCCGCACCTTCCATCAGGCCGGTTATCGCGTCATCATTCATTGTCATCGCTCCCGCCGGGAGGCCGATGCGCTGGCCTCCCAGCTCAACGGCGAGCGATCCCGCAGCTGCACCGCCATCACCGCTGACCTTAATGACGAGCAGGCGTTGTCGACACTGGGGGAGACCGCTCTGTCGTGCTACCAGCGTGTTGACGTACTGGTCAACAATGCCAGCAGTTTCTATGCCACGCCATTGGCCTCGCTGACCCAGACACAATGGCTGGACCTGATGAACAGCAATGCCCGCGCCGGACTTTTCCTGGCCCAGCAACTGGCAGCGTCCCTGACCGTCAACGGCGGCAGTATTGTCAATCTCACTGATATCAACGTCAATCGTGGTATGGCCGGGTTCTCCGCCTACACGATGGCCAAGGCGGCTCTGGGCGCCATGACCCGATCATTAGCGCGCGAACTGGCACCGCATGTCCGGGTCAACGCTGTGTCACCTGGCGCTATTCTATGGCCTGAACATGTCGCAGATGACGGCTCGCAGGATGCCGAGCAGGCCAGAATACTGGCCGGCATAGCCTTGGGGCGCCTGGGCACGCCCGCCGACATCGCCCGCACTGTGCTGTTCCTGGCGCGCGACGCGGTGTACATGACCGGTCAGACCATTCGTGTGGATGGGGGCCGCGCCCTGAGCTGATGCCGTCCGGTCAAAAAAAAATGATGAATGCATTCAAAATAACGACGAATAGCCTTTGCCCTGCCTTGTCTTGTTGGTTAAGATTCAGGAGTCCGTCAATAACATCTATAAAATAAAAGAGACCCAGACTATGCTGTCAAAACGCCGAGAGGGAGAGATCCAGCCAGGTATCAAATGGGGCCCGTTCGTTTTCCGCATCCCGTTTGTTCACATGCGCTTTGCCCTGCCCGAGTTCCTGCAGGGTATCTGTGTCGCCGGCGCTACCGGTCTGGCCCTGGTACCCGTGATGACCGCCTCCTTTGGTCTCAGCTTCGAAGAAGCCGTCACCATGGCCATGTTTCACACCATGCTGATCTCTGCCGGCTGGATGCTTTTCGGCGATCCGCTGGCGCCCGGCTGGCTGACACCGGCGCTGCCGTTCATCTTTGCCTTTGTGCTGGGCGGCGGCAATACGCCGGAAGAGCAGTTTCAACTGATGACGGCGCTATCGCTCAATTTCGCGGCTCTACTGATCTTTCTCGGCATTACCGGGCTGGGGGCCAAACTGGTGGCCTGGGTGCCCAATGTGCTCAAGGGCGGCATCATCCTGGGCGCGGCAGTCGCTGCATTCCTGCGCATTTTTGACCAGAATGATGCAGCCAGCGCACTGAACTCCACCCCGATTGCAGCCATCGCCGCATTGGCTCTGTGCATGTTCCTGACCTTCTCCAAGCCATTCCAGCGCCAGGCGGCACAAATGCCGATACTGGCCAAAATTGCGGGCCTGGGCCTGTTGCCTGCATTTGTGGTGGCCGGCGTGGTCGGCCTGATCACCGGCGAGATGCAGTTCAACATTCAGTCCGGCCTGCTGGACGTGCCCACGCACGCGGCGTCCATGTGGGAGAAAGCATCGCCGCTGAATATTGGCTGGCCCAGCGCCACCATGTTCCTCAACGCCCTGCCGCTGGCCTTCATTACCTACATCCTGTTTTTTGGTGATGTGGTGACCGGCAACGAGATGATCAAGAATTCACAGCCCCTGCGCCCGGATGAGAAGCTGGACGTCAACAGCAATCGCACTCACATGGCCACCGGCATCCGGAACGCCGCCATGGCTGTTGTGGCGCCGTTCTTTGGTACCCAGGGGGTGTTGTGGACCGGTATCCAGGTGATTGTGCTTAAACGCTGGGTCACCGGCCGTGACAAGATGGACTCCATTTTCGACGGCATTTCTGCCTACTACGTGTACGGCTTCCCGGTGCTGTTTATTGTATTGCCCATCGTTACCATGCTGCAGCCGCTGCTGCCCATCGCCCTGGCGGTCACGCTGTTGCTGACCGGGTTTGCCTGTGCGACGCTGGCGCTGACCACCGTTACCGACAGCACCGAGCGTGGCGCCATGGTATTGACTGCCATTGCGTTCTCGCTGTTCGATCCCTGGACAGGACTGCTGGCCGGGTTGGCGACCATTCTGGTCGTTGTGGGCCCGCAGGTATTTCTGCAGAAGACCAGTGAACCGGCACCGGAAGTCAAAGCCGCAGCCGTCGACACGGTCGAGGAAAGCTGATCAGGCTGTAGCCATTTTGCCTCAAAGGGCGCTGGAGATCCGGCGCCCCTGCCAATCGAATTCGATTGGCCACAGTGACTGACGGGTCTTGTCATAGTGCTGCCACAGGGTGGCGTATGTCAGCCCGGATCGGGGATCGCAGCGATCACCGCAAACCTGTGACATCGGCCACAATACATAGGCATTTTCAGTGATCTCCGGTCTTGGCAGCACGATACCGTCATGGTTACCGATGCAGTCACCGTAGGTCAGGATGTCTATATCCAGGGTACGCGGACTGAAACGCGCCCCGCCTCTGCTGCGGCCATGCTCCTGTTCCAGCGCCTTGATGTGGGCGCTGACGTCAACCAGCGGCATGCTGGTGTCGACCGCCACCACCATGTTCAGAAAATTGTTGCCATCAAACCCCACCGCCTCGCTTTCAAACACCGACGACGTCCGCATGCGACCAAAGCTGGCCTGCAAGGCGTCCAGCGCACCGCGGATATGATGATCCGCCTGCTGATTACTGCCCAGACTCAGCGTTAACAAAGGCATAACTGGATCCCATTACTGTCACGATTTTCACTTATAAACTCAGACCAGCGGCAAACGTTCAGGGCGCTCGCCGCGCTCGATGATCACGCCAACATCGCGCGCACCGGTTACCGCGCCTGGCTTACCCAGGCGCAGGCGCAGCCAGCTGACCGGAAATTCGGACAACACAATAGCCGCGATTTCTTCCGCCATGGTTTCAATCAGCAGGAACTCGGCTTCCTCAACAAAGGCGATCAGGCGCTTGGACACCGACTTGTAATCCAGCGTACGACTGATGTCCTCGGTGGCCGCAGCAGCCCTGATGTCCGTCGCCATGTCCAGATCGATGCTGACGGTTTGCCGGATTTCACGCTCCCAGTCATAGATCCCGATAACCGTCTGGATTTGCAGTTCTTTGATATAAACAATATCCATAATCAGGCCCTGGGCAAATCTTTTAATGACGGAAGTGTGTCCATCGGCCAACGTGGCCGGGCGCTGATAGCCAGGCCTTCGCGCTGGCCGGCCAGCAGCCGCTGACAGCCGGCATAGGCAATCATGGCGCCATTGTCGGTGCAGAACCGCGGCTGGGCATAAAACAGCTGGCTTTTTTGCGCCTGTACCATGGCCTCCAGACCAGCGCGTAGCCGGGTGTTGGCACTGACTCCGCCGGCAATGATCAGACGATGCAAGCCGGTCTGCTGCAGGGCTCGCCGGCACTTGATGACCAGCGTCTGCACCACCGCCTCCTCAAAGGCCAGTGCCACATCAGCCTTATCCTGTTCACTGATGCCCTCCGGCGCAGCCTCTTCGAGCTCTGCCAGTGTGTTGCGCACGAAGGTTTTTAAACCGCTGAAACTGAAGTCGAGGCCGGGCCGGTTGGTCATCGGGCGCGGAAACACAAACCGCCCGGCCGTGCCCGCAGTTGCCAGCTTCGCCACCCGGGGGCCACCGGGATAGGACAGGCCCAGCATTTTGGCCACCTTGTCAAAGGCCTCGCCGGCCGCATCATCCAGCGACTCACCCAGCAGTGCGTACTCGCCAATACCCTGCACCGCCACCAGTTGGGTGTGACCACCGGATACCAGCAAGGCCACAAAGGGGAACGCAGGCGGATTGGCCTCCAGCATCGGCGCCAGCAAGTGCCCTTCCATATGATGAACGCCAACTGCCGGTACGTTCCAGGCCATGGCCAGGGAACGCCCCAGCGCCGCTCCCACCAGCAACGCCCCTATGAGGCCCGGGCCCGCCGTGTAAGCGATGCCATCAATCGATGAGGCTGCTATCTGCCGGTCAGCCAGCAACTGTCGGATCATGGGCAGGGTTTTACGGATATGGTCACGCGAGGCCAGCTCCGGAATCACACCGCCATACTCGGCATGCATGTCAACCTGACTGTACAAGGCATCGCCCAGCAGGCCCTGCTCACTGTCGTATATTGCTACCCCGGTCTCATCACAGGATGTTTCCAAGCCCAGAACCCGCATAAACCTGCCTTAGCTGTATAATTTCGCACCGGATCGGCGCAGGAGGACCCATCGGGCCTGTCTGGCGCTTCGGGCCGCAAAAAGACGTGAATAATACGGCAGCCCCCGTCGATTAGCCAGTATTTGCCCGGTTTGGGCAATATAACTTTTGCATTTTGTGGCGTGCCGCATTACCATATGCGCCCTTTTAAATTGAATGCAAAGGTGTCTCTGCACTATGCCAATGGTAAAACTGAAAGAAAACGAGCCGTTTGATGTGGCTCTGCGTCGCTTCAAGCGATCCTGCGAAAAAGCTGGCGTTCTGGCCGAAGTCCGTCGCAAGGAATTCTACGAAAAGCCGACTGCTGCCCGTAAGCGCAAAGCAGCCGCTGCCGTAAAACGCCACCTGAAAAAGCTGTCACGCGACAACAAGAAGACCAAGCGCTTCTACTGATTGTTCACGATTGCCGACCTGAGACTGGATCTCGCCGAATCTGTTTCTGCTGATCCCGGATACCCCTATGGCTGATAGCGCACTAAAGCTCCAACTGACGGAAGCGATGAAAGATGCCATGCGAGCGAAAGACAAGGCTCGCCTGGGCACTGTGCGCCTGGCATTGGCAGAAGTGAAACGCATCGAAGTCGATGAACGCATCGAGCCCGACGACGCCCGTGTGCTGAGCATCCTGGAAAAGATGATCAAGCAGCGTCGCGAGTCCATCCGCCAGTACGAAAGCGCCGGTCGCAACGACCTGGCCGACATCGAGCAGGCGGAAATCGAGGTGTTACAGACCTTCATGCCCCAGCCGCTGTCAGATGCCGAAATAGAAGCCATTGTCACCCAGGCATTGGCCGATACGGGTGCCAGCAGCGTGCAGGATATGGGCAAGGTCATGGCCGCGGTGAAGCCGCAAATGGCCGGCCGTGCCGACATGGGCGCCGTGGGTCAGCTGATCAAAAAGAAGCTCGGCCAGGCCTGACGTCTGGCAGCACCCCCCTCCTGCTTCTGCGCTGCGTTTTTTTGCTACGGCGATTTGCTACACTAAGTTGACCACCGTTTACTTCCGGGTGCACCGTCCATGGCTGGTCTGATTCCGCAGAACTTTATTGATGACCTGCTTAGCCGGGTAGATATCGTCGACGTCATCGACAAACGCGTCAAGCTGCGCAAAACCGGCAAAAATTACTCTGCCTGCTGCCCCTTTCACCAGGAAAAAACGCCCTCCTTCAGCGTAGAGCCGGAGAAACAGTTCTATTACTGCTTCGGCTGTGGCGCCGCCGGAAATGCCCTGGGTTTTGTGATGAATTTTGATCACAAGGAATTCCCCGAGGCAGTCGAAACCCTGGCCGCTGACTGCGGCCTCACCGTGCCGCGCGAAGAGCGCTCCCCGGCAGGACAGCAGCGCAGCAGCGAAAATAACGAGCTGCTGACCTCCCTGGAACAGGCCAACCTGTATTACCAGAAGCAACTGCGCCAGCATCCCTCGCGCACCCGGGCTGTGGGTTACCTGAAATCGCGAGGACTGACCGGCGAGATCGCCAAACGCTTTGCTATCGGCCTGGCGCCACCAGGCTGGGACAATCTGCTTAAGCATCTTGACGGGTACAAGATCAAACGCCCCATCCAGGAGAAGGCCGGACTTATCATCGCCCGGGATGCAGAACGGCGCCAGGAAGGCCAGGATACGCATTATGACCGCTTCCGCGACCGCATCATGTTTCCCATTCGCGACAGCCGTGGTCGGGTTATTGCCTTCGGCGGCCGGGTACTCGGGGATGACAAACCCAAGTATCTGAATTCACCGGAAACCCCGGTCTACCACAAGGGAAGGGAGCTGTACGGCCTCTACGAAGCGCGCAAGGCGGCGCGCAAGCCGGAACGCTTTGTCATTGTCGAAGGGTACATGGACGTGGTGGCGCTGGCACAGCACGGCATCAGCTTTGCCGTGGCAACCCTGGGCACCGCCACCAATACCAGCCACCTGGAGAAACTGTTCCGCCTGGTTCCGGAAGTCATTTTCTGCTTTGACGGCGACAACGCCGGTCGCAGCGCCGCCTGGCGCGCACTGCAGGCGTCTTTGCCGGTAATGACAGATGGCCGTCAGATCCGCTTTCTGTTCCTGCCCGAAGGCGAGGATCCGGACACCCTGGTGCGCAAGGAAGGCGCAGATGGCTTCCTTGCCCGGATGAGCAAGGCCGATTCGCTGTCAGATTATTTTTTTGAACACATGCAGCAGGATATCGATGTCACCTCCATGGATGGCAAGGCCCGCCTGTTCAGCCAGAGCATCCCGCTGATCAAATTGCTGCCTGGTGGGCTGTTT
Source organism: uncultured Gammaproteobacteria bacterium (assembly GCA_913058135.1). Lineage (GTDB taxonomy): Bacteria > Pseudomonadota > Gammaproteobacteria > Pseudomonadales > Pseudohongiellaceae > Pseudohongiella. The sequence continues at coordinate 17,992 of CAJXPR010000003.1, forward strand.
CAGCAATTGATGCTGGATCAGCTGGCACAGATTACCGGCAGTCAGCGCGACACCATCGACAGACTGCTGCAGCAGACACCCGCTGCCACACCCGAACCCCAAGCGACAGAGCCACCACCGGACGGGCCGCCCGACTGGGATGAGCCCCCTGTCGGCAACAGCAATGCCGACACGGCGACCCGCCAGCGCCCCGCCGAACAGCGCAGGGAAGCTGCAGCACGGGGCAAGCGTGTCAGCAAACCTGCCGGCCTGATCGCCATTGAACTGCTGCTGCACCAGCCAGCACTGGCCGCCTCCGTGGAAGGTGATCTGAGTGCGCTGCGCGATCTGCAGGACCCGGACGTAGATTTATTACTGGAACTACTTGAATTTGCGCAAACTGACCCCGATATTACCACTTACGCACTATTGGGCCATTGTTATGGCACACCGCCAGGCAAACGCCTGACACAACTGCTAAAGAACGAGAGAATCACCCCGGCAGCGGGCCAGGCCGAGGAATTCCGCTTTGTCCTGCGACAATTACGGCACGAGGCCGACAAACACCGGCAACGCCGCCAGTTGCTTGAACAGTTAAAACCACGTTTACGGTCTGTAAAAAACGAGGCCCCTGGTGACTGACTGTCACTGGAAACCATCCAGCACAAGGGCTATAATGCCCGGCTGATTTTTATTTTCGAAGCGGTTATTTCTAAACCGAATGGGAAGCTATGTCTGATTCGCGCCTGAGTTCACCTCAATCCGGCTTAAAAGCCCTTATTGCCAAAGGCAAAGAGCAAGGTTATCTGACCTACTCTGAAGTCAACGATCACCTGCCCGAATCAATTTCGGACCCTGATCAGGTCGAAGACATCATTCAGATGATCAACGATATGGGCATCAAGGTGTTTGAAACCGCCCCCGATGCCGATACCCTGTTGCTGAACGATGGCGACGAAAGTGGTACCGACGAGCTGGCCGCCGCCGAAGCAGCCGCCGCACTGGCCGCTGTCGAAAACGAGGCCGGCCGCACCACCGATCCTGTGCGTATGTACATGCGCGAAATGGGAACGGTGGAACTGCTGACCCGCGAAGGCGAGATTGTCATCGCCAAACGCATCGAAGAAGGCCTGCGCGAGCTGATGAAGTCCATGGCCAGCTTCCCTGGCACCGTCGCCTATGTGCTGAATGAATACGACCAGGTCACCGCCGAAGAGCGCCGCCTGACCGATGTAATCACCGGCTACCTGGAGGTCGACGACCCTGAGCTGCCCGCCTCTGCCGACAGCGACGACACCGCCGATACCAGCACCGATGCCGCCAGCAGTGATGACGATGACGATTCCGTTATTGATGCCACTGACGACGAAGAGACCACCTCTGGTCCTGATCCGGAAGAGGCACGCCTGCGTTTTACCGACTTGCGCGCCCAGTATGAACTGACCGAAAAGACGATCGCCAAGCACGGCCGCACCCACAAGAAGTCGCTGGCGGAGCTGGACAAACTGGGCGACATGTTCAAGACCTTCAAGCTGACACCCAAACTGTTTGAAGTACTGGTCAACCAGGCCCGCGCTGCCCTGTTCCGTGTTCGTCGCCACGAGCGTGCGATCATGGCTCTGTGCGTCCGCACTGCCGGCATGCCGCGCAAGACCTTCGTCACTACCTTCCCGGGTAGCGAGATTGATGAAAAGTGGATGAACCAGTTTGCCAAAGGCAAAGAGCCCTGGGTCGCCCGCCTGAAAGACATTGCCGACGAAGTCCACCGCACGCAGCGCAAACTGCAGGCCATGGAAGAAGAAAGTGGCCTGACCGTTGCCGAGATCAAGGAAATCAACCGTGGCATGTCCATCGGTGAAGCCAAGTCACGCCGCGCCAAGAAAGAGATGGTCGAGGCCAACCTGCGACTGGTGATTTCCATCGCGAAAAAATATACCAATCGCGGTTTGCAGTTCCTGGATCTGATCCAGGAAGGCAACATCGGCCTGATGAAAGCAGTCGACAAGTTCGAGTACCGTCGTGGTTACAAGTTCTCCACGTACGCCACGTGGTGGATCCGTCAGGCCATCACTCGCTCCATTGCAGACCAGGCACGCACTATCCGTATCCCGGTGCACATGATTGAGACCATCAACAAGCTCAACCGCATTAGCCGCCAGATGGTCCACGAGAAAGGCCGTGAACCGACGCCGGAAGAACTGGGCGAGCGCATGGAGATGACCGAAGACAAGGTTCGCCGTGTCCTGAAGATCGCCAAAGAGCCGATTTCCATGGAAACACCCATCGGCGACGATGAAGATTCCCATCTGGGCGATTTCATCGAAGACTCGACGGTCGAGTCACCGGTTGATTCATCGATAGAAGAAGGTCTGCGTGAAGCTACCCGTGAAGTGCTGAACAGCCTGACTGCACGCGAAGCCAAGGTGCTGCGCATGCGGTTTGGCATCGACATGAACACCGACCACACGCTGGAAGAGGTTGGCAAGCAGTTTGACGTGACGCGTGAACGCATCCGTCAGATAGAGGCCAAAGCGCTGCGCAAGCTGCGGCACCCAACCCGCTCGGATCACTTGCGGAGTTTCCTGGACGAGTAAGTCCATAAAGAGACGAGTAAGTCTGTAAAGAGACGAGTAAGTAGCTCAAAACGACAGACAAAAAAAGGGGGCGCAGCTTTTGCTGCGCCCCCTTTTTTTATGCGGAGAGTTTAGATCTCCTGGTTGATGCGGATATACATCATGCGGCCACGAATATCGTGAACGAATGTTTCAATGCCGCCCAGGTTAAAGAACGGTTGCGGGAACCGGTCACCCAGGTTGCGCGCACCCACTTCAAAGCGTGTGGCGCGATCGCCAATCAGGCTGTCGAAGGTGTACGCATAGTTGGCATCTATGTAAGTCATGCTCGATGCGGCAGAGCGACCATTAATGGCGATCTGACCTGCCAACAACGCACCTGAGTTGAACGAGTAGTCGAACCCGTCAATCCAGCGTGCTCGCAGCAATGCGCTGTGGTTGCCCAGATTCCAGTTCATGGTCGCGTTGGCACGGTACTCAGGCATCGGCGGCACTTCCGCGATGGACTCGTTCTGGCTACCAACGCCGTCACCGGCGGGGATACCCAGACCCAGGTCATAGGAATATTCCAGTGCCTGCGTCGCATCCAGGTTAAACACCATGTTGCCGAAACTGCCCAGATCCAGGTCGTAGCGCGCATACAGATCGAGTGCGCGGTGCTTCATGGTCTGTGCATTCAGACGGGACACAATAACCCGGCTCATGACACCATCAACGTCACGGTTGATGTTCTTGTCAGAGTTCGGGCCATTGAACCAGGCCAGCTTGCTGGCCTGACTGCTGGGGTCACCGCCGGCTGCCAGGAAGGCCTGGTAATCCAGGTTGACTACCTGGTTCAGCGTTGTGCTGGAGATACGATCCTTGAAATCATATTCCGCGTAGTCAACACCGATCGACAGCGCACCTTCCAGCAGGCTCAACGAAGCGCCCACGTTGAACACGTCAGCCGTCTCCGGCGTCAGGTTCAGGTTGCCTTCATTACAGGCCACACGGAACGCGTTGGAGTTGTCAAACGGGTCACCGGCATTTTGCAGAGCACAGGTCTGCGGTGAATACAGATCAGCCAGACCCGGTGCAATAAACGCCGAACTCCAGGAACCACGCAGTGACAGCATGTCCAGCGGCTGCCACAACAAGGCTACTTTCGGATCGAACGAGTCACCTATAGATCCGCCGTAGTCGGTGTAACGACCGGCGATCTGGAATTCAGCCTCGCCCAGACGGTTAGTCGTCAACGGCACTGCCAGTTCGAAGAACGCGGAATTGACATCCTGCTCGGCCGTATAGTCAACAGCACAGCCGCCCTGGTGGTAATCACACTGGTTACGCGCGGCATCAAAGTCGACATCCACCTCGTCCTGGCGATACTCGATACCAAAGGCACCCAGAATCATACCGGTAGGAATTTCAAACACTTCACCGGTCGCCGCCAATTCTACTGATTTGAAGGTACTCTCGGTCTGGGTCAGGCCAGCAATCGTGATGGCATCCACAACCGCCTGCGAGTTGGCATACTGCGGCGTGCCGGTATTGGCGCACACACGATCAGTACAATTGAATACCGAACTGGCAAACGGGTTGTAGTACGCAGTGCTGTTTGGCGAAGACGGGTCTGCCACCAGTGTGCCATTGATGCCCTGGATCAGCGCCAGCTGGCTTGAGTTCTTCTCCAGTGCGTCGTCCTGACCAAACTGGTAGATACCGGCCAGCGAAACCGCCCAGCTTGAACCAGGCACTTCATAGGTCAGTGTATCGGCCAGACGGATATCAAACCGGTCTGCACCCTGCGGGAATGAACCATCATCATTTACAGCAGTTGGCTGGGTTTGCAATTTGAACGCGTTGATACGCAGCTCAGTGATACGCACGTCCTCGTTAAAGGGCACACCCAAAGCGGCGTTGAATGGGTCGGCAGCCAACTGCACAACACCATTGGCGTCACGCAAAGGATTGCCATCCGGGCCTGCCTGGGCAAACAGCGGCTCCATGCCATTGCCACGGTTAGCCATGGCGCGGTAAGGGTTGCCCGGATGCTCACCGGCTACAATCGGCAATTCCGGGATACGGCCACCCGGGTTCTGCGGGGAACCACGGGTAAAGGTTTCTAGACGTGACGCGTTGATATTAAAATCATTGGTCAAGTTGTCGTTAAAACGATGCTCGTAGTTGGTCCAGATGCTCATCTTGTCCTGAGCACTCATAAAGTCCCAGAACTCACCAAAATGGAAGTTACAGGTAGTACCCAGTAACTGGCCACTGGCGTAGTTGCCGGGAATACCCACATCAGTACCGGAACCATTATCGATACCGCAACCCGGATCAGGTGTACGCGCTGACACACCGGTCAATTGACCTTGTGCATTCCGCGTGGGTACAGCAAAGGTGCCGGGGTTACCAGTACCTGAACGCTGGAAACCGCTACGCAGGAAATCGGGTCGGTCGGTCTGCTTCAGCGTACTGCGTGTAGAGTATGACAATGCCATGGCAAAGTGACCATTGTCGGTGGCCGTACCAGTAATCAGTTCGTACTGCTTCTCGACCAGGTCACCACCACGGTCTTCCTGGTGGAAAAGGCTGACATCTGTCCCCTCATAACCCTTGTTGGTAATGATGTTAACCACACCAGCCACCGCATCGGAACCATACAGCGCCGACGCGCCGTCTTTCAGGATGTCGATACGCGAAATGGCTATTTGCGGAATAGTGGCGTTAAGGTTGGTGTTATTGGTACGCTGCCCATCAACCAGGTTCAGCGTGGCGCCGGCACCCAGGCCACGCAGGTTGGCAGAGGAGGTAACCCCACCCTGACCACGAGCGGCGTAGCCGTTGGTCTGTACATCGGTGCCATAGTTGAATGTCTGATTGGCAAGTACTTCACCTAGGTTGGGTGTTGCATTGGCTTCGATCGCTGCAGAGTCGACCACAGTGACCGGTGACGATGAGTCGAAACTGTCCCGACGGATACGGGAGCCAGTAACAACAACTTCTTCGATATCAGCCGCTGTACCCTGTTGGGCTACAGCAACCATTGGTAATGGCAGCATAACGGACGCCGCCAAACCCATTTGAACAATGGATTTCTTCAGTTTCATGATTTCCCCTTTCTTTTAAAATCTTCATTATTATTGTCAACAAATAAAGGAACTATTGACTATTTGTATCTTTATTCCAGAGCTTTAATGCAAAAACACTAACTCAGCGGGAACTGTTGATTCAAGGAACCAGTTAGACAACACATAGTCAATTTCATGAAACGTAACCAAAATACCCAAGATCTTATTCAGGTCTCGCTACTGCACAAAAAATAGAGATATGACATACCTCAACATCGCTGTGGCGAGAGAATAGACCATAAGTTCAAGCTGAGTCAATCAGATACTTTCACCATGAAATCCAGTCGCTTATCATGCTAGATTAATGTAACCGGAAACAGCCGGCGCCAATTACAACAATAAGGAGGCAACTGCGGTGCAAGAATTGTTCGGGACGGTCAACAACCTGTTTGCATTCATCGGCCCCATTTCCGATGCAGTCTGGGATTTCCCAACGCAATTCGGCTGGTATCAGGCCATCCCACTGCTGGGCCAGATGTCTTTTGCGGTCATTCTGCTCCTGGGCATGGGCGTATATTTCACGGTTCGCACCGGCGGGGTGCAGTGGCTGAGCCTGACCCGTGCCATCCCCATCATGCAGCGCCGGCAGAGCGACCAGACCGGCATCAGCGCCATGGCCTCCTTCATGCTGGGCCTGGCCATGCGGGCAGGACCGGGCAATATTGTTGGCGTGACCGGCGCCATTACGGTCGGCGGCCCCGGCGCCCTGTTCTGGATGTGGGTCGCGGCACTGTTTGGCATGGCCACGGCCTTTATGGAGTCAGTACTGGCGCAACTGTTCAAGGAGCGCAAGAATAACGAATATGTGGGCGGCCTGCCTTTTTACGGCCGCAGGATCATCGGCAATAAGCGTTTTGTGGGTATATTTCTCAGCATTGCCTTTATGACCTATGCCCTGTTCAACGTGCCGGTACAGACATTTAATGTGTTCACCGCTATAGGCATGATCGCCGACACCGCTACCGGGACAGTGTCCGATCGACAATCGCCCCTCTACTACGGCATCGCTTTAGTCATGGTGGTCAGCTGTGCATGGTTGATTTTGGGCGGCATACGTCGGGTCACCGCTTATACAAACTACCTGGTACCGATCAAGGCTGCGGTATTCTGTGGCATTTCCCTGCTCATCGTACTGGCCAACCTGCCGTTGCTGCCCAGTTTCTTCAGCGCCGTGGTCACCGGTGCGTTTGCCCCTGATGCACTGTTTGGTGGAGCCATGGGCGTTGCCCTGGCAGAAGGTGTGCGACGCGGCCTGATGTCCAATGAAGCCGGCCAGGGCACCATCACCATGGCCGCCGCAGCGGCGGACAACAACCACCCTTGTGAACAGGGTTTTGTGCAAAGCCTGGGCGTGTTCTTCGACACCATCATCATCTGCACGCTGACCGGCTTTATTGTCGTGCTCGCACACCTGTGGAACGATTCGGCCAGCAGCGCGCAATGGGCAGCCGACAGCGCTTCACGCATCGGCACCTACCTGGCCTCGGTGGAGGCGCTGGTGCCTGCCGCCGTCGCCAATGCCGTCATTATCATCCTGGCGGCCTGCTACTGCCTGTTTGCCTTTACTACCTTGCTGGGCATGATCTCCTTTGCCGAGATCTCCGCCAACTTCATCTCCCGATCCGATGGCTTCATTTTCACGATACGCATACTCGGCTCACTGGTTTTTGTGCCCTTTGGCGCCCTGACCGTACTGGCCGGTCTGGAGCTCGGCAACCTTTGGACCATCACCGACCTGACCAATATCATCATGGTCTACCTCAATATTCCCATTCTGCTGCTGGGCGCGCCACTGGTGTACAAGGCGCTGGCACACTACCGGGCAACCAATGGCGGCAAGTTTATCTCCGCCGACATCGGACTGGAAACCGAGCACTGGACGCATGACAACCAGAAGCACCTGTAAGTGCAAACCTGGCATCAGGTCACGGAACTTTCACATACAGTCGTCAGAATGGGGGATTGTTCAGCCTGGAGGCCATCATCATGCGCGCACCACTTCGTCCACTATCCGTACTGATAAGTCTGTCGGTCATCGCCAGCATGACCGCTTATCTGGTCCACGCCCAGGGCCAGTCAGATCGCGGACGCCAATGGATCGCCGGCGACCATCATATTCATAGTCGGTTCAGTACAGGCTGGGATCGGGAGCAGAACCCGCCCGCCCCCATACTGGGCGGCGATGCCATCTATCCGACACCCATGAACGCGCTGATGGCGCGACATTACGGGCTGGGCTGGATGGTGACCACCGACCATGGAGGTCCCAACCACAGCCAGGTCAACCTGAACCAGGCCTATCCGGAACTGAAGCAGTCCCGCGTGGTAGTGCCGGATGTCATCCAGTTTTACGGCATGGAATTCGACACCCCCGGCGCTGATCACTCCAGCCTGATCATGCCCCATACCCCGGACGAGGCCCAGCGCCTGCACAGCATCGAGTCCGGTTTCAACAAACGCGAGCCCTGGCCCGCCGACCCCAGCTGGGACACCGAACCGCGGATGCTGGAAGCACTGCAGTTCATGAAGACCTTTCCGGAAACACCCGTGATAATCGCCCATCACCCCAGCCGCTCGGCACAGGGCGAGCGCGAGTACGGCCTTGATCACCCCCAGGAGCTGCGCGGCTGGAACGATCTGGCGCCCGGGATTGCCATCGGCATGGAAGGTTCGCCTGGTCACCAGGCCGCCGCCCTTAATCCCGACGGCTCCATCGACAGCAACGGTGCTCGCGGCGGCTACGGCAACCATCCGACCATGGGCGGCTTTGATCAGATGACAGCGATCGTTGGCGGCTTTTGGGATTCCATGCTCAGCGAGGGCCGCGACTGGTGGATAACTGCCAACTCGGACTCGCACGTGCACTACAGTGAAGGCGGCTCGGATTTCTGGCCAGGTGAATACTCCAAAACCTACGTCTGGGCCGAGAAAAATTACCAAGACATCCTGGATGGCATACGTGGTGGCCGGGTGTTTGTCACCACCGGTGACCTGATCAGCGAACTGCATGTCACCGCCCAATCCGCTGGTGCGCAGGCCCATATCGGCGGTGAATTGGAGGTGCCTGCCGATGAGCCCGTGACCATCACTATCCGGTTCCTGGACCCCGACAGCAACAACCACCACGGCGACAACCCCTCAGTCGCTCGCGTCGACCTCATCGTCGGCGAAATGCACGGCCGCGCCACCGACCCGGCCACCGACACACACCCTGAAACCGAGGTGGTCGCCCGCTTTACGCAAGCCGACTGGGTTGCCGATGGCGCGTACCGCGAAGTAAGTTATCGCTTCGACTCACTGCCCGGTGATCGCTACATTCGTGTGCGCGGCACCAACACCACGCAGCTCGAGCCGGCACTCGACCCGCGCGGTGAAGACCCGTGGTCCGATCTGTGGTTTTACGCCAACCCCATCCGGTTGCATGTGCAGGACTAGAGGGGCGTGCAGCCTGGCTTAAAGGGATTCAACAAATGCGGCCAGATTCTCGATATCGCGCTCCGACAATGCTTGCGCCGATGGCCACATCATCTGGCTCTGCGGGCCCCGAGTCTCGCCGTTTTTGTAGGCGGTCAACGCCGTCGTGACAAAGCCCGCGTCCCGGCCCTGCAATTGCGGACCGACACCACCCTGGCCCGCAGCGCCATGGCAGGCCTGGCAGCTGGCATAAGCCTGGCGCCCCAGTTCCACTGGACTGGCCGAGGCTGCCGCCTCAGCAGCGACGCGCTGCTGCTCAACGATGTTGCCATTGGTAGCGACGTAATTCTCATAACACTCACCAAAACATGACTGAACACTCGGCCGGGATTTGATTTCCAGCTCCGAGTAGGCGATATCAAAGATGACAAAGACAAAAACCAGAGATAAGGCGGGCAGGACAAGATTTTTCATGACAACTCCTGAGTAGATGGGCGAATTACATACGCTAAACACAGGCTATCGGATTCAGGATTACGACGCAAAAATCTTGCTCATCAAACCGGAATGGACTGGCAACCTGCGGCGCAGAACCTTATAATCCGCCTCTCGCTGCACGTTGCGGGCCTATAACTCAGTTGGTTAGAGTAGCGGACTCATAATCCGTTTGTCCCTGGTTCGAGTCCAGGTGGGCCCACCATATCTATCAGTAAGTTACGAGAATTAGTGTTTTTAAGAATCCCTTTCAGGGACATTCCAGGGACACTAATTTTCAAACCACCTCAACTGCCCCCAACAAGTGGGCAGCCGCAACTGAATCTTCAGCATCTGACAATCGGCATTCTAATCGGCACTTTTTGCAGCCATATTTCCTTGCTTGATATTTAATTGCATGATACTTATATATTTATTGATATATTAAATCGGCATTTTAATCGGCACAAAAAGGCGGAAATGACAGCAGAATCAACAGGACTTATGGAGCCTATGCTCCCAGCCCTTGGCAACAAAGAGCTAGAAGACCTTGCCATGGAGCTTGCTAAAAAGAGCAGCGCCTTAGCAGGCACCATGCATCCTGCCGTCAGGAAGTCCATAGGCAACCTTGTCCGCTCAATGAACTGCTACTATAGCAACCTGATAGAAGGGCATGATACACACCCCCGCGACATTGATAAGGCACTAGCCGGCGACTTTTCAAAAGACCCCGAAAAGCGCAACCTGCAACTTGAAGCCAAGGCGCACATTGAAGTGCAGCAGCTTATCGACTCAGACCTTGCTCCTGCTATTAAACCATCTGGCGAATTCATGCGCTGGGTGCATCATGAATTTTGCTCCCGCCTACCAGAGGAATTATTGTGGGTTGAAAACCCTGATACGGGCGAACGCATAGAAGTCATAGCTGGTGCCTTCAGGCAGCGTGAAGTTGCTGTTGGTCGCCATATCCCCCCTCTGGCTGAAAACCTTGACCGCTTTATGCAGCGCTTTGAAGAAGCCTATGACCCAGCCAAGCTGTCACAGGTGCAGCAAGTCATTGCCATTGCAGCTTCACACCACAGGCTTGTATGGATTCACCCCTTTCTGGACGGCAATGGCCGCGTAGTCAGGCTTTTTTCTCATGCATGGCTTCTGGAAACTGAAATCGGCAGTAGCCTATGGTCAGTATCACGCGGCCTTGCTCGCAACGTTGAAGAATATAAAACTCGCCTCATGGCAGCTGACTCACCCCGAAAGGGCGATTTAGATGGCCGTGGTAACCTTAGCCACGAAGAGCTTATAAAATTTTGCCGCTTTTTCCTGAAGACCGCAATTGACCAAGTGGAATATATGACGGCACTGCTGGATACCAATAACTTCATCACCAGAATGAGTATTTATGTTCGAGAAGAAGTCGCCATGAAAAATCTCCCCAAGGGTAGCTTTGAGCTACTTCGTGAAGCTTGGATAGCGGGTGAATTCAAACGCGGACAAGCAGCAGCCATTACTGGCTACAAAGAGCGCGCAGCCCGTGAGGTGCTAACCACACTTTTGGAAAAAGGCTATCTGGTTTCTGACAACAAACTGGCACCCGTGAAACTTGGCTTCCCCACAGACGCCGTAGAACGCTGGCTGCCAAAGCTGTATCCAGTAAATTGAAAAAGGGTGGATAAAATGGCGAGAATAAATATTTCTCTAGCACTAATCGGGCATATGCCTGCCAATTTTAATCCTAGTAAAGTAAAGTGTAATCCCCCTAAAATCCGGAGCGGCTATAAGTAGAAAACTCCGGTAAATACACTTACAGGAAATTTTCTATTTGTGGCTCCTTCGGACTTAAGGGGAGGCTACATCCCGAGAACTCTTGAAAAGGGAGCTTTATCGTAGATTTTTACTGACTAGTTAGAATACTGGCAATTCTTTCAATGAATGCGCCAATGTTTTCCTTTATAGAGTACTCTTTAGCAATCCTTAATCTTTCTGTTCCAACGAATGCTTCGCTTGCCCTAGCAGTCCCAGAAGCGTTAATTGATTCTGCGAAAATATCCGCACTGTCCGAACTTCGAGTCACACGATAATAGACGTCAGATTCAACAGTAAAACTAAAACCTATAATGGGATCTGATAGCCCCGTCAATGACGCGTCCACTGTAAAAGTATTTTGAGCCGAAGCGCTTGGGTTTGATAGACCAGCGGCTTGGAGCGATTTGCTAAGTGCTTGACGAAACTCTTCATCACCAACTTGTGACGAGAACATGGGATTGGTTTCGGAACCACCACCAACAGATTCTACCGTCAGCATTATTGCTTGAGCTGTAGTTACCGGCATAATGTTCTCCGGTACCATTCTATCCGTGCGGGCGGCTGAAGCGCATGCTTGCAAAAGATTTAGGGCAAGAATTAGTGCAATGATCTTGATTCTTGAATTCATCAATTATTATTCCTTGTACAAATAAGCAAGATCAAGGCGTACGTTTCTAGAGCATGAGTGGAGCTTAATACAGCGAGATATGACCACTTCATGCCTAGTCGACCAATCAAGCTAAAATTTATAACTCAATTTAGGTCTCAATGCATCTCGTGGCATACTCGTCCTGCATGACCACAATTTTTCCTTTCGATTCTGCGATAGCTACCTCATGGTCTCCTGTTAGGGCGCCGACGCCTGGGATGAGTATAAGATTTAGCGCGATATCCCAATTCCTTTGCGAAATTTGTTGACCGGACAAGGTCTCAAGACTGCTAATTTCTTGGTCAATCTGCATTCTCAAGTTAGGGCAAGGCATGGTGGTATAAGGTACCCGGGATACTGCTGCAGGCTGGATGTTCGACGGGTTGGCTGCGCAACTTAAAAGGGTCAACATCAACATGATCGACAGGCTTGTTTTCATTGCTATTTGCTCGTTTTTTGTTCTGGTAGCTGATCCATATGAGTCCGACTAGCACTCAATGGTTTTTCATTGGGCCAATTAGCGCGCAATCGAGTTGTATGCATTGGCGCAAACAGCACATTAGCAGAGCACACGTATAAGGGTAGTAGCCAAATGGCTAGGTTGCGCAGCTATTAATTGACGCGACACTGCGCTCAACATCTAGTTAAGCTCGGAAAAGGTTCCGAGCACGACGCGAAATAACGCCCTCAGATTCATCTACTTACCAAGTTTGGTCCAAGGAAATTTCGATAAAAGCTCGGTATTTTGTCGGTTTTGACGGAATTTTTCATATAATTAGACTCCGAACAACGGGCTTTTAGCCGGTATAAGTGGCGGACTATGCATCCGTTACTTGGCGCTTCCGCTATCAGCCCCTCCCGAATAAGCTATCCTGCAACGCGCCCCACCCCGTGCGCTCTATGACTTATAGGCGATGCCAGCGGCTATGATCTGCATGTGGCAGGCCTGCGGATACAAGAGCCTTGCCATTGATGCTGCGATGGCGAGCCAGCTTTTATTGCGTTATATGATCCATAGGTCATATCATTGATTCCAGGTTAGAAGCGGGCTATCAATATAAGTGCCTGAATCATTAAATTTGCTTGGCGACAATCCTGGCTCCGCTGGATCGCCAAATAAGAAACAGGGTTTGGGACAATGCGCTCAGCTACATTCCTACTGGTAACAGCCATGGCCCCAGCTATCGGGGTGGCTCAGGATGTATCGCGAGACGCTTACTTTGGTGAAATATCTCTCTCGGCTGGCTTCGACGATGACCCTCGCATTATTGAAATGGTGGCAGGCGGGTCCGTTAATCTAATTGAGTCAACACAGTTTGACTGCAACGGGTTTGTCAGCGAGGCACCCGACTATCAAATTGACTACTCAACCGGAAATACCACCTTTGAACTTAGTTTCTTTGCAGTATCCGAAGTAGACACCATATTGCTAATTAATACTCCCGATGGGAAATGGCATTGCAATGACGACTACGGCGAAGGATTTGGCTTAGCAGCAGGGATTACGTTCGAGCAACCACTTGCTGGTATTTATGACATCTGGGTCGGAGTCTACGACCAGAGTGATGCCTTTTCTAAAACTGAACTATATATCACTGAACTGGGGCGATTACTCAATGAAGCTCTGGCGGAAGATATTCCCTCATCAGATATTTCGCCGAACGGAACGCCACAGATCGCAGGCTCTGGAACCGCATTCGCTGTTACTACTGAAGGACACTTGGTTTCAAACTATCACGTAGTTGCAGAATGCAGCTCTCTAAGCTTTCAGCTACCCGGAGCGCTTCCAATTGAAGCCACCATAATTTCCACGAATGAAAGTTCTGACTTGGCCCTGCTGAAGGTTGATAGCGCCACTACGCCAGCGCCATTTAGGGATCAAGGCAGAATTCGACTTGGGGATGAAATTGTGGTTTACGGTTTCCCGCTTCTTGGAGAGCTTTCTTCAAACGGAAACCTGACCAGTGGCCTGGTAAGTGCGCTGACAGGCTTAGGTGATGATTTATCGACGTTTCAGATCTCAGCACAAATTCAACCCGGAAATAGTGGAGGACCTGTCTTTGATCGATTCGGAACAGTTGTGGGCGTGGTCGTCTCGACAGCAAACCAAGACTACTTTGCTCAGCAATCCGGGAATATTCCTCAGAATGTAAACTTCGCAATCACGTCTGACATTACGCAATCTTTTCTGAGATCCAACAATATCAGATACGAGGTGTCCGCAAGTCCAGAGCCGCTCAGTACAGCAGACATTGCTGAGCAGGCACAAGCCATGACGGGCGCGCTGCTCTGTTATCGCTAACAACGTAGACGTCCCAAGCTAATTGCTTCCAGTTAACCACCTACTACAGATTCAAGCTGTTGCGTTTTTTACCGTAAAGTGAGGCAAGGGCCCACGATTCGCGAACCGAGAAGTTATGGAGTGAGTATGGCAGACGACAAGCAACAGGAAACAGAGCGCCTGGAAGTGCTCAAGAGGTATGAGATTCTCGACACTCCCCCGGATGGCGCTTTTGACCGCGTAACGGCACTTGCGGCCCGCTTTTTCCAGGTGCCGATCTCTACAATCTCTCTTGTCGATGAAGATCGCATTTGGTTCAAATCGAGGTTTGGATTAAACGTAACGGAGACCGAGCGCGCTCCGGGTTTGTGCGCATCAGCCATATTCAGTGATAAAGCCTACGTTGTCAAAAGGGCGATTGATGATCCCCGGACCTTGTCGAACCCCCTGGTCGCCGGCGTGCTGGGTCTGCGTTTCTATGCGGCAGCGCCGCTCGTGACTCACGATGGTTACAGGCTTGGTACGATGAACATCATCGATTTCCACCCCAGAGATTTTAGTGACGAAAACGAAGCTGCATTGGCTGATTTTGCCGGTCTCGTTATGGACCAGATGGAAGTTCGTCTCGCCTCACAGAAGGTCATCGGCAGCCTGTCGGCGCTGCTTAAAACGGTCCCTGAACTTGGCATTGACGATATCGTCAAAGTCTGTGGGTGGACAAAGAGGATTCAGATAGACGGGGCGTGGTATTCTTTTGATGAGTTTTTGTCCCGAAAAATCGGGTTGCCGATTACTCGCGCCACACTTCCCGACGCGGCCAATGATTGATTCAAACGCAACAGCCGGATATACCCAGATTGCGAGACCACTTGGGCGCCACTGACACCGGTCTGGCTAAGTAGGTAGAAAGCGATCAGAATATATTGTGGTCAAGTAAATGACGAATTACAGACAGGAGCGCATCATGACAACCACGTTTTCGATACGCGTATTGACCCTTTTCAGCGCCATGGCTACCGCGCTGGCCAGCGCCACAATACATGCGCAGCCTGTTCCTCCGCTCACTATCATTGATGGTGGTTATGCTGAGCAGTGCTCGATGGCGGCGCGCAACCCGCAGGCAGCGTCCGGGGTTACAATCACTGGATCGCGAGTAATCATTTCGCCCATACAGCTCTGTACGCTAGCAATACAGGAAGGTGGTGAAGCAGCGAACAGGGCAGAAAGCTATAACAATCGTGGTGTACTCCACTTTGCAGCTGGCAACTTTGATGATGCCCTGGCCGATTTCACCGAGGCTGTGCATCTGAAGGACACGCTTACGTTTGCTCACATCAATCGGGGCAATATCTTTAACCTGCGTGAACAGTGGGCGCAGGCCATCAGCGCCTTCGATCGTGCCATTGAACTGGGTATTCAGCCCGGGCCCGGGCGCGCCGGAGGAATAGCCGAGTCGCCGGAGTCGCGGCAGGCAAGTGAGGCCAGGGCGGTACGTGAGCTGGCGAGGGCCCATTTCAACAGGGGTATCGCCCACGAAAACCTGGAACAGCTCCGCGAAGCCTATCGCGACTACCTCAGGGCATCGGAACTGGCACCCGAATGGGAGGAGCCGCGCCGGGAGTTGGAGCGCTTCGAGGTTGTCAGGTGATGAGTCCCACCAGTTACCACGGCGGTTCATACTGGGCGAGGTCGGTGTCACCTGACCGGGATCCCCCTGCGTAACAATTTTCCACTGGCCGCTCCCGACCTGTCCCCGATGCCCAGTCGCCTGGCTTGCGTACGCCCCAAAGTCCGATCTCCTGGCTCGAAAATCCGCAGCTCACCGTGCCCCGTAGCGAGAAATACAGGCACGCCCATGGATTCCGCAAGTCGCGTGTCGGTCGAGGAGAAATAGTTGCGGCGCCAGTGCGCGGACCCATGTGTGTGCCATATGGCAACCAACTGGCTGTCCAGCGGCATTCGAATACGGGCAGTGATGCGATCTCGGGTGGGGTCGCCAACACTGACGGTATATCCGAAGAATATTTCACCGTTGATGGTCTGCCGGAAAATGCCTCCCATAAACTCCCGGTCCTCTCGCACGGACACTGGATTGTGACTCCTGCTGGCATCAAGAACGGCATCAATTACCGAACCATAAATCGCTGGATGACATGTGTCGGCTTTGGCAGAGGCTGCATTGCCGATGACGGTGACCAGCATAGTCACGGCCGTGAGTGTAATTAAGTGTCTGTTTGGCATTTCGCGCTCCTCCGTTTGACGGAAGGATCACGCGCGCCGGAACACAATTCCTGAGCAAAACCTTAAATATACTCCCGAATCTTTTGGACAGCTTTGGTAAACCTTCGGAGGCTTAGTGATTGGCCTTTTTGGCTAAAAACTAGTCTCCGTCGCCACTGGCTGTCCGGCTACTTTGCGTAACTGCCTGTTCCCGCGTGGATTGGCTCTTGGCACAAAAACTGCAAATGCAAAAAGACGCAATAGGCAAGAACGTTCTGGAGATACCCGCAGAACGGAAACCTGAAACCTGGAATCAAGAGCTGCCACTACGGCACCCAAGAAAGCAGATGAAAAAGTTGCCATGACCACTCAAGAAACAGAAATGCAATTCACTGGCGAAGGATACACGTTGGGTGTCTGGCGGGTGTGGCCTGACAACGGCATCCTGGAAACTGACGGACATGCGGTACACGTGGCACCAAAAGTGATGGAGGTGTTGATGTGTCTGATCAGAGCCGAGGGGTGCCTGGTCTCCCGCGACACGCTACTGGCGTCGGTATGGGCGGATGTAGTAGTCAATGAAGAGGTCGTGACACGGGCGATATCTGAGTTGCGTACCTTGCTCAGGGATGTGGGACGGCCCCGGCGGTACGTAGGCACCATCCCAAGGAAGGGGTATCGACTGCTGATGAAGGCGGTGCCGGTAGAAACTCAGCCAGGAGCTTCGCAACATCACGAGGCAAAACAGGATGTAATTGACAATGCTGAAACTCGAAGGCGCCTGAACCTGGCTTTGCCCGCCGGCTTCAGGCTGGCCGGGCGCATTGCTCACCGGGGAGCTGCGACGACCGGATATATCATGATGTTCTTGCTGTTGCTTGCTCTGCTGTTCCAAACCGATAGTGACCCCAGTCCCCGACCCGGCGCCAGCACCGATATCGAATCTGCAGCGCTATTTGATCTGCAGTTCATCCAACCGGGTCAGCTTGTGAGCCTGGTACAGCGGGCATTAAATTTTATTGACTAAGAACGATTTCAGCCATCAGAGATTAGTCGGGGATTGAGGACCATGAAAGATGCCAGCAAATTGATGTGGACCCGTATTTATCTTTACCAGGTGCAGATTTTGGTGTTTCCCATGGCACCCAACTGGGCTTCGTGCTGAGCCACGAGGAAGAGCGCCGCCTGAGCGAGTGCGCCCATGCGATTGTTGCCGCAATTCAGGCTACTGCGGGCTTTTCCCACTATACCCTGGGTGATGTCGGTCCAGAAATGGCCATCAGCTTCTGCGGCTGGACAACCCGAAAGGCAGATACAGTGGACAGGTGCTAATCAGGCTGGTGATTACGAAGACGACCGCCAGAATACCCAGGATGATGGCGGCCAGCCCGGAGAGGTTTCCGGTGAAAATCAGAATGGCGATGATGGCAGCGACCACCAGGCGGATCGTTCGATCCACTGTTCCCATGTTCTTTTTGAGTTCCATGACTTTCTTTCCTTAGCGACGGATTATTCGGTGATCACTGCATGATCAGGGCAAGCCCAAAGACCAGGCAGACCAGATCGACTTGTACCAGCATACATCTCCTGTTTTTCATTTCCGTTGATCCAGATCATGCAGCCACCGAGAATCCGTCCGGACAACTGGCCTGGGCCGGTAATTGCCGGTAACCGCCTGCCCATCACCAAGGGAAACTTGCGCAACATAGTCAGGGATTGTGTGAAGGCACAACAAAGAGTTAAAGTGATTCTGCCCATGTATTGCGGTATGTTACCGAGCAGATCAATGCCGGTGCTTGACAGGGTATTTTGTGCTGGCTTCAATTAACTCACTCGTGACCGATACGGGAATAAAATGACCAAAATATCATCTCTTCTGACAAGTCTGACCTCCTTCACTGTACTGTTAGTCAGTTTGCATGCCACCGCCCAGGAAACCCATCCCATCATTATCAATAACGATGACATAGGCTTCTCTCGCAAGGACGGTGAACTGACTGTGCCCTACGATCCGGTTGCCGCATTCGACCAGCACACGATTGCTGTTGCCGACTGCTCGCAATTCAAGGTCGAACTGAAAGGGCTGAGCTGGTGTTTTTCGACAGCTGAAAATGCGCAGGCTTTCAGCGCCGCCACAACCGCTGAGGGAGAGAACCACTACATACCCTTCGGCGGTGGTCACTGCGCGCTGGGGCTGGTGTTTAATAATCTGGCCGCACGCGGCGATCCCAGAACCGCCGTACGCATAGGCAACCACCTGGTATTGAATGGCAATTTCGATGTGCGTGCCCGTTTTCTCACTGACACAAACACAAATATGACACAGGCGGCCACGAACTTTCAGTCTGCGATCAGCGAAGGCAAGCTTATCGATTGACCTATTCACGCACGTACTGTAATTCCACATTTTTTCAACAAGTTTTGATCTAGATCGTAGTCGGCAACCAAGATTCTGTTTAGAATAAGGAATATCCTTATTCCGAAACTGCATATCATGAAAATCGGTCCCGGCTTTCTGCTTGTTGCACTAGTACTGACTTCCACGGCTGCTCACGCGCAACAGAACCAACCTTCTATCGAGCAGCTGCTGGAAGAGCCATTCCTGGACGACTACTACTCCAACGTCGTTTATGGCTACGAAATCATCACCGACACTCAGACAAACGCCAGCCGCTATGTCGGCAACAGCCTGCAGTGCAGCAACTGTCACCTGCAGGCGGGCACGCTGGAAGACGCCTTGCCATTGAATGTGGCAGGCATGTATCCCAAATGGCGCGCCAAAAACGGCAAACGCAACGGTATCGGGCTGCGTATTCGGGAGTGTTTCCTCTATAGCATGGACGGCATCATGCCGCCGGAAGATGCACCGGAAGTGCTGGCTGTCTCCGCCTATGTTACCTACCTGTCCCAGGGCCAGGTGATGGGTGCCGAGCCGGTTGGACGCGGCGTACCCACACTGCCCGACACCGGTTACGACCCCAACCCGGCCAATGGCCGCGCTGTGTACCTGGCGCAGTGCTCAAGCTGCCATGGGGAAAGAGGCGAAGGCACAGCAGGCATGCCCCCGGTGTGGGGATTGAATGCCTATAACAAAGGCGCCGGGATGAATGACATCCAGCAGGCCGCCGGCTTTATCTGGGCCAATATGCCGCTTGGCAATGGTAAATCTCTCACTCATCAACAGGCGCTGGATGTGTCGGCTTATCTGAATTTGCAGGTTCGTCCGGCTGACCCCAGAGACAGCAAATTCCTCAAACTACTGGAACACCTGTTAAATTGATTCGTCAACTGCTGGCAGAGGCTACGCCGTCATTTAGCTGGAGCGCCCGACCAGGCAACTGGCGTATTGAGGTGTTCGCCGGCCTGGTGGGCGCCATCCTGGTCATACCGCAGGGCATCACCTTCGCCTACCTGGCCGGCCTGCCGCCTGAGTACGGTCTGTACTGCGCCATTTTTGTCACACTGATCTGCAGCCTGCTCGGCAGCTCCTCAATGATGAGTGGGCCGAACACGGCGGTAGCCATTCTCATCGGCGCTGCCGTGCTGCCGCTCGCCGGTCGTGGCAGCCCGGTGTACATCGATTTTGTATTTCTGCTTTGCATGATGGTCGGCCTGATTCAACTGGTCTTCTGGCTGGCACGCGGAGCGCGCATATTTCAGTATCTGTCACCTGCTGCAATTTCCGGCATTTCCGCCGGTGCCGGGTTTTTGATCATCATGGCATCACTGGACAGCATGCTTGATCTGTCCACCTTCAACACCACGTTTTTCTACGAAAAACTTTATGTTATCGCCAGTGACGCCAGGGACCTTGTCAATCCTTTCAGTCTTGCCATAGGTCTGACCACCATAGCCGGCGGTTACCTGGGGCGCCGCTATTCTCCGCGCTATTTTATTATCATTGCTGTCAGCGCGGGTTATCTTTGCGGCCTGCTGGTCGCCTTTATCTGGCCACAGCCGCACACCGAACTTGAATACCTGGGGCGTATGCCCCTGCAGTGGTTGCCGCTCACCATACCGAACATCAACATGGACTATTTGATGATCAGTATAAATCTGATTCCCTACGCCATCACCATCGCCTTCATTGGTCTGGCGCAGTCGCTGGTGATTGTCCGCGAGCTGAAAATGGAAACCGATCAGAACATCAATCTGGACAAGGAAGTCTATGCACAAGGCATGGCCAATTTCCTGGCACCGTTTTTCTCCAGCTTTGCCGGCGCCGGCAGCTTCAACCGGACCCGTGCAAACCAGAGCCTGGGCGCGACGACGCCTCTCTCCGGCATCGCTGCTGCCGGGTTTGTGCTGATTCTTATTACATTTCTGGGCCCGGTACTGACCTACATGCCAATGGCCGCTATGTCAGGAACGCTGTTCATCGTCGGCGCTGACATGATCAAGTGGCGAGACATCAAACATTACGCCCAGGTCCGTTCCGAACTGGCCATTTACCTTGCCACCTTCATAAGCATCATGTTTTTCGGTTTGGCTGTGGGCGTAGTGGTCGCTGTATTCCTGTCAGTCAGCGTGTTCATGCTGCGTATCAGTCAGCTGGAGCTGAAAGTGGAGCCGGGTGACGCAGGCTTGGTGCTCAAGGTTAAAGGCGCGCTGTTCTATGCGTCAGTGGCGCACCTCACAGAAAGATTCCATAGCCATGCCGGTGAGAACCTCACCGTTGACCTGCAATACACAACGCATATCGATCAGTCTGCGGTAGATTTTTTCATTCGCGAATCCCGACACATGACCGCCCACGGCCACAAACTGACACTTTTAATCAACGACAGACAACGCAAGTTCCTCGAAAAACTGGGCGCAAGCACAGAACTGGAGCTTGTGTCCCTGTGACTTTCGAGCTCCATAAATTTAATGCCACAACAGGAGAACATCATGGAAAATACCGATCAGAACAAACTGGCGCGTCGCCGCTTGTTAACCACCATGAGCGTAGCCGCCGTTGCCGGGCTGGCCGCCGGCGCGGGACCGGCGCCCGCACAGGCGCAGTCGCAGACACCGGGATTTCAACCCGCGCGCCATGACAAGGACGCATGGCTGAACGAGTTGCCGGGCAGTCATCGCGTTTTCATTGACTCATCAACCATGGCCGGCGGACCGGCCGGCCTGTGGTACGCCAACAACATGATCAGTGCCCACGAAGAGGAGTACGATGGCGAGGCCTCTGATTTCGCCATGGTGGTCTGTTTCCGCCACATGTCGACACCCTATGGTTTCGATGATGGCATCTGGGCCAAATACGGCGCCATTTTCAACCGCAGCGCCGACCCTGCGCCAACACGCAATCCGTTAAGCACGCCCAGTGCATCCAGTGGCCAGAACAGCATTGCCTCTTCGGTGGCACGAGGTGTCAATTTCGCCATTTGCGGCAGGGCAACCCGGCGCTTTGCCATGGCCATCGCGTCTGCGACGGGTGGTAACGCTGATGACGTGTTTGCGGAGCTCACGGCGGGCGGGGTGCCCAACAGCCACTTTGTCCCGGCAGGCGTACTAACAGCAACGCGGGCACAGGAATACCGTTACAGCTTCCTGTATGCCGAGTGAGTAGTCATGAGTACTTTCAAGGCACCCCATAGGTAGGCGCATAAGGTACACCATCGGCTTCCGCGCGACGCGCTCCTGCCAGAATGCCGGGCATGGCATAATTGCCCTCATGGCAGGCGTACTCGTAAATGGGTTCGTCACTGCGGTTCATCGGTAGTTCGCCGCGCCAGGGCTGTGAATAGTTTTCCGGGTCACTGACAGTGAACTCATAAAGAATGACATCGTCGCTGACGCGCGTAAATCGCTCGGTGACATGCGCCTTTGTTGAGGCGTAGAAACGATGAGTCAGGGAGGAACGGAAACTTTGCTGCGGATGGAAGTTGGTGGTCTCCACCACAAGCGTGTCGCCCTCGTAGTGGCCGATGGAATCGCCCATCCAGTCGTATGTCGGTGGATCACGGAATTCGCTGTTGAGACGTATGATCCGGGCATCGTGATTCATTTCCGCCAATAACACCACGTAGTCGCGATTCTGAACGATTTGTGTATTGTTGTTATAGGACACCGGTAATTTTGGTGGGCCGGCAGTGGAGCCAAAGCCCACCAGGCAGCGCTCACCCATGGGCCGCACTTCAGGACCATCGTAGCTCTCGCGTATCAGCATCGTGGAACGATGATTGGCCATGCCGGTTTCATTGTAGGGCAGGCGTCCATCGGCCGGATCGATAAGAATGGATGAGCGGATTTCGCCCCGCACTACCGCCAGCCGCTCGCCCGGATCCATCCAGAAATTGTTGTAGCCTCCAACGTTCACACCCTCGCGGGGTGCATCGCGATTTGGATCGCTAGGTGCTCCCGCCGCAAGATTGCGGGCTTTGACTGAAGCCTCAAACTGTTGTGCTTCCTCAGCGCTCAGTACCAACTTGCCTTCATAGCGGGGATGACGCTCCAGGGTGGTCTGTGTGGCGATCGACCAGACACCTTGCAGATCGGGGGCGTCCCAAGGCGTGCGAGGGTTTGCATAGCCGGGATCCGACTGAGCGAGGCCGTGTGGCATAAAGCCCAGGCATATAAGAGTCGCCAGGACGCGAATCAAAGCACTGATGCGGTTGAACTCGGGCATACGCGACTCTCTATAATTCTGTTATTGAATTAACGTCGGGGCCACGGGCCAACACTGCAAATGCCCGGAATCCGGTCATAACACATTAGCACAATGAATCTTCTAATCAATAGCGGTACTTTCTGTGGCACAGGCGCGTTCCTGCGGCCTACCTGAAGCGGAAATCAGGCCGGGTTTCTGTGATTCCAGTTCCTGTACGTCTAATCGTTTGCTGGATTTTTCCCTGCCACATGATCGGCGTAATAGCCGCCGCGCTGTCCCAGAGGTTTGTCTTCGCCGGTCGTGGTATCCCGGCTGGTCTGGTGTTCTGTCTCTGCATTGATTTCTGCACCGAGCAAAATAACGAACCCCGTAAGAAAGAACCACAGCATAAGAATGATGACTGCAGCAAAGCTGCCATAGGTTTCATCAAAGCTGCCAAAGTTACTCACTAAAAAACTAAAAAGCAGTGAACCTGCGAGCCACAACGCGGTAGCAACAATAGCGCCTGTGCTGGTCCATCTTAATTTGGGGCTTTCCCGATCGGGTGCAACTTTGTAAACGACAGCCAAGGCAAGCATGACTACCACGGCCAGTATGAGCCATACCAACACCTGGAGAGTTCTTTCGAGTAGTGAAGGCAGATCGATGGTATCAATGATGACAGGAAAAGCCGCAAGCACTGCGATAGCAATGAGCAAGACAAGAATGCTGCCCAGGGTAAACAGGACAGTAATACCATTCGCCCGCAAAAAACCACGCTCGTCCTTTTCATTATAGGTAATATTCACGCCTTCAAAAATTGCCTTTGTCCCTTTGTTCGCGCTCCAAAGACTAAGCATTACACTCAGGAACAGACTCCAGCCCAGTGAGGATTCTGCCTTCGCGGCTTCGCGTTGCAGCACACTACCAATCATCTGGCGCGCCTGCTCAGGAAGAACATTAGTCAGTTGATTGACTTGTTGCTCAACCTGAGCCGTATCCATTACCAACCCATATATGGACAGAGCGGCCGCCATAGCGGGAAAAAGAGCCAGGAAAAAATAGAACGCAATTCCTGCTGAAACGATGGAAACATGATTTTCTTTCAGTCGCTCCTTTACGCGTGAGGCGATGTCTTTCCAGCCCCTCATCGGCAGGTGAGAAGGCTTGTCGGCCTCACGGCCCCTTTCGTCTGTCGAAGTGTCGCGCATAACGATAAATTCCCGGTAGAAAGGTAACGTTTACGCTAGTGCGGCAGACTGCGACGGTCTGTTCGATGACACACGTAATTTCGGTGCGGGTCATGGGCAGGTGTCTGGCGAACAGACCGAAGCTCATTTACTGCTGCTGACCTCCACGTTTGCCCACATGCTGTCCGCGCCGACATTGGCATCGTCGTCGGTGAGGAACACAATCCGGTCAAAACCGCCGGTAAAATATTCCCCGACGGGAATGTCGTAGCGCCTGACGCCCGAACCCGCCACATAGTCATTGTGTGCCTGCTCTCCAAAAGTCTGGCTCCCAAGAAGCTGAATTGTTGTGTTTCTCGACACCGATTCGCCGTTGGTAAACATGATGGCGTGGATCTCACCCTCGGTTTCGGCCGAGAAGTCAAACTGCAGCCGAGTGTCGGGGGCGATGATGAAATCCCTGACAACCTGCTCCCAGGACTGGCTCTCCTGCAGTAGCGTCATGCCATCCGGTGAAAGCGTGAAGTCACCAAGGTCCTGCTGCCCCGTCTGGAACCCCGACCAGCCCGTCGCAGCGAAGTCGAGAAAATCATTTGCAGGCGCATTTTCCGGCGACGTTACAGCCTGATCCTCCGGAAACTGCTTGTGGTATTGATATGTACGTCCTTCGAAATCGCCCCGCCAAGCGCCCCAGCTGCCGTAGGGAGTATTTCCGCCAATACCATCCTCGACGTACCCGACCGCGTGCTGTATGAGGTCATCCCGGCCAAACTGCATCCCAAACTGTATCTGTGGGTCCACCAGCGTCAGGGATGTTTTGGATGCTTTTGCATTTACTTCACTCGATTTGGTACCGGTATAGTACCCAAAGTTGCTGAAGTTCTTGTTCCATTCCAGATAATCCTGCATCACTCGCTCAAGCTCAGGGTCTGGCGGGAACTCGTTATACAGATTGATAAACCCGCGCATCAGGTAGCCCACCTGAAACGCAGCGGTTCGACCGTCGGTGGTGCTGCTGGATATACCGTGCGGCTGTTTTACTCTTGGGGCGTGGATATTGCCGACATATTGCTGCAGCAAGTCACCCAGCCGCGCATTTCCTGTGACCCGATACGCGGCCAGCGCGACATCCAGTGCCTGACCTTCGGCGCGGTGCGAGCGATCCGGATAAGGGTCCTGACTCTGCAGATAGATCTGTTTGAACTCACCCATAAAGTCATACCAGTCTCTGAGCCACAGGTTGGCGCTCATAAGGTAGGCATGTTCAATATGGTAGAACCACGCATGCTGGTCGTCTCTGGGGTGCGCCATTTGCCGGGTGTCCGCGAGATACTCCCGCTTAAGCGTACTCACCCCGTGGCCTTTAAAGCGACGCCAGCTGGAGCCCCCATATGGGTTGGTAGAAAGCGCTAACAGACCAGAGTCCTGCTCATGGTTGTAGCCGTCCATCCACTGCGGACGGATATTGATTTCCGCTGCCGCTGCATCCTGAGCCGCGAAGTAATCCGCCGGATCACCGCTGGCCATGAACTGCGCTCTGGAGTAGGCAAACCCGCCGGCTTTCTTGGTGTCTATTTTCCGGTCCAGGTCCAGACCAAAATTATCCTGCCCAAATGCATATTGGCCATTGGCGCTAACATCGTAACTTTGTGCACTGTAGCTAGGCGTGCGTTTGTCTCCCTGATGGGCAGTAACCGCCATCGCCCCGCCCATATCCAATGTGACGGCGGTATCGGCATAGTACTGTTGCGGCAATACTGCTACCGGTGGGTACTGAAAGGTGCGGGCCAGCGCCCGGGCATTTTGTTTCTCCTCATCACTGACACCGAAATCAAACAATACCTCCCGGTAGCTATGTTCCATATCATCGAGCCAGTACAGATGGGCCTTGGAAAACTCTGCATCCATCAACTGGCTTGACCAACGCGGCCATAACTCGACTGCAACGCCATTTTCATCGGCCTGTATACCACTGGGGAAACGCTGCCAGAAGTCGCGCAACACCGCAGTCGTGTTAGCTGAGCTGACCACACCCAAGGGCAAACTATCAATCACATCAGGCAAACGCTCCCCTGCCTTGACGTGCTGTAATGGGGTGGCCGCATCAGCGTCTTCCAAAACCAGTTCATGGCCCTGAAAATACATTGGCGCGCCCAAGGGGTCGTTCTTAGGCGAGTTCTGCAGCTGAAAATCCACTTTCAGCAAGCTGCTGTCCGCATACATGTAAAGCCGCAATGCCCAACCGTGCCGCACCTCACCATTTTGACTGATGATGGCCGGGGAACTGGCCCTGAGCACCGCCCTCATTGGACCTGATTCTTCAACTACCACAGTAATATCGTCGCGATCGAAGGAGCCCCAACCCTGTCCTTCTTCATCGTAAAATCGGGACAGAAGCTTGCCAGTGGGAGTCTGTATACTGAAAGGCGCGCGGTTAACAGTGATCGCCAGCTCGGAGCTGCGCATCACCAGTTCCTGTGCTGTCTCGATCACCTCGACGCCACCCTGGGGCTCAACCTGATCAGCGCTTTGATGCAGGCTGAAACGGGCGATGCCCGACTGCGCTGTGCCCGGACTGTGCGCTGAAACATCCACATTAAAATGCGCAACGATATGTCGCAAGGAGTTGTCTTTACCCCACCAACGGTTCAACACCTCGAACTGGGCCGGGATCACCTGACCCTGTTGATCCTTGATGACAAAATCGCCAGCGTCCTGGTACTCACCCTCGGGCAACGGAAATACTGTAGACACCGGATAGCCGGCCGCACCCACTGCCGCATTTTCCTTGACCTGGAAAGACGTCAACTCAGCGTCGTGGGTCTGCAGCGCGAAAGTCTCTCGTTTTAGGGCGGGTCTCTCCATGCCAGACAGAAAATGAAGCTGCGCCAGAACGCTTGCGGTCGTGCCTGCACTTTGAAGCTGATCTCCAAAGGGGCCGCCCGTCAGGTAGACGGTACCGTCTTTAATGCCAATGTATGCGCCGGTAGCAGCATAGTGACGATAGATGAACCCATCTACGAGGCGCAGCGGAGCGGTGAACTCATCGGTGGGAAACAGATCGGGATAAGTCGCTTCGGCCTGTGCGAAAACATCCTCCACCTCGTCGATGATCATTGTTACGTCACCTCCTGACCCACAGGTGATGTCATCGCTGATTTTGATATCAGCCAGTTGCCCGAGAAACGCTCCCTCGTGATCCAGGATATTTATTTCACCGAAGTCCGCGGTGATATCGGAAAGGGCCAACTGCACGCCTGCGTCGCTCGCGGTCCACAGGGCTTCCGAGGCGTTATACGGATTTGATTTTGGATCGGTCAGGATATAATCGGCGGCACAGAGCACGCCGCCGGGGGCCAGGACGATGCCACCTAACCCCCCTTCTGCCAACATCACATTCGGAGTATCGCTCTGGTGAGTCAGTGCGTAGGTACCGTGAAACCGCTCTGGGATCTCTACGGGTTTGCTATGGGCCGGTACTGCCAACGAGGCCGCCAAGAGCAAAATCAGTGATTTGGGCAGAAACTTTCCTGGATAATACATGGGTACTACTCCATATTCGTAGGATTTTAAAAATGCGCCAGACCTTCCGGCCAGGATAATCAGGCTGGTGGAAACCTCATGGAAACGGGTTGTAAGAATTGAGAAGAGGGTCGTGGCGCTTACGCAATATTTGAGCAATGTTTGTGCCATCTTTAAATTCAGTGAAGTTTCAGTTATTTATAATTCTCAAGAATGGCCGGGCAGTCCGAAAGGTCAAATATTTGACCGCTTGGCGGGGCCAGGGACAGTTCATTTGACGCGACGTGGACATGCGCGTGGCTGCCATCAGCCAGGAAGTTAACGCGATGGGTTATAGTGCAGCTCCACGCTTTTACGCTATCATCATTCATTAAAGGAGCTTGAGCCGGCCGGTACCTAAGGACAGGAGGTCCGCAATGAGCAGGGAAACGGATGAGCTGATTCGACTGCGCGCAACCCGATTGGTGGGACCGCACGAAAGGCGGCGCCACGGGGTCGGGCCTTGACCGCAATATCCTTAGCGCCTACCACTGGCTGTGCGAAAAATACCGGCCGGGCGACCGTATTTTTTTGTTCGGCTTCAGCCGTGGCGCATACACCGCGCGTAGCTTGGCAGGACTGATAACCTGCTGCGGCCTGCTCGAACTGTCAGGCGAGGGAGTCGAAAATGGCTGGAAGAAGGTCACCCGAATATTCGAACGTGGCTACCGACAGCGCGGTATTCGCAGCCGCGAGGAAACCATAGCAGACTGGCAGGAACTGGGCTGGAAATTCCATGCAATTAGCGGGGACACGAAGATCCCAGTGTATATGGTGGGCGTCTGGGATACCGTCGGGGCATTAGGCATCCCGGACAATCTGGCGATCCTAAACTTGCTCGAATCCAGCGACGAACATGCTTTCCATGACGTGCAACTGAGCCCGCTGATCCAGCATGCACGCCACGCTGTCGCGCTCGACGAAATCCGCGCGAGTTTTCAACCAACGCTCTGGCAAGGGCCAAATAACGAACGCTTAAAACAGGTGTGGTTCCCGGGAGTACATTGCGATGTAGGCGGCGGTTATCGCGAAGCCGGACTGTCGGATGGCGCCCTGCAATGGATGATCGACGAAGCCACGGCGCTTGGGCTTGGTTTTAACACAGAGATGACAGAACAGATCGAGCCTTCTGAACGTGCTGTACTGCATGATTCCTACGTCGACATGTTCAAGCTGCTGCCCAACCAGCCTCGCAGCATCCCCGATCTGGATGATCCTGACAACGCGAGCGCACTTCATGACTCCGTCCGGAAACGCCGACGTTGCCCGCCGATTAGCCATGCGCCTTACCGAGCGACAGTCGAAAAATTGAGTAAAGATGAGACCCACACCTTCCCTGTTTTCGCAAGGAACCCGTGGAATCCCTCTGGACTGTATCTTGAGAAAGGCGTGAGATACCAATTTTCGGCGACAGGAGAATGGATCGATCGTAATATTGCCTGCGGCCCGGATGGCACAAACGATGGCAATTTCCAGCCCGCTGAGGCGTTGCATCTGATCAGCACCGCCATCGGCGAACTCGAAACCGTGTTCAAAAAACTGACTGGCAACAACGCGGCGGACTTCAAATTCAGCAAGCGCCATGACCGACTTCGCGGAGAACGGACGCCGTGGTTTTGCCTGATTGGCGCCATCGCGAACGGTGGGTGCAAGGAGACGGGCGAACCTGGCCGGCATGAAACCTTCATGATTGGCACGCAGTGTGAGTATACGCCGCAGGAATCAGGTTACTTTCATGCCTATGCCAACGATGCATGGAATTTCTATGAAAATAACCGCGGCAGTGTCACATTGACGGTCAAGCGCATCGACCTTTAATCGATCAGGGCGTCCAGCTGGGAAGCTGTTGCGGCTCAGCCGGCAGCGTGAAACGTGATGGGTCCGGCGAACTGTTATCAATCGACGTTAGCCGATAGCCTGTGCCCAAACGCAGAATGCCATCGCCGTGTTGCAATAGGTCATCGATGGCTGTCTGTGAATCACCCAGGTCAACACTCAGATAGGCCGCCATCATCCGGCTCCAGGTAGCCAGGGTGTCGGTCAGTTCACGCAACGTGGGGTCGCTCCCGAGCACGATTTCCTCTGTCTGCGGATTGCCGCGCTCGTTCGCGTACGTAATCTCGTACACCTGGCCGGAAATGCCCGCGACCTCCTCCTCGCGCCCAGTATCATTCATCTCCAGAACCTGGCCGAGGCCGTTGTCGAGAGTCATGCCCTGCGACTGCATCATCTCACCGGCCATGCCCCCCATCATGCTCATCATGGCGCCCAGGTCCAGCACCATCGGCCGTCCGCCCTGGTCAGTGACCATGTATATGCCGGTATCGGTCATGACCATGTAACCATCAAACTCTGGCAGTGCACTACCCATCCGCATATTGCCGTCATTAAACTCTATGGTGGTGCTGACACGATTGGCGCCGGAGCCGGCTTCCAGGACGGCGGTGCCCCCTGCCCAGCTCAAGCTGGAGAGAACGGTAAATGTCAGCCCGCCTATCAGTGCGCGTATCTTCATTTTTGTACTCCTCTTATATAGCCATCCAGTATGTAGTGCGGTTTTTGTAGATACACCAACAGTCGAGCCTGACAGGAAGTAACGACAGCTCCGCCCATGGCAAACTCAAGGGCGCTTCTGCTGGCCGGTCGAATTGTCGGAGTCGGCCTTATTCCCGGGAATGTTTACGTGCTTGCCCAGCGCCTCCCGGACATACAGCCGCTCTATCGCCACCATCATGGTAACAGCCAGCGGGGCAGCCATGACTATCCCTGGCAAACCGAGAAGCGTGCCGAAGCCGACAATTGACAGGATAGTCAGTACCGGCGGCAGGTGTACCGCTTTACGCTGTACCAGTGGTGTAATGAGATAACCCTCCAGTTGCTGTACGACCAGAAAAAGTCCGATCACCCAGAACAGCGTTTCCCAACCCTGCGAAAACGCGATCAGGATTGCTGGCGCAGCGGCCAGTATCGGACCCAGTACAGGTATGAATTCCGCCACGCCCGCCATGAACCCCAGGGCCAGCGCCGACGGCAGGCCAATCACCCACAGCCCGACAGACACCATGGTGCCGACAATAATCATGATGATCAACTGGCCACCCAGCCACTGACGTAGAGCGAAACCGATATTAACCATCGTGTCATGAATCTTTTCAGTATGACTGCTGGGCACAAGCAGCAGAAATCCGCGCAGGTAATCCTGTGGATTAATCGCCAGATAAATGCCGATAATTAGGA
Organism: uncultured Gammaproteobacteria bacterium; assembly: GCA_913058135.1. Classification (GTDB taxonomy): domain Bacteria; phylum Pseudomonadota; class Gammaproteobacteria; order Pseudomonadales; family Pseudohongiellaceae; genus Pseudohongiella. Next base: position 49,069 of record CAJXPR010000003.1, read on the forward strand.
TCAATACAATGCTCGTTATCGCCGCAATTGTGCTGCTGGCATATGAGGTTACCGTTCCCAGCAAACCGGTATCAGCAGAAACCTCCTCCAGCCGCCGGGTCATCCGCTGCTCAAGGTCCTGCATTCCGAGCTGGTCGCCGACGCTGGCGATGTACTGGGGAAGCTGCTCAACCAGGCTGGCAAACTGTTCACTGATCTGGAAGCCAACCAACAGCATAAATGCAACGGCCAGCAGGGCAATCAACGTCGTGGCAAGCACAAGAGACCAGGGCGGGGCGAGGGGTGTGAATCTCTCAATCTGGGCCGCAGCACTGCTCAAAATGGTGGCGAACAGAATGCCGGCAAACAGGTGCACCCACAGTCCGGCAAGCTGCCAAACCAGCAGTCCGAGTACCACTATCGCGCCCACGATAAACGAAATTTTTATAACATTATTAGGGCTTGGCGCACTGTTAGTCATCGCAACAGCATAAGCGGATTTTCTTCTGCTTCTCTGTACGGCACAACACACGAGTGCCAAACTCAGGAACGCGTATTTATGCCCCGTCCGGCAAGCGGTTGCACCATGAGCAGTAAAGGCGTACAAAAGCGATTATGCACACGATTTTTCAAACTGGCACCACTCGTCATGGAGGTTATATGAACATCAGCACAGCATTTTTCCTCACCGTGATCGCTACCGCCTCATCACTTGGCCTGGCGCAGAGTCTGACCGAAACGGCACCACCTCTGGACCAGTCAGCGTCCATCATTGCCGAAGTACTGCTCAACTTTGATCACTCGCCGACTGAAGAGCAGGAACAACACCTAAAGGAACTGATGGGCAATGAATCAGAGAGTGAAGCGATCCGAACCCTGGCCGCTGCAGTGCAGAGTTTTGAACATGCCGTACATCCCGATCACATCGATAAGCTCGAGTCGATTCGCGACAACGAATACGCCACGGCGCGTGAGAAAACACTGGCCGATGTGATTCTGGAACTGCGCCACAGGCCGGATGCCGAGCAAACGGCACGTCTTGCTGAAATCGACTAGTACCTCGCGACCGCGGGGCTCGTGTCGAAATATATTACAGTCGCGGAGAACCCCCGCACGAAGAGTACTGAAAATATACACGACCGCATACCCATGCTACTGAAATTTCGATGAAAATATATATATTGGAATCGTCGGTATGCTAGTTGCATATGCTCCTTGAGCGTTTCACGCCCGTCCAGCCGACAGGATGTTGCGTTCAAATAACGAAACAACCTTCAAGGAGCATACCGTATGAAAAAGCTTTATTTCATTGTATTGACAACCGCCACGTTGCTGGCTGGTTTTGCGGTCAGCAGCTTTGCTGCTCCGCTTCCCTCCGGCTGGACGTGCGCCGGAAACTGTGGCACCAACACAGCAGCCGACGGAGATGTTACATTGGCACCGGGTTTCAGTTCCTACCAATGGATTTCCACCAACGGAGGCGTAAACGGTGGTGGCACCCTGCCGGTTGGCTCCACGGGACTGGAGACCGACGGGTCACTGGCGAACACGCCGACGTTTTCTGTCAACTCCGGTGATGATCTGAATTTCTATTTCAACTACATTACCTCGGATGGCGACGGATTTCCCGAGTACGCCTGGGCAGGCCTTTTCTCCGGAGGCATTTTTGATTTTCTGCTTTTCAATGCCCGTACCACACCAACAGGTGATACGGTACCGGGGTTCGGCCTGCCAGGTTTGGGCGCGGGCGTCACGCTTGACCCCGCCTCCACGGCTATCATTCCCAACGAAACCGACTTTTCGCCACTGGGCGGCGACTCGGGCGGCTGCTGGGCTGCCGGCTGTGGCAATACGGGCTGGATCGAGATGGGATATACGTTCACAACCGGCGGAACTTACTCGCTCGGCTTTGGCGTGACCAATGCCAATGACACCGCTTTCGATTCTGCATTCGCCTTTGCCGGCGTTTCCATCAATGATGTTGTGATCGATCAGCCAAGCACGGTTCCTGTGCCGTCAAGCCTGCTGCTGCTTGGTATGGGCCTGGCAGGCATCACTTACAGACGCAGAAGGTCCATATCGCGCATCAGTGCCTGAAACGAGAGAGCGACAGCAGAGGTATCCCCCATCGAACCGTGTTCCACGGACTATACGATCGGGGGGGTACTATTCTGTTTTTCCCTTTTGCTTATTGTCTCCAGGCTCTGCGACAGTTAGATTGTGCGTTACGAAACCAGACAAGAGACCAGCATGAGCCAGACAAAGTTTCGAATGGGACGGCTCGATCACGTCCATATCCGCGTGCCCGATCGGGAGCTGGCGGCGAAGTGGTACGCCGATTATTTGGGCTTTGAAGCCGTCGACAAGTACGACTTCTGGGCCAGAGGTATTGAAGGCGGACCAGTGCAAATATCAGCGGATGGCGGAAAGACCATGCTCGCGCTGTTCGAGGCCAGCGAAGGCCACCCGATGGCCCCGCAGGTAACCGGGGTTGCTTTCAGCATCGATGCTGAGAGCTTCATCGATTTTGCCAGATCACTGCCGAACGGCATCAACGGCCCCTCCGGCCAGCCATTACATATCAACGACATTGTCGACTTCGACATGTGCTGGGCCTACAACTTTGCTGACCCATGGGGCAACCTTTTCGAGCTCAACTGCTACGATTACGAGCGCATCAAGGCAGACCTGATAGAGGCAGAAGGGGTTGAGCCGGTGCGCTACTGGCCGCGCGCGCTGTACGAAGAGTACAAAAAGTAATTTGCCATGCTAGCGACAGTGGCCGCCAGCATGGCGAATCACGTTCACTTCTGCGGGCAAATCAGGAACTTCTCACCGGTGTGCTTGGCGTAATACTGGCGCACAGTGTCAGCATTGAGCGCCTCCGCCAGAGAAATTTCATTGGTGTAATGACTGGCAAACGTGGTTTTCAGTTCTCGGGCAACGCGTGTTCTTAGCCGTGAAGCGACTTCCATGCCGGCTTTGGCCAGGAAGTTGGGCAGCAACCACCCACCGACGCCCCACGCCATGCCATAGGCACGCTGCAGCACGGTCGCTGAGGTATCCAGGTTCCCGTAGAGATAAACCTGCTTGTGCTTGACCGAGCCATAGATACTGTAGGCGCCCGGCGTGCGCGCCGCGGCTGCTTCCATGCAGGCAAGAATGTCAGACGCCAGCGTGCCGCCGCCGGTGGCATCAAATGCCAGCGTGGCGCCGGTGGCATGAATGGCGTCGGTCAGCTCAGCCGTAAAATTGTCCGAACTGCTGTTGATAACGTATTTGGCGCCCATTTCACGCAACAAGGCGGCCTGCTCGTCCTTGCGTACGATATTGACCAACTCTACACCGTCAGCCTGGCAAATGCGTACCAGCATCTGACCCAGATTGGAGGCGGCGGCGGTATGCACCAGTGCCGAATGGCCTTCCATCTTCATGGTTTCAACCATGGACAACGCAGTAAGCGGATTAACGAAACACGACGCACCATCCTTGGCGGTATGCCCATCCAGCAATGGCAGGCACGCGTCAGCGTTTACCACGCGGTATTGCGCATACATGCTGCCGCCCATCACCGCCACTACCTTGCCAGCCAGGCTTTCGGCGAGTTCCGAGCTTCCCGTCGCAACCACAGTACCCGCGCCCTCATTACCTACCGCCAGCGCCTGGCCCACCCGCGCCTTCATGACGCGCATGCCCTGCTCGGCAACCGGTGCCGTCAACACTGTATCCTTGCCTGAGCCAGTCGTGGTGGCGGCACTGATATCCGACCAGCCAAACATCACGCCCTGGTCCGACGGGTTGATGGGTGTGGCCTCAACGCGCACCAGTACCTGGTTGGCCTCGAGTGCTGGAATCGGCTTTTCCTGCAGGTCCAGGCGCAGTTCGCCAGACTCGGTCAGGGTGGAAAACATTTGCAGATTGGTCGTCGGTGTTGTCATGAATATCCCGTAGCTTCGTTGTGCGTGAATTGAGATCGATCGACGCAGCAAGTGTAACCGATATCGGGATGTGATGCCGACTCGTCCCGGGGCGACATTCGGGCCCCGCGGGGGCGGCCGCTAAAAGACTCTGCCTGCAGAAGTTACCGCAATCGGCCTATTGGGCACTTGCCGCCGGCCTTGCGATCTGCTTTTATTAATCCTTGCTTCTCTTTCCGGTGAGTAACTCACAACCAGAGTATCTTCGATGATCACGACGACCAGAATCTTTAAGTGGACTGTGCTGGCTTCACTGACGCTGCTTGTCATTGTGGCTCTTGTCAGCGTGCTTTCAGGCCGGCGCGATCACAGTGGAAGCTTCCCGGATAATCACGGTCAGGTAGACGCGAAGCTTTTTTCGGGTGAAGGCGCCAACCAACCGCTACTGGTCGGTCTGGGCGGAGCTGAAGGTGGCAATGCCTGGGCCAGCGACTATTGGGCAGCCCAGCGTGACGAGTTCATTTCTCAAGGTTACGCCTTTCTGGCCATCGGGTACTTTGGCGCGAACAATACGCCCCAGGAACTTGATCGAATCGCACTCGAAGGTATTTACAATGCGATTCTGGAAGCATCGAGTGATCCGGCCATTAACAGCCAGTGTGTCGCATTGATCGGTGGCTCCAAGGGGGCGGAGGCGGCGCTGCTGCTTGCCAGCGAATACCCTGATATTGACGCGGTTGTTGCCATGGTGCCTGGCAGTGCGGTTTTTGCAGGACACACCACGACAATGAATACCTCGTCCTTCTCCCTGAATGGAGAACCATTTGATTTTGTGCCGGTGCCATGGAGCGCTACTCCTGCCCTGCTCAAGGGCGATCTGCGCGCAGCATGGGAAGAGATGATTAAGAACGAGGAGGCCATGAATACGGCGGCCATCCCGGTAGAGACCATCAAAGGGCCGATATTCTTTGTATCGGCGACCCGCGATGAGTTCTGGCCATCTACCGAAATGTCAAATGCCATGGAACAGCGACTGACAGACGAGGACTTCCCTCACTATGTGGAACACCTGGCCGTGGAAGGCGACCATGCGTCCGTGCTGAACCACTTCAAGGAGATTGAATTGTTTTTGCAGGAGAGATTTCTGCAAGGTAATTCATCCGCTTGTTCCGGCTAAGTTTCCAACACTATCGGCGCTTCAGTCTGCTTACGGTTCTCGTGTTTCCCCCAGTTCAGAAACTGTAGTTGATACCCGCGAACAGGGAGCGCCCCATGCCAGGCACACCGATACCAAATGGAATACCGTTCATGGTCATGGTCGAGCCCTGCGCCACATAGGTACCGCCGGCTGGCAGATAGTAGAACTCATCCAGCAGATTCTCGACGCCCAGATCCAGACGAACCTGATCCCAGGTATGGCTCAGGCGCAGGTTGAAGATTGAGTAACTGTCGGTGCCCATCTCGTTACGGATGGCAGACACGTCATCCTTGTCACCGGCAAATACCCACTCCAGGCTGTTGTCCCAACCAGCCAACTGTTGGGACAGCGACAGCCGCCCTTGCATGGGAATGATATTATAGAGACCGGCGCCGCTATCTGTATTCTCTGCATCTATGTAACTCAGATTGCCAGCCAATTGCCACTGGCCGCTGGCGTTATTAAAAAGATTCGCTGACAGCGTCAGGTCGACGCCTTTAAGATCAGCCTGCTGGTTCTGGTATTGCAGCACATTGTACTGACCAGGACGCCACATGGCATTGGCCGCTACGGCATCTATATAATCATCAACCCTGGTGAAGTACGGATTGATGCTGGCCTCGTAGTTGCGGTCAGCACTGCGCCAGTTAAGGCTGCCGGAAAGCGTATGTGCAACTTCAGGTTCCAGGTTCAGGTTACCTACGTAACCATTGCCATCGCCCACCAGATTGTTCATCGAAGCAGCCATCATCCACGACGACCACGGGTAGGCTTCGTACAGGTTGGCCGAGCGTGTTTTCCGGGCTACACCCACCTCCATATTGACCTGCTCGTTGATTTCGTAACGTGTCAGCAGTGTCAGGTCAATATTGGTGTCGGAGGTTTTGCGGTCTGCATTGTTAAATGCATTGGCCTGCATTGCCTGCATGCCAAGGGCGTTCATGGCTGTCGAGTAACCCTGCACCTCGTCCGCATTGCGCACCACACGCTCGACGCGAGCGCCGTACATGACCAGCCATGCATCGCTCAACTGCAGCTCATGCTCGGCGAATAGAGCACTGCGATCACGTTGCCCGTTATTGATATTCTGGAAAGTGCCAGGTCCCATCGCACCGCCGGAGGCAGTCCAGTAATCGTCCAGTCTGAACTGCTGAAGATCAGCGCCCACACGCAACATGCCACGCGCGGGCAGCTCAATCTCCGCGGTCACACTCAGACCTGTATTCTGCGAATCAGAGAACATTGGCATGCCCGCCGCACAGCTGCCAGCAGGGTCATCATAAAACCGGATGGTATCGCAGGGGTTGCCACCCACGGCGTTGGTGCCATACCAGAACTGTCGGTCCGGGCCGAAATCCATGCCATGCTCAACCCGCTCGTGATAAACGCGGGTCTGCAATTGACCCCAGTCCATTTCGCGCTGCCAGTTAACATTCAAGCGCACCTGCTGATTGTCCAGCAGGTCCATGCGCTGATTGGGGTAAAGCTGGCTGGGCATATTCTGATAACCCAGTTGCGCGTCGATCAGGTTTTCGTCGGTGCGGTAGGCATAACGCAGGTTGTGGTTCTGCGTCTCATACGCAGTTGAGGCTACCTCGTCCAGCGGCAGGGTATGCCCTGGGCGTCCTGACTGGGTCGTGGTTTTAAAATTTTCTGCCGCCGTATAATTATCACCCTGGCTGTAGTTGCCACTGTAGCTGACAAAGGAAGTCTGTGTGCTTCGGCTGACCCTGACATTCGTACCATAGGCATTATTGTTGCTGCGACTGAATCCACCTACATCGCCTTCAACGACAGCAGTGTCGGAGAATGACGGCGCTTTTGACTCACTGATCACCGTACCACCGATACTGTCACCGCCGACACTGACCGGCGTAATACCGGCGAACACCGTCATCTGGCCTACATCACTGGGCGCCATGTAAGACAATGGCGGATTCATGTGATTGGGGCAGGCCGAGATCATGTCCATGCCATCCACCTTGATGCGCAAGCGATCATCCGACAGACCACGAATCATGGGCAAACTGGACACCGCGCCCGTCTGGTTGACGCTCACGCCCGCCAGATTAGCCAGCAGGCTGGCGGTGTCACTGGTTGAGGCTGACAGTCTTCTGACATCTGCTTCACTGATCGTTTTCAGGTGACCGCCGGCTGTGTGGCGCTGGCCTTCAATGACAATCTGTTCGATGTCAGCGGGCGGTTCGGCAGCAACGGCGCCGACAGCAACTGTTGACATAACAATCGCCATGGCGATCCGGGACATTCTGAATGCGTTGAGAGTAAGAGTTGTTGGCATCGTGGCTCCGCTATAACGATTGGTACATTTCCATGTCGTTATAGTGCAGCAACTTTGTCAAAGAGAAAATGCGACACATTGCCGCAGCGGATCATGACCATTCAGCCAGCTGTCGAGGCTGACCACACTTGCGGGGCGCAATTTCCTGACGGCGACTTACCCACCTGCTCCGGGGAGGGTTCCAGAGCATGCGGCAGGCCGACCTGCTCACCGTATCCGCTTTTCCACCAGATCAAACAGGCCCTGCACCAGCAGCGCGAGCACCGCAGCCGGAATCGCCCCTTCCAGAATCAGCGCCGTATTATCCAGGCGGATGCCGGTCAGGATGGGCTGGCCATAACCGCCGGCGCCAATCAGGGCACCCAGGGTCGCTACACCGACATTCATGACTGCAGATATCTTGATGCCGGAGAGAATTGAGGGGATGGCTATGGGCAGCTCGATACGCCTCAGTATCAGGGAGTTGGGCAAGCCCAGTGCCCGTGCAGATTCCATCACAGGTGCGGGGATCTGCCGGAGGCCAGCATGGGTGTTGCGAACGATGGGCAGCAGACTGTACAGAAACATGGCGACGATGGCAGGCAGGGCGCCGATGCCGAACAGTGGAATCATCAGCACCAGCAACGCCAGCGACGGGATAGTTTGCAGAATGCTGCTGATGCCGAGTAGCAGCGTTTCCAGGGCCCGCACCTTGGCCGCCAGCACTCCCATGGGGATAGCCACGATAATGGCCATGCCCAGAGAGATCGATACCAGCGTAAGATGGTCCAGCGTATTTTGCACAAACCGCGGCCACAGTCCGATTGCCGCCTGCTCGGAGACAATGCCAAAGCGACTGTCCATGAACTCCCCGGCGACCACCGCATCGTCGCGCTGGTCCAGCTTGACGGCAGCGTTCATGGCAATCATCGCCGTTTCATCAATAGCACCGGCAAAGCGCTCCAGTGCCGCCACGGCGTCAGGGGGCAGTGTGTTCCGGTATAAAAACACAGCATCGTAGTCCGGGAAAAACTGTTGATCGTCGATCAGTGCCACCAGATCATAAAAGGCAATTTCCGGATCCGTGGAGTACAGGTCCAGCACATCAATGTTGCCACTGGCAATGCCGCGATAAGCCAGCGCGTGATCTAGTCCGGTAACGCTGAGTGGCGCCAGTCCGTACTCGGCGCTGACGCCCGGCCAGCCGTCCTGGCGCTCCATGAATTCATTACTGAAGCCAAAGCGCAGACCCGGATGCGCACGCAAATCGCTGATGGTCTCGATACCCAGCGCTTCTGCCTGCTCACGCCGCATTCCGAGGGCGTAGGTGTTGTTAAAACCGATGTTGCCGGTAACACCGACCCCGAACGCCGACAATGCTGTAACCATCTCCTGCCGGCTGTCAATGCTCTGCCCGGCCAGGATCTCTTCGCTGATGGTGCCGGTATAATCAGGATAAACATCGATACCACCACTGAGCAGGGCATTCCAGAGGATCCGTGTGCCACCAAGCTGTTCGTTATGGGTGACCGGATATCCCGCATCCTGCAGCGACTGGGCCGCGAGATGTCCCAGCAGCACATTTTCGGTATATAGCTTGCTGCCAATGGTCAACGGCTGGGCCAGGGCAGCAGAAGACAGCAGTGATATGAAAACGACGAATATATGAATAAGAGCTCGCATGTCAAAGATCCTGCAGCGGACTGCGCTGCGCGGTGACAAACTGCTCAACAAAGGCGGTGGCCGGATTGTGCAGCAGTTCACGAACCGGGCCGTCCTGAATAACCTGCCCCTCCTGCATCAGCGCAATACGGTCCCCCAGAAACGCCGCCTCGCCCAGATCGTGCGTCACCAGCAGTACGGTTTTACTTAATTTGCGAAAAATGCTGCGCAGGTCATTCTGCAGTTCATAACGCACCAGCGGATCGATTGCGCCAAGCGGTTCATCCATCAGCAACACGGGGGGATCCAGCATCAATGCGCGCATCAGGCTTACGCGCTGGGCCTGGCCGCCAGACAATTTGCCGGGACGTCGCGCCAGCAAGGTTTCGTCGATGCCGGTCAGATCACACAACTCGCCTATGCGCTGGTTCTCCTGATCGACACGCCAGCCGAGATAGCGGGTGACCAGCGTGAGATTGTCATGCGCGGTCAGGTGCGGGAACAGTCCGCCGCTCTGAATCACGTAGCCCATGCGCTGGCGCAATGCCAGTCGATTCTGCGGCGCCATCACCTCGCTGTCGATGGCCACCTGGCCCTCGTCTGCCGTGATCAGGCCCATGACGATGCGCAACAGTGTTGATTTGCCACAGCCGCTGGGCCCGATCAGCGACAGAGTCGTGCCAGCGGGCACGGTCAGCGATATTCCCGCAAGTACCGTGGTCTGTCCGTACAACTTACTGACATTCTGTATAGCTATCATTGTGGAGCCAATTCTTTATATCGTCTGAGCTAACGCCTGATGACACGCTGATGATCTTTAAAGGTTTTACCATAGTTCCACGCGTAACGTTAGGAGAACCGCAACAGCCATGGACCGTACCGGACACAGAAGCGAACGCGCAGCACTGTACAAATGGGGCTACCGGAGATACCTTTGCCCTTAGCGGCGCACGTTCGAACCACAATCGCTGAGGAGGTCATTCCTTGAACAGATGGTCAAAGCACTACCTGTGCAGCGTTGCAGTGCTGGCCGTCCTGTCGGGGGGCGACAGTGGCCGTATCGGTGCTGGCAGCTCAGGACATTTACGCGCCAGCCCGGAATGAGTTCAGTCAGCCCGACATGCAGGGTTACTGGAGCTTTGCCACCCTTACGCCCTTGCAACGCCCGGAACACCAGGCCGACAAGCCATTCATGACTGCGCAGGAAGCCAGAGAATTTGAGCAGTCGATCGTCAGTGGTCGGCAGGCGCGCTTTGAGCGCGAGCCCGACGGCCTCAACATTGGTTATAACGATTTCTGGGACGAGTGGGGGGATGGCGTCGGTGACAATCTGCGTACCTCCATCATTGTCAGCCCCGCCGACGGCCGTATCCCGCCGTTAAGCGAGGGCGCGACTCTGCAACGCAGTTCTGCCAACGGCGATGTCCTTAGCGAGCGTCCGGCACGTTTTCTGCTGGGCGGCATCAGCAAGGACGGCCCCGAAGATCGCGGTCTGTCCGAACGCTGTCTGGTGGGATTTAATACGGGCCCGCCCATGCTGCCCAGCAAATACAACAACAACATGCAATTGCTGCAGTTCAAGGATCATGTGGTGATAGTCACTGAAATGATTCATGACGCGCGTATAATTCCGCTGAATGGTCGCCCACACCTGCCTCCGGCAATCACGTCATGGAACGGTAATGCGCGAGGACATTGGCAGGGCGATACGCTGGTGGTTCAAACCCGCAATTTTACTGACAGGATCGCCAGCCTTTCCCAACCCTATGCCGCCTGGGGATCGGCCAAAAACATGCATCTTGAGGAGCGCTTTACCTTAAACAAGAACGGCTCACTGGTTTACGAATTTACCATCAACGATCCTGACACCTTTGTTGAACCCATCAAGGGTATCCTGCACATGCGCCCATCCCCGGACCGTACCTACGAATATGCCTGCCATGAAGGTAATTACGCCCTGCCTGGTATACTGGCAGGCGCGCGCCAGGCGGAGAATCGATAGGCTTCGACCATACGCGTTGTGCATGCTGTTACTCATCGCTGTCCCCTGCCCCGTAGGTACGTTGTCGGCATCAGGCGAGTAGACCGCATTACTGATGAGCCGTATTTTCCAGTTTCGAAGAGTCCAATGATAAGAAGATAACATACGCATATTTATTATATTGGTCGTTCTATTTTATGTGCCTGCAGTACATTTTACTCATGTATTTGACAGCCTGGAGCGCCAGGTGTAGGGTTAAAATCAATGCAGAGGGACAGTTCGCTTTCGAGCAGAAAAACACGAGTCTGCTTTAACCTCTGTTAACAAGCGGATCTATTTTGTTTTTTCCTCTGCATTTTCATGGATTAAGATCAGGAGGTCTTATATGAAATTTTCAGCACAGGAATTCAGTGAAACACCTTTCCGAAAAACCGCTCTGGCATTAGGCATGCTCTTTGCGACATTCGGCGCCGGCGTCGCCACGGCGGATACATTCGAAAACACCGACGCCAATAGTGACGACATGATTACCAGTGATGAATATCACCGCTCCGCAGACGAGATGGGTGTTTTTTCAGACTGGGATATGAATGACGACGGCCTACTCGGCGAGAACGAGTGGAACGACGACTTCGATTATGACTATGATAATTGGGACGAGGATAACGATGGCTATCTGGATTCCAATGAATTTTACACCGGAACCTACGAGTACTATGACGAAGATGAAGACGGTCATTGGGACGGCGATGACTGGGACGACGCCGGTGATGACGGCCTGTTTGATGTCTGAATCTTACGTTTAGACGCAAGATGAATATTTTCGATCGATGATCGTCAGTTCATCAGCACAGAAAGGGCTCTTCGATTAAAAAATCGGAGAGCCCTTTTTTTGTGTGAACTAACACACTTATTGTACTAATGAATATGCAGAAACCGTCATGATAACCGGCGCGAATTACCGTCATCCCGAAAAATGATCAGCGGCCGTACTTCGTCGTCCGGGATTCGCGGTTGCTGCGCCAGCGCCACCTGATCGGTCACCACCGAGTGGTGAGGAGATTTACTGCACACAGGGTCCGCATTACGGGCGTCGCCGGTGAGCATAAAAGCCTGGCAGCGGCATCCGCCGAAGTCCTTGTCTTTCTCATCGCAGCTGCGACACGGCTCTTTCATCCAGCTATCGCCACGGTAGGCGTTAAACGCTTCCGACTCGTACCAGATACTGCGCACGTCGTGATCACGCAGATTGGGAAACTCCAGTCCGGGCAGCATGCGGGCCTCATGGCACGGCAGCGCAAGCCCGTCCGGTGCGATATTCAGAAACACGGTGCCCCAGCCATTCATACAGGCCTTGGGGCGGTCCTGATAATAATCGGGCACCACAAAATAGAGTTTCATCTTGTTGCCCAGGCGGGCACGGAATTGATTACAGACCGCCTCTGCATGCTCCAGCTGCTCACGACTGGGCATCAGGTGCTCGCGGTTCTTCAGGGCCCAGGCATAATACTGGCTGTTGGCCAGCTCCACGTGATCCGCCTGCATCTCCTCGGCCATCTCCAGGATCTGTTCAATATGATCAATGTTCAATCGGTGCAGAACAACGTTCAGCACCATCGGATAATCATACTGTTTGATCAGTCTGGCGACCTTGAGTTTCAGGTCGAAGGTGCGGGTGCTGGACAGGAAGTCATTCATTTCTTTTGTGGAGTCCTGAAACGACAACTGTATCTGATCCAGGCCGCCGGCCTTGAACGCGGCAATACGCTTTTCAGTAAGGCCAATGCCCGAGGTCAGCAGGTTGACGTAATAACCCATCTTGCTGGCTTCGGCGACAATCACTTCTGCATCATCGCGCATCAAAGGTTCGCCGCCGGAAATGCCCAACTGCACGGCACCCAGTTCACGCGCCTCGCGCAGCGCCTTCAGCCACTCGTCAGTGGTCAACTCTTTTTCAAAGGTCGACGCATAGTTCAGCGGGTTGTAGCAGAACACACAGTGCAGGGGACACTTGTAGGTGATCTCGGCATTGACCCACAGAGGCGGTTTGATGGTGTCAGTCGGTGGTGATCCAGCCTTTGTCATGAGCATGCTCCAGAAAGTCGGTGACGTCTTGCTGCAGATCAGCGTCCGGGAAGGCGCTCTGCAGACTGCTGATGATGTCCGTGGCAGTGCGCTGCCCGTCAATGCGCTGAAGAATCTCGCCCGCGCTACCGGTCAACTTGATCAGCCCTTCGGGATACAGCAAAACCCAGGCGTCCTGGGCCTTTTCCCACTGCAGTTTGTATTGCCGGGCAAGTCTTAGCGGTTTTTCTACAGCAAGACTCATTTAGCCATCCTCGCAATCGCACCGCTGTTGGTGTCACCGATGCCATAGGTGACCTGCATGGCATCGAGCATGGTCCACAACACGTTCAGTTTGAACTGCAGAATATCCAGGGCCCGCTCCTGCTCCACCCGGGTTTTGAAGTGTGCCAGCGTCACCCTTACACCGTGTTCAACATCGCGTCGTGCTTCGGACAGGCGCTTGCGAAAGTACTGATAACCGGCTGCATCAATCCACGGGTAATGCTGCGGCCAGCTGTCCAGACGCTTCTGGTGGATGGTCGGCGCAAACAGTTCGGTCAGTGACGAGCACACAGCCTCCTGCCAGGGAGCCGTTCTGGCGAAGTTGACATAGGCATCGACCGCAAATTTAACGCCAGGTGCCACATGTTCAAGTGAGATTACCTGCTCGCGCTCAAGTCCCACCGCGTCAGCCAGCGCCAGCCAGGCCTCGATGCCGCCCTCTTCCCCGTCAGCGCCATCATGATCCAGGATACGCTGTATCCATAAGCGACGATGATCCCGGTCCGGCATATTCGACATGACTGCCGCATCCTTGATCGGAATCATGACCTGGTAGTAGAAACGGTTGAGCACCCAACCCTGCACCTGTTCTCTGGTGCACTGTCCACTGTTCATCGCAATGTGGAACGGATGGAAAATGTGATAACAGGATTCTTTGCCGCGCAGCCGGGCTTCGAACTCCTCGGCTGACCATGGCACTGCGCTATCAGTAGTCATACACAGGCTCCTGCACTGGCAGTAAAAGGTCGGTTGGATGAACTGTCAAAGGCTGAAGTCCATGCCGTCAAAGGCCACGTCGATATTTTCCTGCTGCAGAACCTGACGTTCGCTGGAGTCTTCACGCAGGATGGGATTGGTGTTGTTGATGTGGATAAGGATCTTGCGTGACGCGGGTAATGGCCTTAACGCCTCGATCATGCCGCCGGTGCCGGACTGCGGCATATGTCCCATGTCCAGCGACAACTTGTTGCTGATACCCAGGGCCTGCATCTCGTCATTGGTCCAGCAGGTGCCGTCCACCAGCAGACAATCCGCCTGCTGCATGAATGGCAGCAGGTGCGACTCGATGGCGGCCAGGCCGGGCGCATAAAACAGCTTTTTGCCAGTACGCGTATCTTCCAGCTGTATACCGATGTTGTCGCCTTCGTGAGGATCATGGCGATGCGGCGAGAATGGCGGAGCCTTGCTGCTCAGTGGCACGGCGGTGATGCGAATATCGTCAATGCCGTCCACCGCAAACGTGTGTCCGGGAGCGGTCGGGATCTGATGCCAGGACACGCCACAAAAATGCTCCAATACTTTAAAGACTGGATTGCCCTGCGTCAGGTCCTCGTGGACCATGTCCGTGCAATAGATATCCAGCGGTGTTTTGCCCTCGCGCAGCATAAACAGTCCAGTGGTATGATCAATCTGCGCGTCCATCAGCACTATGGCTTTCACGGCGGTGTCACGAATGGCGCGCCCCGGTTGCAGTTCCGGGAAACGCTGAAACTGGGCCAGGATATCGGGCGAGGCATTAAACAGCAGCCAGTTGATATTGTCGCTGCTGATGGCGATCGAGGACTGGGTACGCGGTGATGCCTTGATGGTGCCCTTGCGCACGCCGTCACAGTTCGGGCAGTTGCAGTTCCATTGCGGGAAGCCACCACCAGCGGCAGAACCCAGAACGCGTACTCTCATGGTTTTTCCTTACTCAAATTCTGCTGTCATCAAAGCAGAGAGAAAGCAGCCTCGTGAGCAGGCGACTTTCTCTCCGGGGTCAATCTCCATGCATCAACCAGCCAATTAACGGCTGGCGAAATACATGGTCACTTCAAAGCCATAACGCATTTCGGTATAATCTGGTTTAGTCCACATAGGTCTAATCTCCACAGTAGTTGGGTTATCCCGGTTTCCCCGGGGTCTGCGCCCAGCCAGCTTCAACTGCCTGAACACCAGACCACCCGATTCTGGCCCCGACAGACACCATCGCGCTGCCGGATTATCAGTAAAAGCCACTCATGATTTTCATTAGATTGCGGGCAGCGCTATTGGCAAAGTGGCCGTAAGACTGTAAAAAAGCTCAGGTTTCCTATTTACCTGGCTAGCCTTTGACGCTTACCACCAATACCGGAGCTGACTATCAACAAGCTATACCCACCGATTGAGCCCTATTTTGTCGAACAGCTGCCCGTTTCCTCACGTCATTCGCTATACGTTGAGCGCAGTGGTAAACGAGGCGGTCACCCGATTATCTTCCTGCATGGCGGCCCGGGCAGTCAGACCGGTGCCGCACATCGGCGCTACTTTGACCCGGCGTTTTTCGATATCGTGCTGTTTGATCAGCGCGGTTGCGGCCAGTCCCTGCCCGCGGGTGAAACGCAGGACAACAATACCCAGGCGCTGATCGGGGATCTCAACCGTATCCGCGAGGCATTGGGCATCAGTGGCAGGATGAGCCTTTTTGGCGGCTCCTGGGGCAGCACACTGGCGCTGGCATACGCACTGCAGTACCCTCAGCATGTCGAAGCGATGATACTGCGCGGCATTTTCCTGGCCTCCGAAGCCGAGGTCTCATGGTTCACCCGGGGACTGGCGCGTTTTGCCCCCCAGGCGTGGCAACAGCTGGCGGACGGCATGAGTGAGGACCTGATCGACGCTTACCACCAGGCCGTGTTTGCAAGCGATGAGGGCCTCGCCAGCGAGGCCGCCAGACGCTGGACAGAGTACGAGATGCAGATTATGAAAATCGGTACTGAATCAACTGACGCGGCTCCAACACCAGCACTGCAGGCCAGCCGGGGCCTGCTTGATCGCGCCCGCGTGCAACTGCATTTTCTCAAAAACCAGTGCTTCCTGGCTGACACGGCGTTGCTCGAAGCAGCACGGGCTATACAAACGCCCACCACCATTGTGCAGGGTGGGCTGGATTTTGTTTGTCCTCCCGTCACTGCCTGGCGACTGAATCAGTGCCTGCCCAACAGCACACTGCACATGGTGAGCAATGCCGGCCATGGTGGTCTGTCAGACGAACTGGCACCGATCCTGCGCAAAGAGGCCGATGCTCTTCGCGACCGCCTCGGCAGTCAGTAACGGAGCCGCTGCGATGAACCTGCGCCTGAGAGTCAGCCTGACCATTTCCCTGATCGGTGTCGCCTGTGTGATCGTCATGGCTTACATGCTGATCGACTACAAGCGCAAATCCATCGATCAGGAAATCGAGGCCGGGACCCGGGTTGCCATCCAGCTGTTACAGGCCATTTTACCATCGCCGGTTGAATCCGCGCTCAGCAACGATCCATTGGCAAGCATGACCGAGTACCTGAGTAATGTAGGCCGGGTGCGTGCCAATGAGGTCCGGCTTTATGACAGCAACAACACGCTGCTATACGAGTCACCCCCGTCTGATTACAAAGCGGGCCGCTGGGCACCTGACTGGTTCACGGCGCTTGTTGCACCCGGCGCAGAAGAAGTCCGACTGCCTATCGCGCGGGGGTCAATACTGATTACACCTGACTCATCCCGCTCCGTGCTGGATGCCTGGGATGAGCTGTGGCAGTTCTCACTTTTTATCCTGGTGTTCTTTGTACTGCTCAATATAGCCGTGTTCCTGATTCTGGGACATACGCTGAAACCGGTGAAAGACATCGTCACCGCGCTGTCCGAGATTGAGCAGGGCAACTATAACGTCAGACTGGAAAGCTACCGCCTGCCAGAGTTCGAGGCCATTTCCCAGACCTTCAACAGAATGACCTCATCGCTGCAGGACGCACTGATCGAAAATGCGCGACTGGCAAAAGAAGAACAACAGCGCCTGGCTGCCGAGCTTGAACTGGAACAGAACCGGCGCTTTACCCAGCTCATCCAGGTGAAGCTGGAAGACGAACGACGCGCCATCGCCAGAGAGCTGCACGATGAGCTTGGTCAATGTGTCACCGCGATCAAGACCATCGGCACCGCGATCGCATCGCGTGAGCACGAAAGTCAGAACGAAAGCCAGAACGAAACACGTGATAACGCCCGCACAATTGTCGAGGTCGCGTCTCACATTTATGACGTCGTCCATGCCATGATTCGACAGCTCAGGCCCAGCGCTCTGGATCACCTGGGCCTAAATGATGCCATCGCAGAGCTAGTCGCGCAGTATCGGCGCCAGCATCCACAGCTGGCAATCGAGTTATCGTCTGAAAACGGCCTTGATAATTTCGATGAAAACGTCAACATTACGGTATACCGCGTTATTCAGGAATGTTTGACCAACGCCGTTAAACATGCCGAAGCGACTCATGTAAATGTGGCGCTGACATTGCAGGCCGGCGCTCCGGGTCGACTGCAGATCCGGGTCAGCGATGACGGCAAGGGCATGGACAGTGAGCTGGCCGAAAGCCAACGCTTTGGCATCGTTGGTATCAAGGAGCGCGTACAGGCGTTTGGTGGCGACGTGCGCTTTGAGTCAGATCCCGGCGCCGGCACCACTATTGTTGCCACACTGCCCCTGCACCAGGACAAGCCATGAGCAACACAAAAATCAACGTTATGCTGGTGGACGACCATACCGTCGTGCGTATGGGATTCAAGCTGCTACTGCAGGGTTCTGACGATATCCATGTCATTGGTGAAGCGCAGAGCGGCGAAGAGGCCGTCAAACAGTTTCAGGACCTGGCACCGGATGTGCTGGTGCTGGATATTTCCATGCCCGGTATTGGCGGCCTGGAAACCATTGCCCGGGTGCTGGCCAAAGCGCCTCAACAGAAAATCCTGGTGTTGTCGGCCCATGAAGATGTCATGCATGCAAGGCGGGTGCTGAAGGCCGGTGCTGCCGGCTATGTCACCAAACGCAGCGCCGCCGAAGTACTGATGCAGGCCATACGTGCGGTCCATAAAGGGCAGATCTATCTGGAGCCCGACATCGCCCAGGCCATGGCGGTCGAACAGGTCTCGGGATCAAAAAATCCCGTGGATGCCCTGACCGAAAAGGAATTCAAGGTCTTTATTGAGCTGGCCAAAGGCAGATCGGTGCAGGAAATAGCCGATGCCTTGTCGCTGAGCCCGCGCACCATCGGCACACATCTCTATAACATCAAGCAGAAGCTGGGTGCGGGCAACAGTGCCGAGCTGGCGATCATTGCCATCCGGGCGGGGTTGATAGCGCCCTAGCCCCGACGCAGTCGGCTGCCCAGGGTAATCACCGCCACAATCGCCGCACCGACTGCGATGCCGATACCGGCATTCAACAGGGTAGGCAGCAGGCCACCAACCACCATGCCCACGTAGGGTAGCTCCGCCGCCAGTACGGCGCTGTTTTCAATCCAGTGCTGTACCACCCATACGCCGTGGGTGAGAATGCCACCACCCACCATGAACATGGCGGCAGTGCCCACTACAGAGAGCGAACGCATCAGCCAGGGTGCAAACCAGAGAATGCCGGCGCCTGCTTTTTTTGCGGCACTGCTGGTCTGCTGGCTCAGGGCCAGGCCCGCATCATCCAGTTTGACAATACCGGCAACCAGACCGTAGACCCCCACGGTCATGATCACCGCGATGCCCGAGAGTACCAGTACCTGTTGCAGAAACTGGGCCTCTTCCACCGTACCCAGCGTGATTGCGATGATTTCCGCGGAAAGGATGAAATCGGTGCGCACCGCGCCCTTGATTTTGTCTTTTTCCCTGGCCACCACGTCCTTGGGGTCGCCTGACAGATTCTGCATTGTCTGCGCGTGCTCTTTTGCGGTGTCGTGCAGGAACCGATGCGCCAGTTTTTCCGCGCCTTCGTAACACAGGTAGGCGCCCCCCACCATCAACAGCGGCGTGATCAGCCACGGCACGAACGCACTGATCAGCAGCGCTGCCGGCACCAGAATCAGTTTGTTGCGCGCTGAGCCCCGGGCAACGGCCCAGACTACCGGCAACTCGCGGGCCGGCTTTACCCCGGCGACCTGCTGGGCATTCAGCGCCAGGTCATCACCCAGCACCCCGGCGGTCTTTTTCGCCGCCACCCGGGTCATCAGGGAGACATCGTCGAGAACGGAGGCAATATCATCGAGCAGCACGAGCAGGCTGGTGGCCAAGGGGCATTCCTTGTAGTTAGCAGGAGACTGGCGAACTCCGATGGGTTCAATGCAGGATACCTAGCTATGAGAGATCAATGCAACCGGCAGGTCGGCGCAGAGGTGTATTCAGATTCGTACATCCAGTACTGGTTACAGAACCTTCTTTACTACGATGCGCCACAGTGGATTCAGGAGCGCTCCGTTAGGCGGCGTACAGAAGAAGACGTGAGGCTGGGATACGATTCCGGCCGGAAACCGAACGTGTCGTTGTAATGCCCGAGTGCTACCCGGCCATCACCTGCGTTGTCACGCGTATTGGGGTGCTACTCCTATGCGGCACCAGACTCCCACGCCTCCCCAGCTAAAACCTCCGACGGCGGATGCCTCAGCACGTCGTAAAAGGCCTGAACGTATGAATCTAAGAACTTTACTGACAGTATCTGCCTTCATTCTTGCCGTTTTCATTACGTTAGCCTTCATGAACTACGCTTCACTAGCCAGAGTCTATTATGCGATAACGCTTTTTGATGAAGAGGTGATTGTAGGGAATTTCTCCAACATGGACACGATGTTTGAGACCATCGAAATTGAAGAGCCAGACGTCACATACACTTTCGGCCGGTCTGAACAACGTCTGCCGACGCTGTACACCTATAACAGTGAGACCAGAAACATTGATGACTTCCTGACCCGCACGCGTACCACAGCCCTTTTGGTGTTGAAAGACAACGACATTAAATTTGAAGAATACTATCTGGGAACCCATGCCGAAGATCGACGAATATCCTGGTCCGCATCGAAGTCGTTTCTGTCTGCCATATTTGGCATTGCAGTTGGCGAAGGTTATATAGCCAATCTTAAGGATCCTGTGACTCAGTACGTGCCTGAACTGACGGGCTCTGGTTACGACGGAGTCTCGATCAAAAACGTACTACAAATGTCGAGCGGAATCCGATTTGATGAAAATTATGACCGTTTTAATTCGGATATCAATAGGTTCGGCAGAATAATGGCTTTTGGTGGTTCTTTTGATGAATTTGCCGCTTCGCTGGAGAGCGAGAGAGAACCGGGTACCTACCTGAACTACGTGAGTCTGGATACCCACGTGCTGGGCATGGTCGTACGCAAAGCGACCGGCCGTCAGTACACTGACTATTTTAATGAAAAGTTATGGTCACAAATAGGGACTGAAGACAGTGCCGTCTTTATTGTCGACGAGAACCAGGAACCCATGGTGCTGGGCGGCATGAACATTCGAACCCGGGATTTCGCGCGGTTCGGCAAACTCTATCGGGACAATGGCAGATGGAATGGCAAACAGATTGTGCCGGCACAATGGGTAGCAGATTCAGTTACCCCCGACGCGCCCCACCTGCAGCCCGGAAAAAGAGAGACGTCAGACCACAATCTGGGTTATGGGTATCAGTGGTGGATACCGGAGAACGCGGATAGCGAATTTATGGCAATTGGCATCTATGATCAGTTTCTTTATGTTAATCAAAAGGCAGGAATAGTGATTGTAAAGAACTCGGCTAACAGCGATTTTATGGAGCAAGCATTTGAGTCGACGAATGAAACAGTCGCGGTATTCAGATCAATCGTGTCATCGATGCAGTGATTCGACATTGACTTTCTTCGGCCTGCTGCTCCAGACTGCGCCAATCTGCTCTGACCCGGAGCTCAATGAGTAAACTTCATGACCACTGCGGGATGGTTTTTGCTGGTAGGCGCTCTGCTGCTTGCCATGGGTCTGACCACATCATTTCTCCAGCGTGCACCGGTCACCTCGGCAATCGTCTACCTGGCGGTTGGCCTGCTGGTGGGTCCCACCGGCTTTGGCCTCTTCCACTTTAATCCACTAGAGCAGTCAGCGCTGCTTGAAGTGCTGACCGAAGTAGTGGTCCTGATTTCGTTGTTTTCCGCCGGCGTGAAAATGCCGGTGCCGGTCTCACTCGCGCGCTGGCGGGTACCAGTATTTCTGGCCCTCATTTCCATGGCCGCCACCGTCACGCTGGTGGCCAGCTTTGCGCACTTCGCCCTTGGTCTGTCGCTTGGGGCCGCTGTATTGCTGGGCGCGATTATAGCCCCCACTGATCCCGTACTGGCCACCGATGTGCAGACTCGCGACGCAGAAGACCGAGATCGCCTGCGCTTCACTTTGACCTGCGAGGCAGGCATGAACGACGGCAGCGCCTTTCCCTTTGTGATGCTGGGACTGGGCCTGCTAGGTCTGCATGAATTGGGGGAGTTTGGTGTCAACTGGGTGCTGGCAGACGTGTTATGGGCAACCATAGCGGGCATTGCCATCGGTGTGGCCGCTGGCTGGGCGCTGGCTCATATCAGTGCCCGTATGCGCGGCGATGGCAAAGAGCCGGGCTTACTGGATGATTTTCTGGGTCTCGGGCTGATTGCTCTGGTCTACGGGTTGAGCCTGTGGCTGCACGCATGGGGCTTTCTTGCCGTCTTCTTCGCTGCAGTCGCCTTACGCCAGACTGAACTCAAACTGTTTGACGCCGCGCGGAAGATCCGACAGCGACAGCACTCAGACAGCCCGCAGGAACATCAGACAGACGCATCCTCGCATCGCGTCAGCGAAGCGTCACTGATTTTCAAGGAGCATCTGGAGAGGCTGTCAGTGCTCGTTCTGGTACTGATGATCGGCGGCATGGCGTTTGTGGACTCATGGAGTTGGCGAGCGGTGGGGCTGGCGTTTTTTCTGTTTGCCGTAGCCCGTCCGCTGAGCGTGATCATTGGTCTGGTCGGCACTGGCACGCCCTGGCGCCTGCAAGGGCTGGTCGGCTGGTTCGGCGTGCGTGGCATCGGATCCCTGTATTATCTGATGTATGCCATTCAGCATGGCCTGCCGGAAGAGCTGGCGCTGGAAATGATCCACCTGACGCTGGTGGTGGTGATGCTGTCGATATTGCTGCATGGTATCAGTGTCAAACCCATGATGAATCGCTTCTGGCCGCAAAAAAAGCACAGAAGTCAGCCGTAGTGCTGAACCTCACCATGACAGGCTGACAGCTTGAATGATTGCACTTTGATCTGTAACCAACCTATTATTGGAGCGATTTCAATTTGGACATCTCACCAGAGGCGTCCGGACCGCCAGTGGGAGGCTAGCAAATGCAGGCGCTTGGCAGCAAAGGTGATCCGCTTTTTCCCACCGAAGAAAGCCTGCGCGAGAGACTGACCACCGTCGGTATGTACACCGCCATTTCTGTGGCTTCGTCGGTGTTGATAACGCTCAGTATTCTCTACTTTACTGGCTATGGCATGCACCGCATGACCATCATTATCTCGGTGGTGGCCCCGGCGATCATTGCCCCGTTAACCACTTGGTATGTCTCTGACCTGTTGGTAAAAATCGCGCGCCTGGAAGAAACACAGCGTCGCCTTGCCACGTTTGATGACTTGACCGGCCTGCTTTCACGGCGGGCCTTCCTCGAACAAGCAGAAGCGCTGCTGAAACTGTCCGTGCGCCAGCGACAGGGTATTGCCTTTGTAATGCTCGATCTGGACAAATTCAAGACCATCAATGATCAGTTTGGCCATGGCGGTGGCGACCAATTGCTGCGCGAATTCGCGACCCTGGTGCGCGAAAATGTGCGTGGCAGCGATCTTGCGGGGCGTATCGGCGGTGAAGAGTTTGCCATTCTGATGCCCGGTGTCACGCGGGATAGCGCAATTCCGGTTCTGGAAAAACTGCGGCACAAGACAGAAGGCCATGTCATCCATTATCGGGAAGGGGTCATTCAGGCCACGGTGAGCATGGGTGTCTCATGCGCGGATGGCAACACCAGCATTGCCGACCTTTTCAGACTCTCTGATGACGCGCTTTATCAGGCCAAAGCGCAGGGAGGCAACAAGATTGTTTCAGCCTGATCTCCCACTAGAGAGGACTGGGTGGTAACGCATTGCTTTTACATGCCGGGATGGTAAAGTCCTTTATCCCATGCGTGTTATCCAGCATCACCACAATAAATAAAGCAAGGAGATACCATGAAAGCGACCCTCGGGACGTGTCTCACTGCCATCATGGCCCCGGCCGCAGCGCTGTTGCTGTTCACCAGCCCGCCAGCATACGCCCAGCCCTCAACTTCCGAGACCACCCGGTGCGAGGCGTTGCAGGAGCTGCGCAACATGACCATCCTGGCCGCAAACATACGGACCAATCCCGCCGACGGTGCAAGTTATTGCTATGTACGTGGCATCATTTCGCCGGCTATTCATTTCCATGTGCAGCTGCTCCTGCAGCAGAGCTGGAACGGCCGCTTTCTGCAGTGGGGTGACGGTGGCAAGGACGGCGATCTTGACTTCGCTCCGCAGCGGGTGGCAGAGGGCTATGCGGTGGCCAACAGCAACCTTGGCCATGACAGCGGCGTCGAGCCGGGGGCATCATTTGCTTTCAACAACCGCCAGGCGGAGATCGACTTTGGTTACCGAGCCGTGCACCTGACAGCCGCCGCAGGCAAGCGTCTTGTCGCGGAGTACTACGGCACGCGGGCAAACTATTCCTACTTCGAAGGCTGCAGCCAGGGCGGGCGCCAGGGTTTGATGTCGGCGCAGCGGTTTCCGGATGATTTTGACGGCATCGTTGCCGGCGCACCAGCATTCAACCTGTCTCTTATACACATCTGACGCTGCCGACGATCTACTCTGT
>CAJXPR010000004.1 GCA_913058135.1 uncultured Gammaproteobacteria bacterium
GAGATTTCTGCCTGTCTCGTGGGCTCGGAGATGTGTATAAGAGACAGGCGCGATATTGGTTCCTATGTGCAGGCCGCGCAGCAACACCTGGCGGAGCATCTGACATTGCCCACCGGCTATTCGCTGACCTGGTCCGGGCAGTATGAATACATGGAGCGGGCCAAGGAGCGACTGACACTGGTAATACCGTTGACCCTACTGATAATCGCCTTCCTGCTCTACATGGCGTTCCGGGGGTTAGGGGAAGTCTTGATCATCATGGCAACGCTGCCCATGGCCATTGCCGGCAGCAGCTGGCTACTGTGGTGGCTGGCGTTTGACCTGTCGGTCGCCGTCGCAGGGGGGTTTATCGCCCTGGCCGGTGTGGCGGTGGAAATCGGTGTCATTATGCTGATCTATCTGAACCAGTACAGTACACGCTACCTGGCTGAGGCGCGTGAACAGGGCGGCGCGACTGTGGAGGGCTTGCGTGATGCAATTGCCAAGGGCGCACTGCAACGGCTACGTCCGGTGGTCATGACCGTCGCGGCCATCACAGTAGGGTTACTGCCCATCATGCAGGGGCACGGCACCGGCGGTGAAATCATGCAGCGCATAGCGACACCGATGGTGGGCGGCATGATCAGCACACTGGTGCTGACATTACTGGTATTGCCAGCGGTTTTTTTCCTGTGGCAGAGGTGGGTACTTAGAGCGCAACTACGGGGGTGAAGCGAGTTTGCAGACAAGGGCAAGTTGAGACCGAAATTCATCTGACGTGCAAACCTTAAAACTCTCTAGTTTCAGAATCTATATCCAATCAGCGTCGGTTTGCAGCGCGAAGACCGCTGGCTGGATGCGCTGCCTAGCCTTAGCCAGATCATAATTAGTAGTCCTGCAGCGCTACTGTCCGCACGCTGCATGGAAACACGGCGTGCGGTAAGTGCCACCGGTAATCCGCCTGCTAACAGATGCTGATGGCAACGCCGGAGAGACGACAGGTTATCCTGTGCGCCCGGCGTTAACGATTCGGTAAAAATAAACCAGGGACTTAATCCAGCAAACACTTGTGACCGGCGATTGGCGAATATTTTGACCCACTCTCGAACGGGCAAGATAGTTGAAGCTGGATACACAGTCTAAGAAAAAGCTGAAATTTAAAGGTACACGAAATGCGAGATTGGATCACCGCGACGCCAACATCGCATAATTTAAGTCTGGAGAGTAATGAGATTATAAATGCCGTTACCTAACCGCGTGAGAAAAAGTCCCGCACTGACAATTACAAAACGGAGAGCTGCCGACCAGACAACGCCACAAAGCCATTGTTTTTCATAATAAAATTGGCGCACCCGGAGAGATGGATTCGCAATCCGCATTGGCGGATTACTCACCCCTAGCGGGGCGCCCTGACGGGCGTCCAAAACGCAGTGCGTTTTGTCGAACTGGGGAGTTCTCACTAACCAAAGTCCACAAACAAAAAAGGCCCGCATAAAGCGGACCTTTTGTTGTTTGGCGCACCCGGAGAGATGCGAACTCCCGACCAAGTGGTTCGAAGCCCCTACTGTAAGCTCTAGATGATTGTTTTTATTAACTTTAATAGTGCGTCCGTTGCGTGATTTTGCACTATAAAGCACAACAATGCCCAACCAAACCCACAAAAGTCCCGCACGGTTTGTTTAACAAATAGGCTAAAGATCACGTGTAATTCTTTGCCTGGGCCGCCAAATCGAAGGCCACTTGCCTGCCCTAAATCCGGGGGAGAAGCGGATCCAAGGACGCGAACGTAGAGCTTTTAGATGGCCGCTCGCCATCAATGATTGGGTCCGTACCTGTCACGATAAAAAAGCGTTTAACCGCAGGCTCGATGTGCCGCAGAAGATGCCATGGGTTTTAGACGAACAAAGGGAAAGGAAATTTGGTGGATTTCAGCATATCTAAGTCAACGATTGACCCTGCGATGAACGCGGTGATAGAGTCAGATTAGTAATCCCGACGAGCCCGTACTGTGTACCCAAAAGTTGTTCTTGCATTGATGCTGGTCCTGAATTACTCGATGGCATTCGGAGCCGTTGAGGCAGCCGCCATGCCAGACGAACAGCATCCCTTTGGCAAGACAATTCATCACGATCATCACCACTCGCATGCCGATGAACACGGTCACGATCACAACAACCCCGCGCCCGCGGGCCAGGATGGCGCAGCACAACACGAAGCCGCTGGCGACGTACACGATCATCAGCACAAACACGGTATAAACATCCAATTGAACATGGATATACCCGGTTTATTGGCTCTGGACTTTTTCAGGGTTGACTCTCCGCCAGTCACCTGGTATCGGCTCAATCACAATTCATTGAGTTACGCCCCCGCAGTTCCTCCGCCCAATCCCCTGTAGTCTCGGGCTTTATGCCCGTTCGTATCGTTTTTTTGAGTCCGATCCAGGACTGCTGACCTTGATGGCAGCAGTGTGTATCGATCTACGATATCCGACTGTCAGGTTGTTTCAACATGAAAAATTATTTTTGCCACTCCCGCCTTTTCATCAGGCTGGCCGTGGTCTCAATCTTGGTGCTTTTTACATTTGCAGGATTTCCGGCTGACGTGCTGGCGCACGGCGTCACCGAAGGTGATAAAGGGTTTATTCAGGAAAGTAGCGGGGTCATGATATTTCCGTTTATTTACCTGGGTGCAAAACATATGGTCACAGGCTACGACCACCTGCTGTTTTTAGTCGGTGTTATCTTTTTCCTTTACCGATTCAAAGATGTTGCAGTCTACGTCAGCCTTTTTGCGCTGGGTCACACCATAACCCTGCTGTTTGGCACACTGATGCAGATAAGCATTAACGCTTATCTGATTGATGCCATTATTGGTTTTTCCATCGTCTACAAAGCCCTCGACAATCTGGGTGCCTTCCAGCGCTGGTTCGGCGTGCAGCCCGACACGCGCATTGCAACCATGATTTTTGGCCTGTTTCACGGCTTCGGGCTGGCCACCAAAATTCTCGACTACCAGATTTCACCTGATGGACTGGTGACGAATCTGATTGCCTTTAATGTCGGCGTTGAAATCGGTCAGCTGCTGGCGCTGAGCGTCATCCTGATTGGCATGGGGTTCTGGCGCCGCTCCACCGGGTTTAGCCGCCAGGCCTACACCGCGCAAGTTGTGCTGATGACCGCCGGCTTCCTGCTGACGGGTTATCAACTCACCGGATACTTCGTTGCCTGACATCCATCAACCATTTTTGAAACAGGAACTCAATCATGCACATAACCAATAAGCCAGCAGAGGCAGATCTGCCCTCGACGCTGCAACTTCTCAAATCGACCGTCATTGCAGCTATCGCCGCCTTGCTGCTATTGCTCATTATTGTGATGCCCGCTGAATACGGCGTAGATCCCACAGGGCTTGGCAACATCACAGGTCTTACGCGAATGGGCGAGACCAAAATGGCGCTGGCCGATGAGGCCGCCGCGGAAGAACGGGCACTGGCGTCTGCCATAAATCAACCGCTGACAGAGCCCGATGTCGAGTCTGCCGAAACTCAGGAGCCCAACTCACCGGCACCCGCTTCCGCACGCGCAGACGTCGCACAATCGCCAACGCCAACGCCAGTTGATTCCGCTATTCGCAGCGATGAAATGCAAGTGTCACTGGCACCGGGTGTTGGCAGAGAAATCAAGGTGACCATGGCACAGGGAAAGACTGTTGAGTACAGCTGGGAATCCGAGGGCGGCATTGCCAACTTTGATGTTCATGGTGACTCGGCGCCACTGGAGATTGATTACCACAACTACAGTCGGGGTGCCGAACAAAGCAGTAGCGGCATACTTGAGGCAGCCTTTGATGGCAATCATGGCTGGTTCTGGCGTAACCGGACCGATAGCCCGATTGTGGTAACCATACAGACGCGCGGCGAATACACCGACATATTTCTTCTTGAATAAGGAGCCGTTTATGCGCGCTCAAAAGATTGTAATGGCCAGCGCGGTCTCAACAGCACTGCTATTGATCTCTGCCCTGTCACTCGCTGCGGAAGAGATAACGCTCGAGCAGGCAATTATCAACACCATCACTCAAAATCCGGATTTGCAGGCTTTTGGCTACGAATTGCGGGCACAGGATGGTGTGATTTTACAAGCCGCACTGTCACCAAAACCTGAGCTCACGGTTACCGTGGAAGATGTACTTGGAACAGGCGTGGCGCAGGGACTGTCGGGTGCACAAACCACCGCAAGCATCAGTTGGGTACTTGAAGGCCAGCTGCGCCAGCGGCGAATAGACGCTGCACGCACAGGATCACTGGTGCTGGCCAGCGAAGCGGAAGTGATGCGCCTGGATGCTGCCGCCCAGACAGCACGTTATTACACACAGGCGCTGGCGCATCAAGCCAGGCTACAACTGGCGGCACAGTCTATTACGCTGGCAGAAGATACTGTGACCACAATCAGCCAACGGGTTGCTGCCGGCACCTCGCCCCGATCCGATCTGGCCAGAGCACGGGCAGAGTTGTCCATGCGAGAGCTGATGCAGGAAGACCTGAATCATGAGCTGGTCGGGTTTTATCACCGTATCGCAGCACAATGGGGAGCGCTGGAGCCGGATTTCAGCCACGTCGGGGGCGATCTTACCAATCTTCCTGCCGTTGAGCCGTATCCTTCTCTGGAAGCACGAATTGAGCAGAACCCGGATCTGACGCGCTTCCTGTCAGAGCAACGCTTGCATGAAAGCACCCTGTTACTGGAGCAGGCCAGGCGCAACTCGCTGTGGCGTTTTAATGCCGGTGTGCGCCGGATCGAGAGTAGCTCTGATGTGGGTTTTGTTGCCGGTGTGACCATTCCCCTGAATCGCGGCAATCAGAACCAGGGCCGCATCGAAGAGGCGCGTGTCAGGTTGGAGCAAGCTTCCGTCAACCAGGAGGCTGAACGCATTCGAATGAAACTGTCACTGTTTCTGTTTTATCAGGAGCTGGAACACAGCCTGCATATTGTTGAGTCCTTGCGCAGCGATGTCATTCCTGAATACGAACTGGCCTTGTCCGAGGTGAGGCGAGCATATGAGCTAGGCAGTTCCAGCTACATGGAGTGGCTGCAGGTCCAGAATGATTTGCTGGCAGCGCGAGAGCAACTGCTTGAAGCCAGTGTGCTCGCCCATCAAAACATGATTGAAATTGAACGATTGACCGGTGTGCGCGTAGCGCAGAGCGCATCTGAACAGTGAGGCTGAGCATGTATCCAATAAATTATTTTTTCGTAAACCTGTGCCAAGCTCGGGCAATCTACCGCATTGCTCCTTTGCTTTTATTCATGACGCTGTCTTCCTGTGGGGAGTCCGCAAATACCGGGGCTACAACACCCGATGCGGAGAACGCAGTCACCGATGAGCGCGGGCCAAACAACGGCATCCTGCTGCGCGACGGTGAGTTTGTGCTGGAGCTGGCCATTTTCGAAACCGGCGTACCGCCTGAATATCGGGCGTGGGCAACCGTCAACGATCAACCTGTGGACCCAGAGGATCTGGACCTGAATGTCCAGCTTACCCGCCTGGGCGGTGTCGTGGATGACATTGACTTTGTGCCAACCGGGGATGCCCTGCGTGGTGATATGGTGATTTACGAGCCTCACTCGTTCAGTGTCTCGGTCGCGGCCTCGTACAATGGCAACACGCATAGTTGGTCCTATGACAGCTTTGAGGGGCGCACGAGGATAGAGCCGGCTGTCGCTGAAGCCCTGGGCATTGAAACTGACATTGCGGGGCCTGCGGTTATCGAGGAGACGATCCCGGTTTACGGTCGTATTGTGGCAAATTCAGATGGTGTCAGTAACGTCACCGCTAGATTTGACGGAAAAATTGAAACGGTGGCTGTTGCATTGGGAGATTACGTCAATGCGGGAGACACGCTCGCCACCATCGAAAGCAATCAGAGCCTCACATCTTCCGAACTGCTCGCCCCGATAAGCGGCCTCATTACTGCAAGAAACGCGTCGGGAGGGGAATCAACGGCCGGGAGAGTGCTGTTCACCATCACCGATACATCGACCGTCTGGGCCGATCTTGCGGTTTTTCCTTCTGACTTGCCACGCATTAGTGTCGGGCAAGGTGTATACATCAACACACCGCTTACTGATACGTCGATTACCGGCACAATTGCCAGAATCCTGCCAGAGACAGCGTCAAACCAGGCAGTGACAGCACGTGTTGTGCTGAATAATCCGGACGGTGTGCTGCGGGCCGGAACCTGGGTTCAGGCAGAGATAAAAATCGCCGAGCACGCGGTCCCGTTGGCCGTCAGACGCGAAGGGCTGCAGGCATTTCGCGATTTTACCGTCGTTTACGCACAGATTGGCGACCAATATGAGGTCCGCATGCTGGACCTTGGACGCCAGTCAGCGGAATGGGTCGAAGTGCTGGGTGGACTGGATCCGGGGACGCGTTACGTCACCGAGAACAGCTACATCCTGAAAGCTGATGTCGAAAAAGACGGTGCATCGCACGACCACTAGGGAGCCATCATGCTTGAATCAATTGTTAATTTTTCGTTGGCCCGACGTGGTTTGATACTGGTTCTGACCATGATGTTGATCGGCCTGGGAATATGGAATTTCAATCGGCTGCCAATCGACGCCGTGCCGGATATCACCAACGTACAGGTCGCGGTGAACACCGCGGCTCCCGGCTACACACCACTGGAAGTTGAGCAGCGTATTACCTTTGCGCTGGAAAACGCCATGAGTGGTATGCCGGGCCTGTCCTATACAAGGTCGGTCTCCCGTTACGGCTTGTCTCAGGTGACTGCAGTCTTTGAAGACGGCACTGATATATATTTTGCCCGACAACAGGTCAGTGAACGAATCTCGGCGGCGCGTAGTGATTTACCGGAAGGACTTGAGCCGGAGATGGGTCCTATCGCAACCGGGCTCGGTGAAATCTTCATGTTCACAGTGGATGCCGAGCCTGGCGCAGCCAACGCCGATGGCACGCCGGTCACCCCCACCGACCTGCGCAGTGTCCACGACTGGATCATCAGGCCTCAGCTGCTCCGCGTGCCCGGTGTGGTAGAAGTCAACCCCATCGGTGGTTTCAGAAAAGAGATACTCGTGGCGCCTGACCCCGCGAAGCTGCTTGCTTACGGTGTAAGCAGCGCTGACCTGTTTGACGCCCTGCAGCGTGACAATCGCAACCAGGGGGTGGGCTTTATCGAAAATAATGGCTCACAGCTGCTGATGCGGGTCCCCGGCCAGGCGGAAAGCCTGGATGACTTGCGTAATGTAGTCGTTACCCAGCGAAACAGTGTCCCCATTCGGGTAGGTGACGTTGCCACCGTATCCGTCGGACAAGAGCTGCGCTCAGGGGCGGCGACCCAGGACGGACGTGAAGTGGTCATGAGCACGGTGTTTATGCTTGTTGGTGAAAACAGCCGGGAAGTGGCCAACAACACGGCGATGCGTCTGCAGGAGATTCAACCCAGTCTGCCCCCCGGCATAACTGCCACAGCCGTTTATGACCGGACCACTCTGGTCGACAAAACGCTGCAGACCGTGCAGAAAAATCTGCTGGAAGGCGCACTGCTGGTAATCGCGGTGCTGTTCCTGTTGCTTGGCAATATACGCGCCGCCATATTGACCGCAGCCGTCATTCCCATCGCCATGTTGATGACCATTACCGGCATGGTGCAAACCCGCGTCAGCGCGAATTTAATGAGCCTGGGGGCACTGGACTTTGGACTGATCATCGATGGCAGCGTCATCATTGTCGAGAACTGCCTGCGCCGACTCAGCGAAGCCAGCACGCAGGGCAAACTGGAGCTGAAGCGCCGGCTTGAGGTGGTCTCGGCTGCGACACGGGAAGTTATACGCCCTGCTCTGTTTGGCGTGTTTATTATTACTGCTGTCTATATCCCCATTTTCGCGCTGGAAGGCGTAGAAGGGAAAATGTTCCACCCCATGGCAATCACCGTTGTGATAGCACTGCTCAGTGGCATGTTGCTCAGTATTACCTTTGTGCCAGCATGCGTAGCCATGCTGTTCACCAAGCCTGTAAGAGAAAAGAAAAACCCGATTATGTCCGTTGCACATTACCTTTACCAGCCTGCGCTGAAAGCTGCCCTGCATCTGCGCTGGGTAGTCGTGGTACTGGCCGTTGCACTGGTCGGTGTCTGTGCGGCATTGACCATGCGCATGGGCACAGAGTTTATCCCGAACCTGGACGAGGGCGATATTGCCATGCATGCACTACGCATACCCGGCACTTCTCTTGAACAGGCGGTTGCTTTGCAGTTTAAACTGGAAGAAGAAATCCGGAAAATGCCGGAAGTACGTCGCGTGTTCTCTAAAATTGGTACCGGTGAGGTGGCAACCGACCCGATGCCCCCAAGCGTGGCGGACACCTTTATTATCCTGAAAGAACGCGACCAATGGCCTGATCCATTAAAGCCAAAAACACAGGTAGTGACAGAACTTGAAACGATTGTGACGCCTATTCCAGGCAATCGTTACGAGTTCCTGCAACCCATTCAGATGCGCTTTAACGAACTGCTGGCTGGCGTTAGAAGCGAGCTTGCCATCCAGGTCTTTGGTGACGATTTTGATCAGCTGATTGCGCTAGGCACTGATATCGAAGCGCTTATGGCTGAAGTACCCGGTGTTGCCGATCTTGCGCTTGAGCAAACCACAGGACTGCCGGTAATGACCCTGCAGCCACGACGGGAGACCATGGCACGCCTTGGCCTGAGCATCACGGAATTACAGGACACACTGGCGATGGCGTTTGGCGGCGCAGTGGCGGGTCAGTTTTACGAGGGAGATCAACGCTCAGATATTGTGGTGCGTTTGGCTGAAGATCGGCGCAGTAATCCCGACAGCTATCAACATCTGCCTGTCATGCTGCCCGATGGCAGCTATGTGCCGTTGGCGGAAGTGGCCGACATCAGCATCAGCACCGGCTACAATCAGGTCTACCGGGAAAACGGCAAGCGACGTATCGTGGTTACGGCCAATGTCAGAGGCCGTGACCTGGGCTCTTTTGTGACTGAGGTACAACAGGCTGTCGAGCGCAATATAGACATCCCGCCGGGGTACTGGATTGAGTACGGAGGCACGTTTGAGCAGTTGCAATCTGCCTCGCAAAGGTTGTTGATTGTTGTGCCAGCGACCCT
The DNA here is from genome assembly GCA_913058135.1 of uncultured Gammaproteobacteria bacterium. GTDB lineage: Bacteria > Pseudomonadota > Gammaproteobacteria > Pseudomonadales > Pseudohongiellaceae > Pseudohongiella. The sequence continues at coordinate 9,137 of CAJXPR010000004.1, forward strand.
GTTACTGATCGCCTTGCTGCTGGTGATGGCACTGGGCTCCATCCGTGACTCAGCCATCATATTTTCCGGAGTACCGCTGGCCCTGACCGGGGGCGTAATGGCACTTCTCATTCGTGATATCCCATTGTCTATCTCCGCCGGCGTCGGGTTTATCGCCTTGTCAGGGATAGCTGTATTGAACGGACTGGTTATGCTGTCATTTGTTCGTGATTTGCGGGCACAGGGAAGAGCGCTTGATCATGCTATTACCGAGGGTGCCATCGGGCGGCTCAGACCGGTGCTGATGACGGCGCTGGTGGCTTCTCTGGGTTTTGTGCCGATGGCACTGAATACCGGCATTGGCTCTGAGGTCCAGCGTCCGCTGGCTACGGTGGTGATTGGCGGGATTATCTCGTCAACCCTGTTAACCTTATTTGTGTTGCCTGCGTTGTATCGGCTGGTGCATGGCGGGCGTCAAAGTTCTACGCCGTAGAAACGCAATATGACCACAAGTATGCCATAGCAGATCACGGTGATAACAATTGAGATCGTCAGACTCAAGTAAAAATTGACTCCTTGAGACAGCAACAAAGGAAGAGCGATGAACAATGCCAGGGATGGCAGTACCAGCCAGAAAACGCTGCTGGCAAGCTCACTGACTTTTGCTACATCATCCGTGTCCAGATAAAGCCAAAGCATGGCCAACACTGAAACCAGTGGCACAGATGCCAGTAGCGCCCCAAAAAAAGAATTGCGTTTGGATAGCTCTGAGATCAGAACAACAAGTAGTACAGTAATTACAATTTTCATGATGTAGTAGGCCAACGGTGTCTACCTTTTGCAGGGTGCAGGCGGTTGTAAAACGACTGCGAAGTCTAAATCCGTCTTTGCCATTCTGCCTTGTATCCGAAGCGTGTGGAAACAACCAGTGTAGATAATATATCCGCCTTGGCGATGAGGGGCACCAGTCCCTCGATGGCTTTATTAACGTTGGAGCCCAATGCGCCTGATGAACTGTCTACCTGTTCAAGCGCCGGTGAGAGTTTTCCCAGCAGAACAATGGCACCTTCAGCTGCCAGAACAGGCTCCTTACGAGCGAGCTGCTTGATCTCTTTGAGAGCTTCCTGGATGCGCTTGATGGGCAGATCGGAACGCCAACCAAAAGCGGACGGCGAAAACGGGAAGTGAATTGGCATTTGTGGGCACTGGAATGAGCTGGGTGCGCGGCGGGTTCATCATCATGACGCATTCATTCCTTTCCGGAATTATTGTTAGTGCTACTCGAACAACTCAGCATGCGTTCCGCAACGGACAAAGATAACGAAGTCGTGCTTGGGCAAGTCTTCAGTTCTGTATATAAGCAAAAAATCGCCACCCGCATGGCACTCCCTATGTCCTCTCCAGTTGCCAGCCAGTGCATGATCCATCCACTCAGGTGGCAGCGGCCCGGCATTGGCAATGATAAGCATCATCAGCTCTTTAAGACGGTTCATGTCATGCCGGCCTGAGCGGGATAAGCGCTGCCAGTCTTTGAGGAATTCCCTCGTATAGTCTGACGCGCGCGGCAGCCTCGCCCGCTTACTTGCCGCTGGCTTCTTCGAGGTCATTTATCAACATATCTGCATCGGCGAAGCGAGCTCGACGCTCCTCAATCATCTCATCTGCCTCGGATATCGCGGCTCGACTGGTAGCATTGGGAACTTTGATTGCAAAAGGAAACTCTTTGTCTGCAACAACCCGGGTCAGAAATACTCTGACCGCATCTGAGACTGTCAGGCCCATTGAGGCCAGCGTTGCTTGAGCTTGATCCTTGACATGTTCATCGACACGTACATGAATCATTTTGGTAGCGGCCATAATAAAGCCCTCTTCTGGATATACTGATTGAGATACATTGTATACCCTAAGATTGTGCTTAGCAATCATAGAGGGGGCGGCGCATACCTTTCTCTGACGGCACTTCTTCGGTGACCGAAAGATTCGGCGCCAGGCGAAGAACAAGGCCACCGCTGCAATGCCGCTGGCAGCCAGGGGGAAACGCCCTGCTTCGGCTGGAAGATGGTCTCACTGCCTGGAAGCCAGCGCTCTCGCCGAGCACAAGTTGGAGCACATACGAGCGAGGATCACGAGACTGAAGGGCATAGAGAAGGTGTTGCGTGAAATGTTCGGCCGATGCCACGCACAGCAGGGCAATGTCTTTTGCCCCCTGATTGAGTCATTGCATGAAGGAATCACGAAAGCATGACAGCCAAAGAGTTGAGCGTGCCGACAAAAAACACGTGTATGAATCAGCGCAGAGTCATTGATAATCAAGATTCTCAATGATTACAGGCTTGGCGTCAGTTATCGATCTTTCGATGGCGATAGCCTGATTTCCGTAATGAGTCCGCCGCCCCCCGATCAGCTCACCGGTGATGCCGGAGACGGCATAGGCTTTCGGTATTGAAGGCAGATAGGCACCGCCCCGCGGCGCAAAAATCAGCAAAAACTGTACTCGCTGGAAGTTGTCGCGCGGATTCTACTTCTCTACCGTCGGTTGGTTCTGGCAAATCTAGTAAACTTTGGGAAGTCCACTCATTCCGCAAGCGGTGTGATGGGCAGTCCCGCAAACTCCCGCATTTCAACGGTTTTCAAACCTGGAGCAGCCTACCCAAAGGATCACAAGCCATTGTTCCAAAAGGAAATATTGGCGCACCCGGAGAGATTCGAACTCCCGACCAAGTGGTTCGAAGCCACCTACTCTATCCAGCTGAGCTACGGGTGCGTGGGGCCGCATTATATAGAGATCTGCGGCGCGGGTCACCTGTCAGCGGCCAGATAATTCATCCCCTTGCTGAAAGAACCTGAAGTTGTTCCGGCCCGACCGTTTAACCTGATACAGAGCGCTGTCAGCCCTTTGCAGCAGGTCTTGAGCGGAAGCCGGTGCTTGAGGATCAAAAATGGCAATACCGATACTGATCGAGACCTTTAATTTCGAAAGCCCCGTATCAAACTCATCGCGTATCGCGCTGAACACCTTGCGAGCCGCCAGCTCTGCGTCGTCAGGCGCGCTGATCTCCGACAACAGCAAAACAAACTCATCGCCTCCCTGGCGAGCCAGGGTATCTGATGTCCTGACAACAGCACTCAACTGTTCTGCAAACCATTTCAGCAAATCGTCGCCAACGTCGTGACCATACTCATCGTTGACGTGCTTGAAGTGGTCTATGTCGATGAACATCAGCGCAAATGAACGCTTGTGCCGGCGGCTCAACGCCAGGGTCTGCGCCAGCCTCTCCTGCAACAGGCGGCGATTAGGCAGACCGGTCAACTCATCATGGCTCGCCTGGTGAGCCACACGCTGCTGCAGCGCCTTGCGTTCTGTGATGTTTTCTATCTGGGCTATGTAATGCAGTGGATCTCCATTGCCGCCTCTTACCATCGAGCCGCTGAGCACAACCCAGATGACGGAGCCGTCCTTGCAAAAGTAGCGTTTCTCCATCTGATAGCTGGGTATCCTGCCAGCAGTGAGCGCTTCCATATGCTGGAGATCAAGCTCAAGGTCATCGGGGTGGGTGATTTCCTGAAAGGTCAGCTTTAACAGCTCGTCCTCGTCATACTGCAACATATCCAGCAGTGCCTGATTGACTTCCAGCCACTCGCCAGCCAACCCTACCAGGGCCATGCCAACTGCGGCGCTTTCAAATGCCCCGCGGAATCGCTGATCGCTCTCACTCAGTGCCAGCTCCAGACTCTTCTGAAGATGGATATCAGTATGGGTTCCTATGGTACGGGCGGGCTTACCGTCCATGGTTCTGCTGATAATGGCACCGCGCCCAAGAATCCACCGCCAGCTGCCATCGCGGCATTTAAGCCTGTGCTCCAGGCTGAAGTTCCTGGTTTTGCCTGAAAGAAAGTCGGTGACAGCTGCCTCCGCACGCTCCAGGTCCAGGGGGTGGACCAAACGACGCCACTCCGAGAACTCATTTCTTATTTCATCCTCGGCATAACCCAACATGGACTTCCATTCGGTATTGAAATGAACGTCACCCGTCAGGTTGTTCCAGTCCCAGACGCCGTGCCCGGCGCCGGACAAGGCTGATTTCCACCTGAATTCGGTTTCCCGCAACTCACTGTTCATTTCCGCCGCCCGTGCCTCTGCGCGTTCTCTTCCCGACGCCAGAGCCCAGGTCAGAACTGCCATCAGCACCGTAAACAGCGCGCCGACCGACAGCACAGCTTGCGGCTCAGTGTTTTCATGCGGCTGGATGAAACTGCCGTCCGCCGAAAAACTGACTGTCCACGTGCGCTGGCCAATCTCAATTTGTTCAGTCCGGGTAAAAGGCTGGGCTTCGACCCTTGCGGGTTCGTTCAGCGATGAATATAGCCGCTGATCAGTACTCATATCCGCGCCATCATAGATAGTCAGTGCTATCCGGGACCCGTCCAACTGGATACCTTCCATCAAAATATCCATGCTGAATGGTGCGTAAACCCACCCCAGCAGCTCATCGGTGTCTATTTCCGTGCCCGTCATTTCCCCTTCATAGAGAGGCAGATACAACAACACACCAGCGATTGGGCCGCGATCTGCATCCTGCACAAGACTGACCCTGCCTGACAGCGCCAGCGTACCGCTGACTCTGGCCTGATCCATCGCCTCGCGGCGCACCCGCTCGGAATACATATCAAAGCCGAAGGCATTCAGGTTATTGCCCCTAAACGGTTCGATAAACAGAATTGCTGAATACGCATCACGCTCGCCTTCAGGCGATACAGAATATTGCGGAAAACCCTCTGCCCGCACGCTTGCGATGTGCTGTTCAAGTTGCGCCGGTTGAAGTTTCAACGCATAGGCGATACCCAGAATGCCCGGGTAGGTCTGTTCCAGGTCCAGCTCTTCCGTGTAGGCTCGAAATTCTTCTCTGCTTACGCTGTCAGACGCAACAAACGGGCCCTTGACGCCCCTGAGCACTTGGCCGTAGACCTGCATTCGCTCCTGTATCAGCTCCAGGCTGTCACTGGTTTCCTGCTCAAAACGCGCCTGATCTTCCTCTGTGACGACATTGACCGCGTTTTGCCAGGCCATCAGTGTCAGCAAAGTGCCCATAACCAGCACACCGATCACCAGCGAGGAGATCCGCGTAAAGCGCAGCCATTTTTCGGATAGTGTTTTTGTTCTGTCCAGAGACGTACCTGCTTCAGTTAACCGTAGCGCGCCGCACCACTACTTGTGCCTGCACTGTTTGTGGATCCGTTTCAGCCGGCAAGGTCAGTCCGGAGTCCACATCCCGTGACTGTCCGGAAGCCAGCCCGCGCACAGCGATGGCGCGCCGGACGCCCTCTCTGCCCACGGAGGCCTGCAGCTCAAGCTCAATGTCAGTGAGATCGACCGGAGCGCGGTTAACCACGCGCACCTGAATTTTGCCGCCCTGGCCGACAAACGCCTGCGCCTGCACATAGTTGCCGGGGTTATCAGCAACGTCCAGTCGCATATAGGCAGCCTGCGCTCGCGCCCCTAGCTCTCCCGGCGCCGTGGCTGCCTGCTCAAAGTACTGCTTGGCGGCGCCCCGGTCATTGGCAGCCAGCGCCATGGTGCCCAGTTCATTCATCGCCAGTGCTGTCGGCAACAGGTCAACACTGGCCTGCAGATCAGCGCGTGCCCGGCTTTCGTTGCCCTGGCGCGAATACGCCAGGCCTCGCCCCAGGTAATAGTCAAAATAGGCGTCGTCACGTGCCAGCGCCTGGTTGTAGGACTCGATGGCCGCACCATAGCGACGCTGCATCAATGCGATATCGGCTTTCAGGCCGTAAAAACGGGCTTCCTGCGGCACCATGGCAATCGCGGTATCCAGTTTACGCTCGGCCTCTTCCACCTTGTCGTCGCTCAACAGAGCGTAAGCTTCATCGAATGCCTCGTAAGCGGGCTGGGTTTCGCGCAGGCGGGCAGTGCGCTGCTGGTAGCGCTGCTCGCCAAGTTCGCCATTGGTGTAACCTTCCGCGCGAAGTTGTGCCACCAGTTCCCGGTTATTCTGCACACGCTCGGTCGAAGGCGGGTGGCTGGCAAACAGCCCGTCCAGCCAACCCGGTGGCGTGCGCCCTTCAGACAGGCGCACAAAGGTTTCCTGAAGACTGACAGCCGCCGCAGGATCATAGCCTGCCTCTGCCATATAACGGGTACCATACAGATCACCCTCACGCTCGGCATCACGGCCATACCGTGTATTGATCAGCTGTGCACCCAATTGTGCACCTCCGACAATAACGCCAGCATACTCATTGTCTCGCGCCGCCACCGTGGTCACCAGCAGCGCCCCCTGCAGCAAGAGGCCGCGTTCCATCGACTGGGCACCATGACGTGCCGCAGAATGCACCACCTCGTGCCCCAGCACAGCGGCCAGCTCAGCTTCATTGCTGAACTCGGTCAACAGACCCCGATTGATCGCTATCTTGCCCCCGGGCAATGCCCAGGCGTTGGGGACAGAATTGTTCAGTACCACAAATTCATACGGCAGATCGCGCGGACTCTGCGCGGCGACCCGCTGGCCGACTTCGCTGACGTAAGCTGTCAGCTCCGGGTCAATTTTCCATTGCCCACCCTGACTTTGCTGGGTAGGCTGATAGTTTTCCTGACCCAGGCTGATTTCCTGGCGTTCGGACACAAAGGTCAGTTCACGATCCCCGGTCACCGGGTTTTCAGCACAGGTCGACAGCACCATCGCCACGGTCACCGCTATCAGGTGGCGCGAAAAATTGGGCTTATTCCTTGTCTTGTCGGTCATGTGAGCACTCCTGCGCAATGGATCCAATCATTGATTGTAGTCCTCGCGGGTGTCAGCAGCAATCGCCATGAACGGCGCGGCTCTGACACGTTCTGTTGCAGACCTGTGCTTTCTCGTACGTAACAAACGCGGTAATATCACGGTCTGACCTAGCAACACCATCGTAATAATTAGAAAAACCCCCAGAAAAAACATCACCATCCTGTTCCAGGAAAGAGGAGAATCCGCTTGATCAGATTTCTGCTGCTCATGTTATTACCCGTTTTCGCGTCTGTAGGTGCGCAAGCGCAGACAGCCTCTGCCGAACGTGGCGCCGAGCTGTTTCAATCCGAATGTGCGCGCTGTCACGTGCAGGCCGACATCGAAATGCGCGTCACCAATGACTGGCTGGGACGTCCTGCCAGCGAGCTCCACAGCGAAATCATGGCCACCATGCCGGCGGAAACCCCCGGATCGCTTAGCCCGGATCAGTATCTGGATTTGACCGCCTATGTGCTGCAGATGGCCAATGCCACGCAGATCGGCGACGGCCTGACGCTGCCGCAGTTGGCTTCCCTGAACATTGAGCGGGCGGAAGCGGGCGCCGGTCCGGAGTATTACCCGTGGACAAGCATGAATGGCGGCCTGAATTCCAACCGCTACTCCCCGCTCGAGCAGATCAATGCTGACAATGTCGGTGAACTTGAGATCGCCTGGACCTGGAGCGGGGCCAACTATGGTCCGCGTCCGGAAGGGCTGAACGTGACCTCTCCCATCATGATTGACGGCGTGCTGTATGCCACCGTCGGCACCACACGAAACGTCGTGGCCATTGATGCCGGTACCGGACAAACGCTGTGGATGTGGCGCCCTCTGGAAGGTGAGCGCTTTGAAGAATCACCGCGCAAAAACTCCGGCAAGGGCGTCGCCTACTGGACTGACGGCGAGCAGGAAACCATCTATGTGGTGACGCCGGGCTACTACCTGGTGGCGCTTGATGCGCGCGATGGGCGCATGGTGGAGTCCTTTGGTAACGGCGGCACGCTGGACCTGATGGAAGGCATGCGATTCTCCGAAACACGTGAAGATCGCGACATCACGCTGACTTTCCCCCCGACCGTGATCGAAGACGTATTGGTCGTGGGCGCAGCCCATCAGGTCAGCATGCGTCCCCCGACTGCTGATAACGTCAAGGGCGATGTACGGGGCTTTGACATCCGCACCGGTGAATTGCTGTGGACACATCGCAATATCCCGGCCAAAGGTGAAGAAGGCTATGAAACATGGCACGAAGGTTCTGCGCAGTTTACCGGCAACGGTGGCGTATGGACTGCCATGTCGGCTGATCCGGAACTGGGTCTGGTTTACCTGCCCGTGGAATCCGGCACCGGCGACCGCTATGGTGGCGACCGGCCGGGCAACAACCTGTTTACCGGCTCTGTGGTCGCCGTTGACTACCGCACCGGTGAACGTAAATGGTACTTCCAGCACTTGCGCCACGATATCTGGGACTATGACACGCCGTCCGCACCGGTGCTGGCTGACCTGCCTGACGGGCGTAAACTGCTGGTGCAGATGACCAAACAGTCCTTCGCTTATGTGCTTGACCGGGAAACTGGTGAGCCGATCTGGGAAATGGAAGAGCGTGCCGTGCCGCAATCGGACGTTCCCGGTGAGTGGACCGCTGATACGCAGCTGTTCCCGACCAAACCCCCGGCTTACGACCGCCAGGGTTTCAGCGAAGATGACCTGGTCAATTTCACCCCGGAAATCCTCGCCAAAGCCAAGGAGGCGGTTAAGCCCTATCGCATGGGTCCGTTGTTCCAGCCACCGTCACTGGCTGATGCCGAAGATGGCACCATTGGTACTCTGAGTCTGCCCGGCACACTGGGTGGTTCCAACTGGGAAGGTGCTGCCTACGATCCGGAAACGGGCATGCTTTACATTCCTTCACGGACCGATGTCGCCGTGCTGTCACTGGTGCCCGGTGCCGAGTTCTCAACGGTGGACTGGATCCAGGGGCCGGCTCGCACACCTAATGTGGACGGCATTCCCATCGTGCAGCCACCGTGGGGGCGGATTACCGCGCTCGACCTGACCACAGGTGAAAAAGCCTGGTGGATCGCCAATGCTGACACGCCTGAGCGCATTGCCAACCACCCGCTGCTTGAAGGCGTTGAGCTGGAGCGCACAGGCATCCCGACACGCGCTGGCCTGCTGGCAACAAAGACGCTTTTGTTTGCCGGTGAGGGCCAGGGCGGCAATCCGGTGTTCCGTGCCCATGACAAGGCCACCGGCGAGATTATCGCCGAAATTGACCTGCCGGCCTCACAGACTGGCCTGCCGATGACCTACGCCCACGAGGGTAAGCAGTACATCGTCATGTCAGTGAGCGGTAACGGTCCGGCCCAGTTTGTAGCACTCACCTTGCCGGACTGAGCGCGGGTACTGGTCACACCGACAGGCCTCCGGGGCCTGTCCACAAAAAAACGGCGCCCGATTACGGCGCCGTTTTTTTTTGCCCATAACCGGACCGGGAAGGTGGCTTAGACATCAGCGTCCCATTTTGATATAATTATCACGTTTTCAATATTCATAGATAAAAACTATAAGCATCTGTTATTGGCAGCCACGCGTAATAAAGCCGGCTTAATCAATTTTCATAAACAAAGGGAAACAAACTGCTTGTTATGACTACTTTTCAAGAAGCGCCAGCGCTTCAAGAAAGACCCGACCCCCGACAAACCATTCAATTACGCACCCCGACTTCGGAAGACGGTGCGCCTGTCCATAATCTGATTCGCAAGAGCGCGTTTCTGGACGATAACTCCCTGTATTGCTATCTGGCCATCTGTACGCATTTCTCGCAGACCAGCATTGTTGCGACCATGGGTGACGATATCGTTGGCCTGGTAACCGCCTACATCCCGCCAGAGCAGCCCGACACACTATTTGTCTGGCAGGTAGCCGTTGACACAGTAGCGCAAAAACAGGGACTCGCCGGTCGCATGCTGAATGCCATTTTGGCTTCCGACGCGTGCAAGGCGGTCAGATTTGTGGAAACCACAGTCACCAGCGACAACGCCGCTTCGCGTGCGATGTTTGCCTCACTGGCCCGACGCAACAATTGCAGCATTGACGAGTCTGTCATGTTTGACCGACAGACCCATTTCCTCAATCTGCATGACACCGAATACAAGTTGCGCATCGGTCCGCTTAGTAAAGACACCCCTAATGGAGAACAGAAATGACAGACATATTTAAGGATATCGAATCCGAAGTACAAAGTTATGCACGTGCGTTCCCGGTCATTTTTGACAAAGCTCAGGGTGCGTACCTTTATGACACCGACGGCAAAGCCTACCTTGACTTTCTGGCTGGCGCCGGCACGCTGAACTACGGTCACAACCACCCGGTGCTGAAAAAAGCCCTGCTCGAGTATATCGAGCGTGATGGTATTGCGCACGGCCTCGACATGCACACCAGCGCCAAGGAAGAGTTCCTGACCAATCTTAGCGAGCTGATCTTCAAGCCGCGCGACATGAACTATATGGTTCAGTTTACCGGCCCGACCGGTACCAACGCCGTTGAAGCGGCGCTCAAGATTGCCCGTAACGTTACTGGCCGTCACAATATCGTTGCCTTTACCAATGGTTTTCATGGTGTGTCACTCGGCGCCATGGCGGCGACCGGTAACTCGCACCACCGCGATGCCTCCGGCATTCCGCTGGGCGGCGTGACACATCTGCCGTACTCAAACTATATGGGCGAAGAGCTGGATACCGTCAAGTTCTTCGAGAACCTGCTGGAAGATTCATCCAGCGGTCTGGACAAGCCGGCAGCCGTCATTCTGGAAACCATCCAGGGTGAAGGCGGCCTGAACGTCGCCAGCAACGAATGGCTGCGCGCCATCGAAAAACTGTGCCGCAAGCATGACATCATCCTTATCGCTGATGATATTCAGGCCGGTTGCGGACGCTCAGGTCGATTCTTCAGCTTCGAAGAGTCAGGCATCAAGCCGGACCTGATCACGCTGTCCAAATCGCTCAGTGGTTATGGCCTGCCCTTTGCGGTAACGCTGATCAAACCGGAGCTGGACACCTGGAAGCCCGGCGAGCACAACGGCACCTTCCGTGGCAACAACCATGCCTTTGTAACGGCCAACGCTGCGCTCAAGGAGTTCTGGTCGGATGATAAATTCCAGACCGAGGTGCAAAAGAAAATTGCACGTCTGACAGAGCGCCTGAAGAAAATCGCCAGCAAGTACGACAAAAAGCTGATCAAGGCCAAAGGCCGCGGTTTCATGCAGGGTCTCGAATGTCGCGATGGCGAACTGGCAGGCAAAATTTGCCGGTACGCGTTCACCAAAAACCTGGTGATTGAAACCAGTGGTGCTGACAGCCAGGTAGTGAAATGTCTGTGTCCGCTGATTATCAGCATGGAAGAGCTGGACAAGGGCCTGGATATTCTGGAAGAAGCCGTTGCGCACACCTTCCAGAAAGAACTCAGCATCGCATCATAAGTTCAGCTTATATGGCACGATGACGCGCTGCCTGTCCGCTTTCGGGTGACGGGCAGCGCGGCCTGCCCTGCGCGGCCGGGCAACCAATGGAATTCAAGTAGAGGAACAAGGCATGATAGTCAGACAACTACAGGAATGTGAGCAGACCGAACGTTGTGTTAAATCGAAGACCTGGCAAAGTACGCGCTTGCTGCTGGCAGGCGACAACATGGGATTCTCTTTCCACATCACCACGATTTATGCCAATACCGAAACCCACATGCATTACAAGAATCATCTGGAGTCGGTGTATTGCATTTCGGGCAAAGGTGAAATCAAGGATCTGGCCACAGGCGAGACTCACGCCATTACGCCCGGCACTATCTACATTTTGAACAATAATGATAAACACATCCTATGGGCTCATGAAGAACTGAGCCTGGCTTGTGTGTTCAATCCACCGGTCACCGGTCAGGAAGTACACGATGAATCGGGTGCTTATCCGGCAGCGTCCTGAACACCGAACCTTAAACGGGGGATGCTGTCGGGCTGTTGGAAAGAAAAGCACAGAAGACAAAAAAAGCCCGCCTGCTGGATTGCCAGCGGCGGGCGTTTTTTATCCCGGGAACACCTAAAACGCAGTCAGACCGGTCACCGGAAAAATACTGGACATCAGGATCAGGTAGCCCAGATTAAATACCAATAGGCCATAGTGAATCGTCCGGTTGTGCGTAAACAGCAACCAGATCACCGAAAAACTCACCAGCACCGTGCCCAGCGAACGACGTTCCCAGGTGTCGGCAAAATCCGGCAATAACGGGTCAGACGCGCGGGACAGCACCAGAAATATGATCACCATGCCAAAAAACCAGTTTTTGGTCTGGAAGTAATGTTCCTCCAGGTCCATCTTCTGGTAATAGCGCAGCTCAGGTGTCAGCACAAAGGTCAGCAGTACCATCATGATGGGTGCAGCCAGGAACAGCACCATGGGCGCGACTTTGGTGAAGTTGTAAGCCTGGTATTCCCAGAACCCCAGATAATGGTAGGTGATGATGATCAGTAACCAGATTGACCAGCCTGCCAATAGCCAGGGGTGACTGACGCGGTGGCGTGCACGGATGATCTTGCCCCAGCCCATCAACAGCTCGGCCATGGCAAACGCGACCACCACCGAGACGAACATCATGATGAACTCAAATTTGGACAAGTGCGCTACTCCTGATCGTGCTCCGCAAGAAACGTGGCCAATGCCTGTTTATTCAATGTTTCGGCATTGTCCCGGTATACGATTTCCTCAAGCAGGCCTGCCAGTGACTGGCGAAAATCATCCGGGTGCAGGTAGGCCGCCACGTGCCCGTCGGCAGGCTCCAGCGCGCGCTGCTTCAGGTCCTGGCGGTGGTCTTCACTGATAATGATGACCGGTGAGGGATCCCTTAGCGGGCTTTTACGCTCCATGGCGCGCAAGCGGTAAAGAAACTGGTCACGCGGTTTTTTGTGACTGTTCCAGCCAGTAATGATGCAGGAAAGCTGATTGGTCAGCCAGCCGAACCCGCGATCATACTGATGCACGGCATCCATGGCGTTGGCTTCATTATAGGTATTGATGCTGGTGTATTTGCCGGTGATACCGATTTCTGCAGCAACATCGTCGACCAGACGATTATCAATATCGTAGATCAGGATGACAGGTTTGAAACGCATTGCGTGCCCTCAGGCTTTTCATTATTCTTTTGCGGACGCACTTTTAATAACAACGCTCGCCGAAATCGGCTCACGTGTGGTCCGGGTACGATTGGCCGGTACCGAGCTGTCTTCATACCCGAACGCCAACCCGAACAGTATACGGGTTTCGTCGCCCAGGCCAAAGGCATCACGTACCAGATCCGGGTAGTTGCGCATGGTGCCCATCGGGCAACTGTGCACGCCATTGGCGACCATCGCCAGCATCAGGTTTTGGGCGTACATGCCAACATCAATCGCCACCGTGGTACCAAAAGCCCTGTCCATGCCTATAAATGCCATGTAGGGTGCGTCAAAAAATTCAAAGTTGCGCAATACCGCCCGTTCCCGACCTTCCCGGTCATGGCGCTCGATTTTCATCTGAGAGTACAGCGCGACGGCACATTCCACCTGGCGCCTGCGGTATTCGCCGTCAAAGTCACCCCGGTATTCATAGTCCGGATTCGCTGGTTCACCGGCAATCACCCGGCGCTGCATTTCCGCACTGAGCTGATCGCGCAAATCACCGGTGGCGACAAACACCTTCCAGGGTTGCACATTACAATTGGACGGAGCCAACTGTGCCAGCTCAAAGATTCGCGTCAGGACATCGTCCGGAATGGCATCCGGCAGATATCCCCGGACCGAACGGCGCTGATGAATGGCATCGTGAAGCGTCATGTCAGCCATCAGCTTAATAACTGCCCGCCGTCGACATCGACGGTCGTGCCGGTGGCGTACCCGTTAAGCATCAGGTATATCAGTGCGCTGGCGACCTCTTCCGGCCGCCCGATGCGCCGCACCAGTTGGCCCTGGGTCATGGCGGCCACACGCTCTGACTTCTCATCGCCCATCCAGTCAAACAGCGCGGTATCAATGATACCCGGCGACACCACATTGACCCGGATCGGGCTCAGCTCCACGGCCAGGCAACGCACCATGTTCTCCACCGCGCCGCCGACACAGCTAAGCGCCGACATATTGGGCTTGAAACGGCGTGCAGGGGCACCGCTGACAAAGGTAATGCTGCCGTCGCTGGCGACAAATGGCGCGCCAATCCGGGCAACCTTGGCATATCCCCAAAGTTTGCCGAAAGCAGCCTGGAACTGCTCCTCGGTCTGTTCGACAAAGGGCTTCAATGTACGCGTGCCGCCGGTTGCAGCGGAAACCAGATGATCGATACGCCCGACTTCTGTGAACAGGCGTGTCATGGCCGCATCATCGTGAGTATCCAACTGCACCAGCTCCACCTGTCCGGCAGTGGCCGCGCGCGCCTTATCCATATGCTCGGCCGAACGCCCGCAAGCCCAGACTTTGCCGCCCAGCTTGCTGGCGGCGACGGCAGTGGCCAGCCCGATACCCGAAGTGCCGCCGATCACCACAATATTCTTTCCGTTCAGCACAGTTTCTGGTGCCTGCATAACCCTTCTCCCTATAGACTGTCGAATAGCGCGATATTAGCACAAATGCCCGCCTGCCTGCCCGTGCACCTGACACTGTGTCAAAAACCGTGAAGCAACGCACAACTTTAAGCTGATTGGGCAGTTGCCAAGCGCCAGAGAACAAGGATAATACACACCGTCAGCCTGCTTGCTGAATACGTTCAAGATTTAGCGTTCCATTGCGCGGCCTGCAGCCGCCGGAACTACCATGAGGTTTTATGTATGGCTCGCACTACTACACATTTTTTGGGTCGCCGTGCCGCTGACTTGCGGTGGCCGCTGCTGGCTGCACTGGTCCTGTTGGTGAGCGCCTGCGGCAACAGCTGGGTCCAGCTTACGCCTGCGGGTGAACAGGTCAGCGTGGCCAGGGCAGCAGACGTCACCAATTGTCGTCGTATTGGCGTGGCCAACGTCAATGCGCTGGACAGCATTGGTTTTGTCAATCGCGGTGCCAACCGGCTTCAGGAAGAACTCGTGGACCTGGCCCGCAACGAGGCAGGCGAAGCCGGTGGCAACCGCGTGGTGCCTGAGTCGACCATCGATGAGGGACGCCAGACCTTCGGCATCTACCGATGCTGACACGGCTCTTCGCACGAAAGCGCTAATCTGACTGTCAACAACAACAAATCAATCGGTCCTTGTGTTAAGCGGTAACAGGACGTACTGGAGTCACCCCGATGGAGAATGGGCTTCTGGTGCTGAGCCGCTTTTTCGCCAGCGCACCCGCTAAAATGGTCAGACACAGGCTGCTGGTCTGTCTGTTGCTGCTGGCCGGCACTCTGCTCAGCGCTTACAGCATTGCCACCCGCACCAGTCTGGACATGAGCATCGACAGCTTTCTGGACCAGAGCGACCCGGCCATTGCGGCCCTGAATTCGTTTCGCACCCAGTTTGGCAGTGACGATTCAGTGTTTCTGGTTTATGAAGCGCGGGACGGCAATGTGTTTTCCGCTGCGTCCCTGCGCGCCGTCAGTGAGCTGACAGACAAACTACGCAACTGGCGCGACCTCGACCCGAGCCAATACAGCGCTGACCTCAACGAACTCGGGCAGATCAGACGCGTGCAGTCCATTACCACCCTGCGCGTTCAACAGGTCGATGGTGACACGCTGCGCTCCGAGCGTCTGGTCCCTGAAATCATTCCGGACGATCCGGCAGCACTGGCAGCCATCCGCGACAACGCCATGGCCGAGGAGGACTTCAAGCTCGCCTTCTTTTCAGCCGATGCCCGCTTTGGCGCCCTGATGATACAGACCACCTTTGGCGCCGAACCGGTTGAAGGCTTCGAACTCGCGGTCAATGCCGACGATGTCACGCTGGGCGATTTTTTCAGCGACTTTGACAGTGCAGCCACCGGTGACGGCGGCTTTGACATGTATTATGACGAAAGTGCGACCGTCCAGGACATCCCCTTCCAGACCGTTGACATGATCGAGTATCAGCGTTTCTTTACTGCGCTGAGCGAAGTCTTTGCCGAGGTTGATGACACACTGGATTTCTACCCGGTCGGCAATCCGCCGTTGATGGCCTGGGTGTTTGATGTACTGCAGCAGTTCGCCTGGCTGGCCGTCGGCATGGTTGCCATTTTTGTCTTTCTGCTGCGCACCCTGTTCCGCTCCTTCAGCGCTGTCGCCTGGTCAATCCTCACCATCGCCCTGAGCCTGGTCTGGACCTGGGGCATAACAGTCGCATTTGGTGTCACGCTGTCGACGATGATTTCCCTGACCGTGCTGCTGGTATTCGCGGTGGGCATTGCCGACTGCGTCCACGTCATGAGCGCCTATTTTGTCTACCGCCAGCAAGGTCGCGAACACGACGAGGCTTTATCCAGGGCCTATGGTAAAACCGGCCTGGCCATTATGGTGACTACTATCACGACCATGACTGGCGTGCTTGCCCTGACCACCTCGGGCCTGGTGCCCATCCGCGTGTTTGGCGCAATGTCTGCGCTCGGCGTGTTCATGGCATTTTTCTTTACCCTGGTGTTACTGCCTATCCTGCTCAGTATCTGGCATCCGGGCGCGCATCCGGAACAACGCTCGCAGAACGGCAATGCCGGGTTAGCAAACCGCTGGCGGGCAAGCCCGCTGCCGCTGCGAATCATTGTACTTGCCATCGTGCTCGCTGCCCTGATGTGGTTAACCAGCATTGTCATGGCGCTCTACATCGCTCTGGTCGGGGTAGCGGCGCTGGCAGTCCTGCACTGGCAGGATAAGCTGCTGGCAGCCTGTCCGCCCCTGGTAGCTCGCCGGCCTGTCACCATTCTGCTGCTGTTTGCCGCACTTTTTGCCGCCTCCCTGTACGGTACCAGCCAGGTCCAGATTGACAGTAATGTATCGGAGCTTGCAAGACAGGACAGCGCCCCGCGAATTGCTTACAACATCGTTGATGAGCATATGGCCGGGGCCCAGAATATCTCCATCATGATAGACAGCGGCATCAGCGACGGCCTGATGGAACCGGCCCTGTTGCGCGCCATGGACACCCTGCAGGCGCGCATCATTGACCGTTACCCCAACGAAGTATCGCGCACCTATTCGCTGGCCAATATTGTCAAGGACACCAATCAGGTCATGAATCAGGACAACCCGGACTTTTACCGCATTCCTGATTCAGCAACCACGGTGTCGCAACTGATGTACCTGTTCAACAGCGCCAATCCGGAAGAGCGTCGCAGCCTGGTGTCCGATGACTTCAGTCGCAGCCATATCACCATCAATGCCTATAACGCCGGGTCCTATCAGTATCAGCTGTTTTTTGACGAGTTGGGCGAAGAAATAGACGCTGTGTTTACGCCGCTTCAGGCCAGCTTCCCGGATCTGGAAGTTACCGTCACCGGTTCGGTGCCCCTGATGATGCGCGCCATGGACGAGATCGCGCAGTCCCAGTACAGCAGCTTTCTGTTGGCACTCGGTGTTATCAGCATCATCATGATTGTCACCCTGGGCTCAGTCCAGGCCGGCCTGATATCCATTGTACCCAATCTTATTCCGGCCCTGCTGGCATTTGGCCTGATGGGATTACTGGACATTCCACTGGATACCGACACGCTGCTGATTGCACCGGTAATCATTGGTATTGCGGTAGATGACACCATTCACTTCATGACACACTACCGTGTAGAACTGGTGCGCACGCGCAATATGCAGCAGGCGCTGGACAGCACGGTGCACGATGTGGGTCGGGCGGTCCTGTTCACCACCATGATCCTGGGGCTGGGTTTTGCCATCCTTGGATTCTCGGAGTATCTGGGCATGGCCAAGATTGGCATTTTTGGAGCGCTGGCAATATTTGTCGCTTTATTGTGCGACCTGCTACTATTGCCAGCCATGTTAATGAAACTTAAACCCCGATTCGGGCTCAAGGGACCGATTGAGGGGTTTATGGCTGCGAGTGAAAGTGCCACCCTGGTTAACCGCAAACACGCCGGAGACAATGCATGAGATTGACACTAAGCGGCCTGCTCCTGGTCGTCGCCTTTATCACTTCAACCGCCCAGGCGCAGGCGGAGGCACAGCTCAGCGGACGGGAAATCCTTGATCGGGTAGAGGACAACCAGCGCGCTGTTTCGGACGCTGCGTTCAACCGCATTCAGCTGTCCAGCTGCCGCTTTGGCCTGCAGAATAACCAGATCACCTGCGCCGAACGCCCGCGCGTCAAGGCGCTGGAGTCGGTCAGCATCAATACCGGCGTCGACAACCGCGACACCCAGTCCATTTCCATCGTGCTGGAACCGGCGGCCGAGCGTGGCATCGGCATGCTCAGTTACGCCTATGATGACCCCGAACGTGATAACGAGACCTGGCTTTACCTGTCTGCCCTGGGCCAGGTAAAACGCATCGCCAGTGGCAACTCCGACGATGATTCAGAGTCAGCGTCACTGTTCGGCTCCGAGTTCACTACCGAAGACCAGGACACCGGCAAGCTGGAGGAATACGACATCAGTATTCTGGAGGAAGGCACCGAGTCCGGTCGCGATGTCTGGATCATTGAAACCATCCCCAACGAAGACCGTGCCCGAAAAACCCGTTATGCCCGCACGGTACAGTATGTCGACAAGGAGCGCTTCGTCGTGCTGAGAGCAGACATGTATGACCGCCAGGGGCGGGAAATCAAACGCTTGATGGCGTCCCGTATTGAACAGGTCAACGGCGTGTGGACAGCCCGCTCCCTGACCATGATGAACCTGGTAGCCAACCGCCTGTCCAATATGGCGATACTGGAAATCAATTCCGGCATTGACGTACCAGAAAATTTTCTGACGCCAAGAACACTGACCGACGTTGCTTTTCGCGAAGCTGAACTCAGCCGCATTCGTGCGCAGGTCGATTGAAACCCGACTGGCTGTCTATGCTGGAGCCCGGATTGTCGCCAATGCCTGTTGATTGCAAATTCCGACGCCATTTATTGAGCGTGCTGGTATGTCTGCTGCCCGCTGGGAGCCCGGTATCTGCGCAGGACAGTGACGCCGACGCCTTCCCGGATTCAGTGGAATTTGATCCTGGCGCTTTTGATGATGCAGCGTTCGATGACAGTATGTTTGATGGCGCCGGTCTGTTCGAGGCCAACGCCAGCGAGCCTGGCAATTTCCGTTTCCAACTCAGCCAGCAAACGGTAGCGCATCTCAGCAGGCATCGCTACAGCACACCCTCAGGGGCAGCCGGGACACAACATCGTGGCCTGGAAAACAACCGCCTGGGCCTGAACATCCGTTATCAGAATCCATTTGCCGCTGGCTGGTTACTTCAGGGCAGCGCCCAACTGCGCGCCTATCTGCCCGGCGACTATGAACATGACAACCCTGGTCGTGATGGCTGGGAATGGCGTCTGAACGAACTTTTTGTGCAACGCAGCGGCGCAAAAAACAGTTTTTCCTTCGGCCGTCAAACCATTGTCTGGGGCGAGACCATTGGCCTGTCGGTGCTCGACGTGATCAACACCACTGAGTATCGCGACCTGACTATCATCGACATCGAAGATGCCCGCCTCAACCAATGGCTGGCGGTCTGGGATCACTTTGGTGAGCACGGCAACTGGTCCAGTTTTGTCAACCTGTACCCGGAGTTTGACCCGGTGCCGGTCACCGGCAGCCCGCTGTTTCCGGAACCGGCACGGGTCAATGGGCAGCCCCTGAGACTGGGCAGTCATGACCGGGACCGGCACTTGTTCGAATTCGGCACGCGCTGGAATCGAAACTTCACTGGCAGCGACATCGCCGTCATGACGGCAAGACTGTACGAAAACCCCTTGCGTTACACTCTCCCCAACGACGGCAGCAACCGGGCCCGGACACGGATCAACGACTATACGCTGCTGGGTTTCAGTGCCAATCGTGCCATCGATCGTCTCTTGCTGACCTTCGACCTGGCCTACAGCTATGGCCTGTTGACCGATGTGCTGCAGCGCGTGTCCGATGGCGCCGGCGGCACGCTCTGGCTGCCAGCTTATGATAAACAGAATCGGCTGAGCATGGCGGCCGGCTTTGAATATGGCATCTCTGCTACCCGGCAGATCAGTCTGGGCATCCAGGCACAACGTTTTATTGGTTTACCACAGGACTCCGCCACCACCCAATGGCGTCAGCGCGACGCAGACGGCCTTGCCCTCCTTCGCTACAGCCACAGCCTGCGCAACGAAGAATTGGTGCTATCGGCAACCGCGCAGGCGGCGCTGGACGGCGATGAGGCGTTACTGAATCTGGCTGCAGATTACCGTCTGAGCGATGCCTGGGAGCTTGCCGGTCAGATAATTCTGACCCATGCCGCCCACGACAGCGCGTTGTACTTTCTGGAGCGGGATGTGCGCGCCGGCCTGACCCTGAGCTGGTCGTTCTGAGCTATACGGTCAGTCCGGCAATCAGGCTCAGCTTATCGCTTTGTCCCGGCTTTTACCGGTTGACTCAAAGATCTCCCGGTCAAACTCATTTTCCCAGTTCGCCACCGTGGTCGCTACCGACAGGTCACCAGTGATATTGGTACTGGTCCTGAGCATGTCCAGCGGCCGGTCAAACGGCAGCACAAAACCCACCACAACGGCTATCTGTTCCGGGCTAAGACCAATCGTGCCCATCACCGCAGCCATCAGAAACACCGATGCGCCCGGCACGGCGGCCGTGCCAATGGACACCATGGTGGTGGTTGCCGCCACCAACAGGTAGTCGATGAAACCCAGCTCCACCCCGAACACCTGTGCAGCAAAAACCGAAACCACCCCGACGTAAATGGCCGAGCCGTCCATATTGATGGTAGCGCCCAACGGCAGTACCGTTGATGCCACAGCAGGCTTGACACCCAGATTTTCTTCGGCTGCGGTCAGTGTCACAGGCAGCGTTGCCATGCTTGAGGATGTCGAGAACGCGACCAGCATGGCGTTCTTGGCGCCCTTGAAAAATTTCAGTGGTGACAGCCCCAGCACAAATTTCATGATGCTGCTGTGCACCACCACGGTGTGGAAAACCAGCGCGATGATTACCGTTGAAGCCAGCGCTACCACGTCAAGCAGAGCGGCTACACCTTGCGTGCCGGCTACCCAGGCAATGAGCGCGAAGACGCCGAACGGTGCAAACTCCATCACCCAATGTGTCAGCTTCAGCATGACCTCTGCACCAGCATCCATGATATCAGCCATCGGCTGTGCTTTGGCCCCGACCACCAGAATGCCCATGCCGAAGATCAGGGCAAAAAAGATGATCGCCAGCACATTACCCTCTGCCAAAGCCGCCACCGGATTGGTCGGTACGATAGACATCATGCGCTCGCCGATGGGAATGGGGTCCTGCAAGGCGCCAGGTGTTGCACCTGTCAGGTCTACGCCGATACCCGGCTGAATAATGGCGGCCATGGTCAAGCCAATTATGATCGCCACCAACGTTGTACCCATATACAACGCCAGGGTTTTTATCCCCAGCGAACCCAGTTTTTGCGGATCACCCATGGCAACAATGCCCGCGACAATAGTGATGAAAATGAGCGGCACCACCACCATCTGGATCAGGCGGATGAACAGGTCGCCGATCCAGCGGATCGACTGTGCCCCTTCACCCCATATCGCCCCGACAATCACGCCCAGAATCAGTGCCAGTACGATCCGTTTCCACAAAGGGGTCGTAAACCATTTCTGGGTAAAGGTGTTTGATGAACCCGCCAATTTCGTCATCCTCTTTTTGATTTTTATCATTTTGTACCGATTCGGGACAGACTATCTAAATCCTTGACGAAGTGCCAATTATTTCCATTTGTGCGACAATGCCGCCTCTCTGGCGTACAGCAGGCAAGACTTCATGACAGACTGGGTCAAAGGCGTGGTGGCAGACATCACGCACTGGACAGACAATCTATTTTCCCTGAGCATCCGGGCTGATATTGCGCCCTTTACCGCAGGTCAGTACACCAGCCTGGCGCTGGACATTGACGGTGAGCGGGTGGCACAACCGTACTCGATTCTGAGCGCGCCTGGTACCCAGCCCCTGGAATTTTTCTTCTATACCCAGCTTGAAGGCGACCTGTCGCGCAAGTTGTCACGGTCGGTTGCGGGCGACACTGTCTGGGTGCAACAACAGCCTGAAGGCACCCTGACGCTCTCGGGCATCAAGACACCGGGCCGGAATCTGTGTCTGATGGCCACCGGCACCGGTGTCGCCCCGTTCATCTCCATGCTGCAGACTGATCTGCCCTGGCAACAGTTTGAACACGTTGCTCTGGTATACGCAGCACGGGTCTGGGATGACTTTCAGTACCGCGAGTTGTTTGCCGCACTGCAGGCAAAGTACCCGGAGCGGTTTACGCTGCTGCCATTCATCAGCCGTGAGCGACGTGACGGTACACTGCATGGCCATATCCCTGACAAGTTACGCAGTGGTGAGCTGGAGCGCCACCTGGGCCGTGAGCTAAAGGCAGACGACAGCCATGTCATGCTGTGCGGCAACCCGGGCATGGTCAAGGATGCAGTGACGATTCTGCAGACTCGCGGTTTCCGTGATAACCGGCCGGGGCAGCCGGGACAGCTGAGTTACGAAAGCTACTGGTAAAACCTGTCGACGGGGTTCCGGCTCTGGATTTCTGCGCGAATTCCTATACATTAGGGGGTCGCCGACGTTTTTTCCGGAGAGTTTAGCCATGTTCAGCCTCGCCTCACTCCAAGTGTGCCAGTTCCTTCGCCGATCTTCCGGCATTGCCATTGCCTTGCTGGCCCTGGCCGCCTGCTCACCAGATGCACCGCCGCCAGCGCAACCGAACAATACTGCCGCTCCTGAAAGCCAGGCTGCAGTCAACTATACACGGGTGTACCCGCCTCTCCCCGAGGACGCGCTGGATGCGCACATTTATGAGCTTGATAACGGACTGAGGGTCTATCTGACGCAAAATGCCCAGGAACCGCGCTTCTACGCAGAAATCGCCGTGCGGGCCGGCAGCAAACAGGATCCGGCCGATGCCACCGGCCTGGCGCACTACCTTGAGCATCTGTTGTTCAAAGGCAACCAGTCGCTGGGTACCCTGGACTACAGCGCCGAACAACCTTATCTGGAGCAGATTGAAGCACTCTACGAGCAGCATTTCAGCGAGACTGACGAACAGCGCCGCGCCGAGATCTACGCGGAAATCAATCGGGTTTCGCAGGAAGCGTCAATGTATGCAATACCCGGTGAGCTGGATACGCTCTACAGCGGCATGGGCGCCAGCGGCCTGAACGCACATACCTGGCACGAGGAGACTGTTTACAAGGTCAGTCTGCCTGCCAACCGTCTGCGGCAGTGGGCCGCCATCGAGGCTGATCGATTTGTCGATCCGGTGTTCCGGCTGTTTCACACCGAACTGGAGGTAGTCTATGAGGAGAAAAACCGTACCCTGGACAACCGCGACCGTATCTCCTACTACGCCCTGGCTAACCTGCTGTACAAGAACCATCCCTACGGCCAGCAATCCACCATCGGTGACGCCGAGCATCTGAAAAACCCTTCGCTGGTCTATATTCAGGAATATTTTGATACCTGGTATGTGCCCAACAACATGGCCATTTTCATCAGCGGCGATATTGATATCGATGAAACCATGCAGGTCATCAGCGAAGAGTTTTCCGACTGGGAAGCGAAGCCGCTGCCGCAGCAACAGACCTGGCAGGAAGACCCGATCACGTCAGTGGAACGTGTCACGGTGACCTATCCGGGACAGGAAGAAGTGCAGATGGCATTCCGCACGGTGCCCCATGGGCATCCGGATCAGGAAGCGCTGATGCTGCTGGACATGATTCTGGACAATCGCACCGCCGGGCTGATCAACCTCAACCTGAACCAGCGCCAGCGTGTGCAGGCGGCCGGTTCATCGCCCGAGTTTCTCAATGACTACGGTTCCCAGCGCCTGTGGGGCGTGCCGCGCGACGGCCAGACCCTGGCCGAGGTCGAAGCTCTGCTGCTGGAGCAGCTGGACATCATCAAGCGCGGTGAATTCGAGGACTGGATCCTGCCCGCCATTATCAATGATTTCCGCCGCATGAACATGCGTGGCCTGGAATCAAACACTGCCCGGGTGGCGGACATGCGATCGGCATTTCTGTCCGATACTGACTGGACCTATCACATCGATCAGATGGCCAGACTGGAAGCCGTCACCCGCCAGGACGTCATTGATGTCGCCAATCGCTATTTCGGCGACGACAACTATGTCGCCGTGCATCGTGTTGATGGCCCCGCCGTGATCCCGCCGGTCGACAAACCGCAAATTGACCCGGTACAGATTGATCCCAGTCGTCAGTCAGAGTTTGCCGCGCAGATTCTGGCCATGCCCTACGAGGAAATCGAACCCACGTTCCTGGAGGCCGGCCGCGACTATGAAATCAGCGAGTATGCGCCGAATGTGCCTTTGTACTATGCCCGCAATCCACTGAACGAGCTGTTCACGCTCAATATCAGCATAGACGTGGGCACTGAACACAATGACCTGTTGAGCCTGGCCAGCTCGCTGATGGGCAAAGCCGGAACGGCGGACCTGTCGGCCGAAGAGCTGCAGAAAGAATGGTATCGGCTGGGCAGCGACTTCGGCCTGAGCAGCAGTGCTAACGAAACCAGTATTGCCATCACGGGCCTGGACTCACAGTTTGAGGAAACTCTGGCGCTGATGCTGGAACTGATCAGTGACCCGCGCGCCGACGAAGACACCTTCGCCGAGCTGAAACGGACCATTCTGGAGGCGCGCCGCAACCAGCGCGAAGATCCACAGGCGATCAGCCAGGCATTATACCTGTACAACCGTTATGGCGAAGACTCGCCAATGCTGCAGGCAATGAGCAGCGATGCCATAGAGGCAGTAGAGCTCGAAGAACTGCTGGCGCTGATCAGCAACCTGCAACAATACCAGCACCGCATCAGCTATACCGGCTCCATGCCGCTGGAACGTGTCACCGCCATCCTCAGAGAACATCACCAGCCCGGTGACCAGTTGCAGGAACCGCCGCCCTACGAGTACCGGCGTGCGCGTGAGATTGCCGATAACGAAATCTATGTCATACATCGGGAAACCGCGCAGTCACAGGTCCGTCTGGAGTTTCCGGACGGCACTTACGAAGAAGATCTGGTGGTGCCTGCATCGGTGTACAACAGCTACTTCGGCACCAGCATGTCCAGCGTGGTATTCCAGGAATTGCGCGAAGCACGCGCGCTGGCGTATTCGGCAGCGGCCAACTATTCACAGGGCGGACGGCCGCAGGTGCAGACCCTGGTGCTGGGCGCCATCGGCTCGCAGAACGACAAGGCCGTGGAAGCCACAGCCGCCTTTGTTGACCTGTTCGACAATATGCCACGCTCCGGCGATCGATTCGACGATGCCGTCAATGCACAAATCAATCGTTACCGCACCTCCACCATCGGTTTCCGGCAGATCCCCGGCACCGTTTACGCCTGGCAGCAGCTGGGTCTTGATGGTGACCCGCGGCGGCAACGCTTTGCCCAACTGCAGGAGATGACACTGGAAGACCTGCTACAGTTCCAGCAGGCACATGTCGCCGGTCGCGCCAAACTGATCTCCATCGTCGGCGACACCAGCCGCATTGATATGGACGCGCTGACCGAGCTGGGTGAGATTCGGAAACTGACTGTCGACGACGTTTTTGTGGAGTAGCGTCATGGCACGGAACAGCCCAGACCTCCCGAACCCGGTATTGTCTATTGCAGCGCTGGACAAGCGTTACGGCGCGACCCATGTGCTGAACCAGCTGAGCCTCAATGTCGAACGCGGCGCCATTCATGGACTGGTCGGCCTCAACGGGTCAGGTAAGACCACAACACTGGAATGCGTGTTGGGTATGCAGGCTTTCCAGGCAGGCGAACTGAAAGTTCTGGGCAGGGAACCGACCAGGCTTTGGCAAGGCCGGGGTGACGTTGTTGGTATTTTTGATGTGCCCAGTCTGCATCCGGCCCTGACCGTTCGCCAGGTGCTTGAACATGCACGTCTGATCTGCGGCAGGCCGGTGCGCAGCCCGGCCGAGGTCGAAGACTTGCTGGGAATCAGCCGCTACAGCGGATACAAGATCAGACAACTGTCACTGGGCAATCGGCGCCGTGCGTCCATTGCCCACGCACTGATCGGTCAGCCTGAATTTATTGTGCTGGATGAGCCTTTTAACGGCCTCGATGCCGGCGGCGTGGACGATGTGCTGGCCCTGATCAAACAACTGAATCACGACCATGGGACTACCTTCCTGCTGTCCAGCCACCAGTTGGCCTATCTGGAGAGTATCTGTACCCACCTGGCCATCCTGCATCGCGGTCGTATTGTCCTGAACGACAGCGTCGAAAGCCTGTTCCATGACCGGCAGACCCGCCTTGATGTGCGCTGTGACCAGCCCGACAGAGCCATCGCCCTGCTCGCCGAGGTGCCCGGCGTCAGTGACATCACCCGTGACGGCGACGCCGGGCACGCCCTGTTTGGCATGACCCTGACTGACGTGGAAGCAGCAGCCATAAACAGTGCCCTGGTCCTGGCAGGCATTTCGGTTTCCGGCCTCGAAATGCGCCGTCCCAGTCTGACCCAGCTCTTCCACGATATTGTCGAGGCGCACTGATGGACGGATTTGTCACTGCCCTCAAGGCCGAAGTCTTTGTCGCCCTGCGGAGCAACGGAACACGACTCGTGGTTGTATTGCCGGCACTTGTCAGCAGCCTGCAGTTGCTGCTGGTCAGCTTTCGCAATGCGGGCGAACAGGCGCGCGAGGCGCTGTCGGGTCAGGGCTTCGGCCAGACATCTGTTGAAGGCGCGGACGCCTGGGGTGCGCTGGTGGATGCCATGTCCACGGGTCTGACGCTGATCGGACTGACCCTGGTCGCGTACGCCGCCTGGAGTTTTGCTGGCGACCGGGACAGCGGCGCACTCCGGCATTTGCTGATCCGGCGCGTCAGCCGACGGGCGCTGGTAGCGGCCAAGCTGGTCACCGCACACATCGTTGGCATGCTGTCAGTGCTATTAATGCTGGCCATGGCGGCCCTGGTCGCCCACGGTCTATGGGATTTTGGCCCGGTCGTGGAAGATGGTTATGAATTGATCGGCACACAGGAGATTTACGCCGAGATCCGCCTGGGACTGACGCTGGCGTTGATACCGCTGCCCGCGGCCATCGCCTTGGCCACACTTGTATCCGTCAGTACCAATAATGCCACACAGGCCATCACCGCCGCGCTGGGTCTGACCCTGGCGCTGAACATATTCAAGGGCCTGATGGGCGACGCTTCCGATTATCTGTATGCCAGCTATCAGGCGTCGCTGCTTGATGAGTCCTATCTGAGCGATGTCAGCCGCCTGGTGCGCGGCTTCTCTGATGTGCTGATCGACCCGGCCACCCTGCAACTCAATCAGTGGGCCCCCTGGCCGCAAATGCTGGTTATGGTGCTGGCCAGTCTGATTATTGTGCAATACCGGAAACTGTGACTGACATGAGCGGTCAAGAGTGTATACAAGGGAGGTCCGCCATGCGATCTGATTTCTGCTTACTGCTGCTCAGCCTGACTTTGTTGAGCGCCTGCATCAGCTACGAACCCAGACAACGGGTGCCGACATTGGCATTGTCGCCGGACACAGCGGTGCTGGCCAGCAACACAGGCGCTGCGACGACGCCCGGTGTCAGTTTCGGTTTGACCGGCGGCCTCAACGAAAGTGATTCACTGACCAATATCAGTATTTTGCCAGGCATTCGGGTTCGGGCTGTGGTGCCCGGTGGTGCCGCCGAGCGTGCGGGCATTCGCGCCGGCGATGTCATCCTCAGTATCAACGGTAGCGAAAGCAACCATCCTGATGTACTGGATGCGCTGGCACTGAACACCACTGAGGCAAGCGACTTTGAGTTTGAGGTACGGCGCAACACCACGGTGTTCATGGCCACTGTCGAGGTGACGCCGGTGACTGCACAACAGGCCGAGCCGGTTGAACTGTACCGGGCCGATCCGGTGCTGATGCGGGCAGGCTTCAGTACTGAACTGATGCAGGATCCGGCAGGCCGTCGGGTCTCTGGCGCACGCGTGGTCCGCCTGTTTGATGACAGCCCACTGACAATGGCCGACATCGGTATTGATGACATCATTCTGGCCATTGATGGCAGACCCGTTGAGTCGGCTCAGGGGCTGGTGACCACACTGACACAGCGCTATGAGCCGGGTGACGATGTCACGCTTAGCGTCAGTCGGGGCAACCGCATTCGTGAACAGCGCGTTGAGCTGTGGCATCCTGGCCGCAAGCTGAGCAGACTCAGTCTGTGGCCCCTGTTCCGCTACGAATCGACACTGAACCCGGACCAGACCCGGCTTACCGTTGGCGACCTGATATTGTTCTCGTTATTTAGCTATCAACACAGCGGTGCAGAGCGCGAGTACAATGTGCTGGGGCTATTCCGTTCAGCCAGCGACTACGGCGAATTGATTGAGGAGTAAGTGGCTTGATCACGGACAGGCGCAAACAACAGGCAATCGTTCTGGCCCTGGTAGCACTGACAGCAATGCTTGTGCCGGCCGCACCGACGCAGGCGCAGCCTGCCAGCCGGCAACTCAATTTCATCGCGTCCGAATTTCCGGCACCGGACTGGCCCAACCAGATGGCCATGGCCGACCTGAACGGCGATGGTCGTAACGATCTGATTGTACCCCGCTGGACCGTCGGAACCGGGCGTCAGTTGCTGGTTTACCTGCAGCAGAGCAATAACCGTTTCCCCGCCCAGCCCTCCAGATATATTGCCATCGTTCCGGAAATTGTTGCGGTCAGTTTTGCCGATATCCGGCCGGAGGCAGGCGAAGAGTTACTGTTATTGACCGGCACCGGCGCATTCAGTCTGTCATCCGCGATCGATGGCTACAGTGGCAATATCCGGCCACTGTTTGACTGGCCACTGATCGCTGCCATTCCCGATCGCCGGGTGACAGAGTTTCTGCCGCCTCCGACAGATATCAACAACGATGGTCATGTGGATCTGCTCCTGCCCGGAACAGACGGTCATGGTGTTTTCCTGGGTGGCCCGGATGAACAGTTCACGCTGGTGCAGCAATTCAGTACTGTCAACGAAGACCTGGACCCCGCCGACCTGCCTGACAGCGCCGGGCGCTTCACTACACAGGTACAATTCAACCGCCAGGACGGCCTGGTGGTCAGCCTTCAGGCTCGCCCCAACTCGGCGTTTGCGGACTTCCTCGACGACGCACACAACGACGACAGCAACCTCCTGCTTGAGCGCAGCCTGTGGTTGCCGCCGGCGGCGTTTGCCAACATTAATCGGGCCGACAGCAGCGACATTGTGTTTCTCAATATTGGTGACGATATCCGCGGCCAGATCAATGTCCTGACTCAACACACAGGTCAACAAACGGGCCAACAACCGGACCAGCAATACAATGCGTCCCCTGATTGGCAGGGACCCATCGACATGGAGGGTGACATTTACCTGCAGGAGATCAATGGCGATGGCCTGACCGATGTCATGCGCGTGACGGAGGATGGTAATGACTGGGACGTTTATTTCTATCTGAACCGCGGCGGCGATTTTGATTTCGACCAACCCGATCAGGTCATGCGATTCAGCGGCTACGATGTGCAAATCAACATCACCGATATCACCGGCAGTGGCGACCCTGAACTCGGTGTCAGCTACTATACCATCCCTGTAGTTAACGCGATTCGTAATACCAGTATCGTGCGTACACAACTTCTGTACGGCAACAATGGCGAGCGGGAGCAGTTCCGCTTCAATAACCGCCCCGACTTCCGCCTGGAAGAGAATTTTTCTCCCAGCAATATCCGCGGCCTGTCCAGCCCGATCAGGCTGGATACTGATCTGGACGGTGATGGACGTATTGACGCGCTGTATCTGACCGATGATGGCACGCTCGCTGCCAGGCACATAGACGCCAATCTGCAATTTGCCAGTGAACCGTTTTGGCAGTACGTGCCACAACGCACTATTATTGCCTTTAGTGTGCAGGATCTGAACGCAGACGACACACCTGATCTGCTGCTCTATCATTCGAATACCATTACCGTGCTGGTATCCTCGCCATGACCTGTCTCAGCTCTCTCTGTCTTTGTCGCCGTGCAACCGTGTCGCTGCTCCTGGGCCTCAGTCTGGTCCACACGCTGGTCCATAGCCAGACGACTGACTCACTCCCGGGCTACCGGCCTTTCAACTTTTCACTGCCACCAACAACAGAACGGATACTGGTTGTCGATGCTGACGGTGATGGGCTTGATGATCTGATGACCTTTGCCGGCAACACTGTCAGCCTGTACTTTCAGTCACCCGCCGGCTTCGACTTCAATGCTCCCGACACGCAGATCAGCTTTCCGGGCAACGCCGTGGGCTGGGACATCAGTGACAATTATGCTCAGGCAGCGGACAGCGATACCTGGTCACTGCTGGCGCTGATCGACGGTCAACAGGTACTGCGCTGGTACATTCAGGAACGACAGTTTGTTGCCGCCGGGCCTCTGCTCAGCAACCTTGGCGGATTCCTGGGCCAGGGCGTATACCGACTCAATTTCTCGCGCGACATCAATGACGATGGCCTGGCCGATCTGATCATTCCGCGCGCAGGTGAACTCGCCCTGCACATCCGCAACCCTGACGGCAGTTATCAGCTGCCGCTGACCATTGTTGCTGACATGCAGCTGCGCACTGTGCTGACTCCGGGTAACCCGCGTGACCTCAGCCTTGTCGGCGCTAACGGTGGTGAGCCTGTTGACCTGACCCGCGACGTCGGACAGAGCCTGCGCATACCATTGCTTACACTGCGCGACGTCAACGGTGATAACCGCCCGGACCTGATCTCCGATACCGATGAACGCCTGGATGTATTTCTGGCCAATGCCGGCAATGCTGATGAGTATTTTCGGGCAACACCCGACTACAGTGTCGACCGTACCGCGATTCGCGAACGGCTGGGCGAATTTGATATCGACCAGCTCGACTTCGCCAACCTCACCGGTGTGCTGGCACTGACCCATGAAGAGATCCTGCAGGACATGAACGGCGACGGCATAGACGACATGATTCTGCGTGAAGGCGGCCGTGTTGCCTTGCATCTGGGCAATGAAGACGGTATCGATTTTGACCAGGCGGACCAGATTCTGCGCTCAGGCGGCAATGTACTGAGTGTCTTCCTGCAGGATGAAAATGCAGACGGACAGCCCGACCTGTGGTTATGGCGGGTGGAGCAGATTTCTCTGGGTGATGTGTTTCTGTGGCTGGCAATATCCGGCACCATCAATATCGAAGCCTTTGTGTACCCCAATGAGGGCGATACCTTCGCCCGCCGTCCGGCTCGCCGGCTGACCGTCGCGCTGCGCTTCCCCTCGGCGGTGAGAATGATAAGTTCGGTACAGGAAGTGCGTGACCGCGCCAGCGACACCGAGGCGGTTTTGCCAACCGCCCGTGGCAGCTTGCTGTCAGACCGTTCCATCGCCGCCCAGACAATGGACGATCTGCTGGTATTGCTGGATGATCAGGTCGAGATTTTTTATCAGGCACTGGCACCGGAGCCTGAGGCCGATGACGACCGCTTTCTTGCCTCCATTGGTTACCGCCGCGACCGTGACGACTATGAAATTGATGTGCGCCGCATTATCGACCAGTTTGATATCGGCGTGAATCGTGACGTAAATGCGGTCAGTGACCGCGAACCTGACATCAGCCTGCCGGTTACCGGCGACGCCCGCCGCGGCGATATCATCACCACCGACCTCAACAATGACGGCGTCGACGACATCATGGTTTTTATCGAGCGCAGCGACACGGCAGTGACCGGTCTGATATGGTTGTCGGACATCAATCAGGACATACCATAATGAAAAAAATTGTCTGGATTAGCTTTATCAGTGCGCTGGTCATCGTCAATGTGCTGGCTTACGCCGCAGACCGCCTGGGGGATGTCTATATCGCCATGCCCTACCGCCTGGTGGTTGTACTGGGCGTCACCCTGATCAGCTGTGTGTTCGGAGGCGCCTGGGTGCTGATGAACAGGGCAGATGAAGAAGTGCCGTCCAACCGGGACACCCGCACGCCAAACCGGACCGATCAGGATCTTTGAACCTTTACAGCGGCCAGACCCACAGCAGCACCGGCACGCTGACTGCAACCACGACAATCTCAACGGGCAAACCCAGTTTCCAGTAGTCACCAAACTTGAAGCCGCTGGGCCCCAGTATCAGGGTATTATTCTGATGCCCGATCGGTGTCAGAAACGCACAGGATGCGCCTATCGCTACGGCCATCAGGTATGAATCGGGGTTCACACCCAACTGCGCTGCTATGCTGATCGCCAATGGACACATCACTGCAGCGGTTGCAGCATTATTCATGAAATCTGACAGCGTCATGGTGACGATCAACACCAGCGCCAATGCCATCACGGGGTTGCCCTGTGCGACTGATTCCAGCAATGCCGTCGCCATGACGTCAGCTGTGCCGGTGCTGGCCATGGCACCGGCTACAGGTAACAAAGCACCCAGCAATACAATCACCGGCCAGTCGATGGCGTCATACACCGCACGCGGCGGCACTATCCGCAAGGCCATGTACGCCAGTACCGCAGCAGAAAACGACACCGCTACGGGTAGTAATCCCAGCGCCGTGATGGCAATGGCAGCAATAAAGATAGCAACGGCCAGCACTGCCTGCCCTTTGACGGGCACCCGGATATCCCGCGTTGCAAGTGGCACACAGCGATAGTCCCCAGCAAATCCTGAGACAGCTTCCGGAACGCCCTGCATCAACAGGACATCACCCGCCTGGATGGTGGTCGAGCGCAAACGTTTGATGGAACGGCGCCCCTGCCTGGACACCGCCAACAGGTTGATCCCATAGCGCGTACGCAACTCAATGTCGGTGGCCGAGCGCGCCTGCAAGGGCGAGCCCGGCATCACAACCAGTTCCTGAATCACCAATTCGTCGGACTTGGCGGGCGCCTTGGCCTCGGCATCTGCGTCATCCGGATTCTTGCCCTGTGCTGTCGATTCACTGCCCGCTTTTTTGCCGGTGCTCTTGCCGGTGCTCTTGCCAGTACTCTTGCCGGTGCTCTTGCCGGTCGTTTTGGCTGATTTGACGGCGGCGTCTGAGGAACGTTTGGCAGATCGGGTTTTTTTCCCGTCCACCTTTTTGGCATCGTTGGCATCGGCGGCCTCATCGCCCTCCCCGTCGGTTTCCTCCTGCTCACTGCCGCTTTCGAGAACTTCCTCTTCCAGCTTCAGTCCAAGACTCGACAGGGCCGCACCCAATGACTCCGGCTCTGCCTCAATGACCAGGATATCGTCTTCCCTCAGTATCCGCCGTGAATATGGCGCGATCACCCGCACCTCTCCGCGCACCAGGCCGACGATCTGTGCATCGGCTTTTTCCAGTATCACTTCCACTTCACGCAGCGTCTTGCCGATGGCCTTGCTTTCACCCTGAACCCGGACTTCGGTCAGATAGGTGCCCGTATCAAAGCTGGCGGTTTCAGCATTGCGTCTGGCCGGTACCAGGCGCCAGCCCAGCAATCCAACAAACAATATGCCAACCACCGTGACCGAAAGGCCCACCGGGGTAAAATCGAACATGGCAAAATGCCCCATGCCCGCTTCTTCGCGAAAGCCTGAAACGATGAGGTTGGGTGGTGTACCAATCAGGGTAGTCGTGCCGCCCAGAATTGACCCGAATGCCAAGGGCATCAGCACCCGACCTGGCGGCAGGTTCTGCTTGACGGCAACCTGGATCGCTACCGGCATTAACAGTGCCAGAGCGCCCACGTTATTCATGAAGCCGGACAGAACCGCCGCTAACGCTGTCAAGGCAAAAATGCTGAGTGTCTGGCCGGCCCCGGCAGGCAACACTTTTTGTGCCAGCGCGTTGACAGCACCGGTGACCTGCAGACCGTAACTGAGCACCAATACACAGGCGACTGTCACCACGGCGGGATGACCGAACCCGGCGAATGCTTCTGCAGCAGGCACCAGCCCGGTCAGAATACAGGCCAGCAGGGCACCGCCTGCGACCATATCGTGGCGCCAGCGACCCCACATGAACATGCCCATGCTGCAGACCAGAATGGCAATAATCATCAACTGGTCTACCGTCATACACACGTCCCCTTTTGTCCTGCTATCGGACCGGTGCCGCCGGCCATTGCCGGTATTAGACACTAACGTCCTGAGCGGGGCAATGCCTCATGGCGATCACCCTGCCTCGCATCGAGCTTGTTGTCCGTTTGAGCTTTCTGTTACGCTCCAGCGACCCTGCATTCAATGCAGACCGTGAATAACAAGGAGATTGATCGTGAAAACAACAATATTCAAAAGAATGATTAACACCCTGGCTTCGGCATCGTTTGTGGTAGTGGTGGCATTGCTGTCTCCCGGGCAGGCCCAGGCTCAAGACCAGGCCCAGGACGATGGTCCGGTCTTCGAGTTGCGAACCTACACAGCGACGCCCGGCAACCTGGACAAACTGCTGGCGCGCTTTCGTGATCACACCATGGCGCTGTTTGAAAAGCATGGCATGACCAATATCGGTTACTGGTTGCCTGTGGATCCGGAAGAAGCCGAAGACACGCTGATCTATTTGCTGAAACACGACAGTCAGGAAGCCGCCAATGCATCCTGGCGCGCGTTCGGCGCCGACCCAGCCTGGGCAGTGGTCAATGAAGAATCCAACCGGGATGGTGCCATTTTGCAGGGTGTAGAGCGCAAATACCTGACCGCGACCGATTTCTCACAAATGCAATAAGTGCGGCACGCAAAGCTTGCGGGCGAGTTGTTTACAGAGGCCAGACTATCGGCATCAGTATCGCGCCCACTATGAATATCAGCAGGGTCAGCGGTAACCCCAGCTTCAGGAAGTCCACAAACCGGTAACCACCCGGCCCCATGACCAGCACGTTGGTCGGGTGCGATACCGGACTGGCGACACTGACCGCG
Organism: uncultured Gammaproteobacteria bacterium; assembly: GCA_913058135.1. Classification (GTDB taxonomy): domain Bacteria; phylum Pseudomonadota; class Gammaproteobacteria; order Pseudomonadales; family Pseudohongiellaceae; genus Pseudohongiella. The sequence goes on from CAJXPR010000004.1 coordinate 43,926, forward strand.
GCAGCCAGCGCAACTGCCATCATGGCCGCGTGGGGCTGCACGCCCAGCGCGATACTCACCGACAGGGCTATCGGTGCCATGATCACCACTAACACTACGGTCGGAATGATCAGCGTGCCCGCCACCGTCAGCAGGTACAGGCTGGCGACCGTCAGCCAGGGACTGTAATCGCCGGTCAGCATCAACAATTGATCCGACAGATAAATCGCGGCCCCACTGCCCTGCATGGCTGCGCCCAACGGCATCATGCCCGCCAGCACCACAATCGAACGCCAGTGAATGGCCTTATAGGCCTGCTCCATGTTCAGGCATCGTCCCAGTACCATCAGCGTGGCACCGATCAGTGCGGCAATATAAATCGGCAACAGGCCCAGAATGGACAGCAATACCACCAGCGCCATACAGCCGACGGCAATCGGCGCGCGCGACTTGTCTACTTCCGGCGCCGATACCGGGTTCAGAATGATCAGGTCCCGGTTTCTGTTCAGCGCCGCCAACTGCTTGAGCGGCGCAACCAGCAACAGCGCATCGCCGCGCTGCAGTTCCATATCCCCGAGTCCGGAGCGGTAGGGCCGACCGCCGCGCCACAAGGCGGCAACTTCGACCTGCCAGGCCTCCCTCAGTTTCAGGTCGGCGACGGTTTTGTTGTTGATCCATTTGTGCGGATGCATGATGGCCTCGACCATCGCCAGCTTGCCTTGCTCGAAAATTTTCATATAGGGCGTGGCATCGTCCAGCACACGCAGTTGCTGCAAGCCACGCAACAGATCAAAATCTTCCAGGCGTCCCTGCACCAGCAGCAGATCACCACCCTGAATCTCCTCCTCGGCCGGCAGGGGCCGGATAAAATTGCCGTCCCGGAACATTGCCAGCAGGCGCAGGTCAAATGCCTTGCCCAGCCGGGTGTCACCCACACTGCGCCCGGCCAGTGATGCCTCTTTGGGCACTTTCAGCACCAGCAGGCGTTCATCCAGATGGTACTTCTGCTGAACACGCTCCTTGTCGAGCGGGGTCGCACCGATCAGCTGGTATTTCTCACGCAGCGTTTTCAGTACCTTCTCATCACCCTGGACCAGCAGCTGGTCACCGCTGACAAAGGTATAGTCGGCCAGCCGCGTCCGACGCACAGTTTCGCCGCTAAGCACGGCCAGCAGCCATGACTGTGTTGATTCATAGAATTCCGCTGCAGTCATGCTCTTGCCGGCCAGTGAAGAATCTTCACCAACGGTGACTTCATACAGACCGGCATCCTCCAGCAGGCGATCATGCAGCACGGGTGCCTCGCGCTCGATGGACAGTTCGCTCCACTGCCGCAGCAACTTGAACCGGTCCAGACGGCCCTGCGCCAGCAGAATATCGCCGGCCTGCAAACGGGTAACTGACGACGGCAGAGATTGTGTATGCCCGCCCCGGCTGAGCGCGATAATCATCAAACCCGCAGCCGTGGTCAGCCCCGCTTCACCCAGACTTTTACCAACCAGCAAGGATGCCTCCGGCACCTGAACTGCAAATATGCGTTCCTGCAGACTGTAGAGTTCGCGCAGATCCCTGCTGTCTCCGGTCTCGGCCACCGGGTCGCGGGCTGGCAGCCAGTGCCGGCCAATCAGCGCAACAAACGCCGTGCCAACCAGAAGCACTGGGACGGCGATAGGGGCAAAATCAAAAAACCCGAACCCTTCATAGCCGGCTTCCTGCAGTGCCGTGCTGACCAGCAGGTTGGGAGGCGTACCGATGATGGTGAGGGCGCCGCCGAGCAGGCAACCAAATGCCATGGGCATCAACAGTCGGGACGGTGTTGCGCCTACCTGACGCGCCACCCCGACCACCACGGGCAGCAACAGAGCCGTGACACCAATATTGTTCATGAATGCGGACAGCACCCCGGCAAGTAACATAAAGGTGACGACCAGCGCCAATTCGCTATTACCAGCGATTTTCACCACCCGCAGCCCCATAGCGTCGGCGATACCGGCACGGGTGAGTCCGTCACTGAGAATAAACATGGCCCAGATAGTAATCACAGCCGGGTGACTGAATCCGGCGATGGCCTCTTCCGGAGCGACCAGACCGGTGACAGCCAGAGAGCACAGCACCAGCAGAGCGACCACGTCCATCCGCAGCCTGTCTGTCGCGAACAACAGCACGGCTACCAGCAGAATGGTCAATACCAGTGCGATATCAAATGTCACTCAAGCGGTCCTTTTATGCGTCATACGGGGTTGTGGGCATGACATTGCCATAATCCCAAAAAAAACCTGAAACATCAATATGATAAATATGTATGCCGGCGGGCTGAAGTGGTCTGCACGGGTTTGGTCCGGTGGATCGGGCTGGCCGGGCCACCTGATTGAGCTTTCCCGGGAAATGTGATTATATCTGCGCCCATGAAGACACGTCTGATAATACTATTGCTCAGTGCCCTGACATTTGCTTCCTGCTCCGACGAGCTGGCCAGCAATCGTCCGTTTATTCTGACTACCGCGACCACCGGAGGGGCCTACTATCCCATCGGCGTGGCCATTGCCACCATCGCCAAATCGCAGCTCAGTGAAGAATACGACATCAGCCTGTCCGCCATCAGTTCCGCCGGCTCGCTGGAAAATATCAAGCTGCTGCGTGACAATCAGGCTCAGTTCGCCCTGCTGCAGGGACCCTTTGCCGCCTGGGGCTGGAACGGCGAAGGCCCCATCAGTCGCCCACAAACCGGGCTGCGCTCGGTCGGCGCGGTCTGGCACAACGTTGAACATTTTGTATTGATGACAGAGCTGGTCGAGAACGGCACCATGCAGGACTTCCGTAATCTGGATGGCGAACGTTTTGTGCTGGGTGCACGTAATTCCGGTGCCGAGCAGACCGGCCGATACATATTTGATGCCCTGGATATCGACTACGAGAACCGGCTGTCACTGGCCTATATGGGTTATGGCGGCGCTGCCAATGCCATTCAGGACGGCAATATCGTGGGCATGAATGTGCCTGCCGGGGCACCGGTCAGCGCCATCACCCAGGCCTTTGCACAGATGGGTGAGCGCATCTCCCTGCTCAATTTCACACAGGAAGAGCTGGACGCCATCAATCGTCGCTACGATCTGTGGGACTGGTATGAACTGCCTGCCGGCACCTACCCCAATCAGAATGAACTGGTACGCTCCATTTCCAGCCCCAATGTGCTGGCCGTGCGCTCTGATGTGCCGGAAGATGTGGTCTACCATATCACCCGCACGATCTGGGAAAACCTGGCGGCGCTGCAGGACATCCACGGCGCGACGCGCGACATGCGACTGGAACGCGCCACGCGGGGGCTGGGTGCGCCGCTGCACCCCGGCGCCATCCGTTATTATCGGGAACAGGGTCTGGAGATAGCGCCGCACCTGATTTTACCGGGCGATGATCGCCCGGCAGACGCCAGCGTTCCCTACACAACTGATACCACTGGCAGCAGCACCACAGAACAATAAAACCAGCGAGTCCGACTTATGAGATCACCGTTACTGAAATGGGCCGCCTTCCTGTTTGCCCTGTTTCACGTCTATGTCAACGTTTTTGCCACCATGTCGGAGCTGTGGTTTTCAGCCATCCACTTTGGTGGATTCGTGGTGTTGTGCGCGTTATCCAGTAACGAAAAAAACGCCGATGGTGTGACGCCAGGTCTGCCCATGAAGGCATTGAACGTGGCACTGGCCGTCGCGGCCGTCATCGTGTCCGCTTACCTGATACTGTTCGAAAACGCCCTTTATGCTCGCGAAGCGGAGTTCATTTTTTCCGACTACGTGATTACCTCGCTGGCGATCCTGCTGGCGATTGAGTTTACCCGCCGCACCACCGGCTGGTTCATGCCCATTCTGATTCTGATATCTCTGAGCTACATTCTGTTTATGGGCCGCTATATCAGTGGCGTCTTTTCGTTCCCGGGCCTCAGCCTGGAAACGGTGCTTTACCGCAGCTACTTCAGTGAAGAAGGCATGTTCGGCATGACCGCCAGTATCTCGGCGACCTATGTGTTCATGTTTATTCTGTTTGGTTCGTTCCTGCTCAAATCCGGCGCCGGCGACTTTATCGTCAATTTTGCCCGCTGCCTGGCCGGTCGTTTTACTGGCGGTGCGGGCATCGTGGCTGTGATCGGCTCGGGTCTGATGGGTTCGGTGACCGGTTCTGCCGTCGCCAACACGGTATCCACCGGTGTCATTACCATCCCGATGATGAAACGCTCGGGATTCAATTCCCAATTCTCAGCCGGTGTGGTTGCCGCCGCGTCTACCGGCGGCGCCCTGATGCCGCCCATCATGGGTGCTGGTGCTTTTGTGCTGGCCAGTTACACGCAGATCCCCTATCTGCACATTATTGCGGTGTCAGCATTGCCGGCACTGCTGTTCTACCTGACGGTCATCTTTTTTGTCCGCATCGAAGCCAAACGTCTGGGGCTGATTGCCGACAAGGCTGGTGACCACGAAAGCATGTGGCTGGTTGTCAAACAGGGCTGGCACTTCATTATTCCCCTGGCCGTGCTGGTGGGGTTGCTGATAGCCGGTTATACACCCATCCGGGCGGCGGCAGTGGCCATTCTTGCGGTCATCGCATCATCATGGCTCTCACCCACACCGATGAAACCCGCTGACATATTTGAAGCCACCGTCGACGGTGTTCGCACCATGATCTCGACAGCGCTGTTGCTCGTGGCTGTTGGTCTGATCATCAATGTGGTGACCACCACCGGCGTCGGCAATGCATTTTCGCTGATGATTGTGGAATGGGCGCAGGGCAGCCTGCTGATCAGTCTGGTGCTGGTAGCGCTGGCCTCACTGATCCTGGGCATGGGCCTGCCGGTGACTGCTTCCTATATCGTGCTGGCAACACTGGCGGCACCCATCCTTTACGACCTGATCGCCCAGGACCAGATGCTGGCAGCGCTGCAGGCCACCGATCTGCCTGCCAGCGTGACAGCCACACTCAACCTGTTTGGTGGTGACCCAATGGTCGCGCTGCGGGAGATGCCGCTGGAGATGCGCCAGATACTGCGTCAGGAACTGCTGAGTCCCGAACTGCTCACCGGCATGTTGCTGAGCGCCCACCTGATCATCTTCTGGTTATCTCAAGACAGTAACGTCACACCGCCGGTGTGCCTGGCGGCTTTCGCCGCAGCCGGCATCGCCGGCACCAGACCCATGGCCACCGGCATGACCTCGTGGAAGATTGCCAAAGGCTTATATCTTGTGCCTGTACTGTTTGCCTATTCGCCTTTGATTTCCGGAACCTGGCCGGAACGTTTTTACACTTTCTTCTGGGCGACCATAGGTCTCTTTGCCATGGCAGGTCTGTTACAGTGGCGCCTGGACCGGCCGCTGAACCTGGTTACCGCCGGCATGCTCGCAGTGGGCGCCGGGCTGCTGATGTGGGCGCCGCTGACGATTTATCATCACATCGTTGGCGCCATTCTGGTGGGCGCTGTTGTATTCTGGCAAAAACATCAGGACAAAATGGACAATGCGGCCACGACCTGAATAAACATTACCACCGCCGGATAAACGTCATGGCATAAGAGAAGTGTCCGCTCATGTTTTCTGAAAAAGAACTTAATCTGGAAGAACATGAACTGCGGGAGCAGATCCGGAGCCTGCCTGAGCACCAGCGGCAATACTATCTGACGCTGGAAAGTGGTGCCCTGAAGAGCCCGGATCGTTATCTGCTGCTCAACCGGCTGTTCCCGCTCGGGCTGCATCACTTCTATCTGGCGCGCTGGGGTCGCGGCATCGTCAACGGCGGTCTGACCATTGCCGGCCTGACTCTGCTGCTGGGCACCGAACAGGTCGGTTACGGGCTCATGCTGCTGGTGGCCATGGTATTCATCGAAATACCGCAGTTACTCAATGCGCGCCATCTGGTGCACAGCCGCAATAACCGGACCATGGCAAAGTGCCTGGCACGCGCTCTTAAATACCAGGCCGGCAGGGAGGGACGCTAATGACCTCTGTTGTCCCCCGGTCTGCGATCTCGCGTCTCCGGCGCCTGCAGGACCGCACGAATACCTTGCTGGGCCGCCTTCACCCGCATTTTCCGCTGACGCTGGCTGGCCTGGCAGTCCTTGCCATGGCAGTGCTGGCGCTGCAGGGCTTCGGCTATCAGCGTATGGACCTGGTAGTGTTTGCACTGACAGTTTGTGCGTTGAGCATTGTTATCTTCAGTGTGCTGATGGTTACCGCCACGGGTCTGGTACTGCGGCGACGACTGCGACGGCTGAGTGAGACATCGTTGCCCGCCTGTCAGGCTGAGGCCGGTTTTCCCAATGAAACCGGATTCCGCTTGCCTGCCCTTGCCTGGCTCCCTCTGATGACGCTGGAATGGCGCGTTGTCACGCCTGACCAGGTCGTCACTGCCAACCGGATCAACCCCGATGACCACGCTGTCGATGAAGAGATCACCCCGGCTCGGCGCTGCCGTGCCGGACAGCTCGTACGGCTGTTCACGTTGCGCGATGTGCTGGGCCTGTGTCGCTTCTCCTGGCGGCAGTCGCAACAGATACCATTGCTGGTGTTACCCCAGACGGGTCGATTACGTACATTGCCGGTTTTGCGTTCCATGGAATCCGAAGACGGCATCCCCAACCCCGCCGGACGCCCGGAAGGTGACCGTATGGATATCCGTCGCTATGCCGCAGGTGATTCGGTACGCGATATCATGTGGCGGGTTTATGCCCGCAACCGTCACCTTAATGTCCGGCTGGCCGAAAGAAGCGTATTCCATACCGATCGCACGCTGGCTTATCTGGTGACCGGTGAGGCAGATGAAGCAGCGGCTGGCGTTGCCCGCTTTGCCTTGACCCAGGGCGCCATTGGCGCTCCCTGGATTTTCGGTGCTGATGCCAGTGACGATACCGCCAGCACCCTCGCGGCTGCTTTGCCGCTGATCGCCGGTTCACGAGTAACAACTGATCGCGACAGGGCGATAACGCCGGATTACGGCCTGGACCGGTTTCTTAAGCGACAGGGATCCGGCCAGTGCGCCTGTATCGTTTTTGCACCGGCCACACCGGGTGCCTGGACCGAGCGACTAAAGCGCACCGTACAAAGCTTTCCCGGTCCATTTTCGGTCGTGTTCAGCACCGACGGCATCGACGACAATCAGCACGTTCCATGGTGGCAGACGCTGGTACTTGCCGAGCAGGCGCAAACCAGTCGCAGAGATACCCAGACCACCGCTATCCTGCGACAGTTGATGCTTGAGTTTCACAAACTCGGGGCACGTGTTGTAATGGTTGACCGGCAAACCGGTCTGTCTTTTGACCAGCATCTGAAAAGAGTTTAATGTCATTGGCTTATGGCTGACACATTCCATGATTGAGAAAATACCGGAAAACAGCGGTTCGGCGCGGGCTGCTCGACCCCGTGCCCCACAAAGCGTGATCAGAGCCTCGATTCTGGCTATTGCCTGCTGGGTACTGAGCACGCCCTTGACCACCGTTGCCGGATCCGCAGCCGCGTTGTCCGGATGCCTGATGGCTTGCCTGTGGCTGGACCGGCTGCACGCACAGGCACGTCTGTTCCGCCTGCGCACGCCCCTGATAGTGCTGTCGCTGGTCATCGTTCTCGCGCTGGGCGCCGCTGTGGCCAACTGGCTTACCAGTTCTTCCGCGTTTGCGCAAACGCTTGGCGCCATGGTCAGCTACCAGCTGGGCCAGATGCTATTCTGGTTACTGCTGGCAGCAGGCATTGGTCTGACCCTGCGGCTGCTGGCCCGCCGCCACAGCTGGGGCAGCATTCCGGAGCTGCTGTTTGTTGCCAGTGCCTTTGTCATCACCCTGGCGGCGCACCAGCGCGGCATGATAGACAGACCTTACTTCATTGGTGACTTCGCCCTGATCCGCGGTATCGACCCTTCATCCATCCTGATGGCTATCGGCGTTATTGCTGTGCTGGCGCTGGCCGTGCTGCTGATGATGGAAAACAACCACAAGCGCCTGCCCTATCATTTTTCCGTGCTTGCGGTGCTGTGTTTCTCGCTGCTGGCCTACGTGCAGTTCTTCGGCATGCCCACACCCAGCCTGACTGATGATCTGGGCCTGACCGGGCAGGCAGCGGCGGGTGGCGGCTCTCAATCGGACAATCCATTCCGTGATGGCGAGAACGACGCCAGTGATCGCGAAGCACCGGTTGCTATCGTCTTGTTCCGGGATGACTACGAACCTGACAGTGGCGCCTACTATTTCCGCGAATCAGCCTATTCACAGTTCAATGGCACGCTGCTGTGGACTGCCGAGGATGACAGTCTGGACCAGGATCTGGTCAGTGAGTTTCCGTCCTCACCCATTGAGGTAACCGAGCAGATTCCCGCCCGCGACCAGCGCCGCAGTGTGACCACCACCATCGGCCTGCTGACACCCCACCGCAGTCCATTCGGCCTTGATGCGCCGGTTCGTTTTGAGCGGGCGCCCAATCCCAATAGTCTGCGCTTCCGGCAGACCTACACCGTTGAATCGCTGGTGCCCGAATTCGAGTTCCCGGACCTGATTGGCCGGCAGGCCGGCTCACCCGACTGGACAGTTGCGCAGTGGACAGAATACCTGGAGATGCCAGATGATCCACGTTACGGCGAATTTGGTCGTGAGTTGATCGCCAACCTGCGTCCCGAATTCGCCGATGACCCCTATGCCAAGGCGCTGGCGGTGAAAGACTGGCTGGATACCAACGGCATCTACAGTCTGGCCAATGAACATGCATACGCGACCGATCCGGCAGCATCGTTCCTGTTTGGTGACATGACCGGCTACTGTATTCACTTTGCCTATGCGGCCACCTATCTGTATCGCAGCCTCGGCATCCCGGCACGTGTTGGTGTGGGCTACTCGGTACCTTCTGCCAACCGCGCGGGCGGCTCAGCCCTGCTGATTCAGGCCGTGCATGGCCACGCCTGGCCGGAAATCTATCTGCAGGACCTCGGCTGGGTCATCGTCGACCCGACCCCCTCACAAACGCTGGTGGATATGTCCACCGATCCGCAGGACTCCCTGCAACAGATGCTGGCCGACATGCTGCGTGACGATGCAGCCTTCGAAGCCTTTCTGCAGGATCAGGCCGGGGACAGCCGCTGGTCCCTGGAAAATCTCATCCGGGCAATCGTGACCCTGGCCATCGCGCTGCTGATCGCAGCGTTTCTCATCCGGGTGTACCGGGCCCAGATACCGACGCTCGGTAGTGCCCAGCAGCAATACCGACTCCAATACCGCGCCGCCCTCGACACGCTCGCGGCGTTTGGCATCGTCCGGCGGCATGGTGAGAGCCGCGAGGCTTTTGCCCGCCGACTGACGGCACTACCGGCATTTACTGAACTCACGGGACAGCACTTGCGCGGAGCACCCGGTTACGGGCTGGCGCCTGCCGGTGCCTGGCAGGCAACGGGCAGCGGTGCGGATGAGAAACAAGTCTGGCAACAACTGCGTACAGAGTTGCAGCGCGAACTGGCCACATCGCAACCACCGTGGCGACGTGCCCTGGCCATGGTACATCCGGCACCCTGGCTGGCAAGCCGCTAGAATTTATTCATTGATACAGTCTTGATGCAAGTATGCAGGAGTCGACAATGCAAGTGATGGAAGCCGAAGCCACGACAGTCCCGGCACTGAACGCTGCCAGCCGCGTGCTGCAACGCCTGACGCAGGCCGTGCGTGCCCAGGTGATAGGCCGCGATGATGTCATTGATCTGACCGTTATCGCGCTGATGGCGGATGGTCACGTGCTGCTGGAGGACTTCCCGGGATCCGGCAAGACCACCCTGGCCAAGGCACTGGGGGAAGCCATCGTTGACGATCAGGCACCGGACAGTTCGGAACACACCGTGCCGATTGCCGCCTTCCGGCGCATACAGTTTACGCCCGACCTGTTGCCGTCAGATGTCACCGGCAGTCCGGTATTCGACACCAACAGCAACAGCTTTCATTTTCGTCATGGTCCCATTTTTGCGCACGTGGTACTCGCTGATGAGATCAACCGGACGTCTCCCAAAGTCCAGTCTGCCATGCTCGAAGCGATGGGCGAAAAGCAGGTCACGGTAGACAACATCACTTATCCACTGGACCCGCTGTTTTTTGTCATCGCGACACAGAATCCGCTGGACCTGGTCGGCACCTACCCGCTGCCTACGCCGCAGCTGGACCGCTTCCTGTTCAAGATCACTATGTCCCACATTGATCGTGACGCGGAACTGGCAGTGCTGGATACCTGGCAACAGCGACGCGAACCGGGCGCCGACCGTATTCGTGTGGGTCGTAACGAAATCATCAACGCCCGTCGCGACATTGACCAGCACGTGTATATAGCCGATGCCATCAAATCCACACTGGTCGACATCTCCCGTGCCCTGCGTGCTGATGAACGCGTACTGCAGGGAAACTCGACACGCAGCCTGGTACTGATTCTGCCGGCACTTCAGGTACTGGCGGCCCTGCGCGGGCGCAACTATGTCAACGCCGATGACCTGGAAATGCTGCTACCTCATGTGCTCGCTCATCGCGTCGAGCTGGCGCCGGGTGTCGCCGATTTCAACAGGGTGTTGCGCGACTGCATGCGCGAACCGCTGGAGCAGTTGGCACGCAGTACCCTCAAGGCCCATTACCCATCTGCTGGTTAGACTGGTTTCTTATGTCATTTCGGTTGTCGCCAATAAGACTTGTTCCGGCTCTGTTGCTGGCAGCCATGCTGTTACCGGCGACGTCACTGCAGGCGCAGGAAAACAACGACGGCTTTGACTCGATCCAGTTCAATACACAGCGCCTGTGTTTTGGCATGAGTGGCATAACACAGGAGCGGGCTCTGGCGATCTGCGACGCGCTGGCACTGGGACAGAATGTCAGGGCGCGGGAACTGGCCCAGCAATGGGTAACCGATGAGCCCGACCAGCCGGGTGCCCAGTTCGCGCTGGCCGAAGTGCTGTTCCGGGTGGAAGGCAACCTGCCCCGCGCCCTGTTCCACCTGAACATCGCCGAGTCACTGACCGATTACAGCTCACTGGGTCGTGCCATGGCGTCGGGCAATCTCGAGTGGCATTATCTGACCCTCAGTCAGCTTTCCTATGCTCATCAGCTGATCGGCGATCAGGAAAAATCGCTGGAATACCTTGATCGTATCAGCGCCATCTACGGACAGGACACCGAATCTTTTCGCGGCTGGCCACTGATCAAGATGAAACGCTATGACGAAGCCCGCGCCAGTGCCGAAAAAGTGCTGGCTGCCAGTGACAATCCCCGCGACCGCAGCCGTGCCTGGAATACCTTGTGTGCCGTCGAGCTGGCCGACCTGCGTCCGGCCGAATCCCTGCAGGCCTGCGAAAATGCCATGAACGAGGATGAGAACATTGCCGCATCCCAGGCCGAAGAGCTGGATACGGTGCATTTGCTTAATGCCTCCGAAGTGTCTCTCAATCTGCTGCGCTTTCGGGAAGCCGAGGACTATCTTGATCGTGCGTCCCGCCAGATTGACCCCGACAGCGTGGGCAACCCGTGGATCTACAAACTGTATCTGTACATGAACCAGGGCCGTTTTGATGCCGCCCGCGAGGCGCTGGACAACATGCTGGTGTGGCGCGATAACCAGTCACCTTTGGTGGGCGTCATGAACCGTGCGGATCATTTTATGGCCAGCGCCATTTTCCTGATGCTGGCGGGCTATCCTGACGATGCCGCACGGCTCACCCAGACTGCCCTCAATCAACCGGATCGTACCGGCTCCTACACCGCCGACGAAGCGCAGAAGGATTCCTTTGCAGCGCTGGTCAACAGCGTCGCACACCGGATGCGCTACGAGCGCATGCGTGAGGAGCTGGCTACCCGTCCCCGACTGGGCGCCTGGCGTCTGCGCATTGACGCACTGGCGGCGCGCTTCCGTGCCTGGCGCTCAGCACGTCATGCCGCATCGCTGTTCGCCGATGCCGAGACGCTGACCAACCGGCTGCGTCCCTATGCACCGCTGGATGTGCATATCCCTGAATGGCTGGAACCGGAACTGATCGCCCTGATGGGACCCGGCGTGATGGCGCAACTGTTGATGGATACTGCCGATGAAGGTGCATTTGCCCTGAACCAGGGCTATGTATTTGCCTATCAGACCGAGATCGCAGCCCAGCAGGGACAGCACACACAGGTGCTGGCCATGGCCGAACAGGCTTTGTCGCAGTTGCCCGCCGAAGAAGCGATGTTGCGGGCGAGGGTATCAGCACGCCTGGCTAGCGCCGCCTGGCGTGAAGGCGAACGCCAGCGCGCCCTGACGCACTATGCTGCCGCATTGCGTCTGGATCCCACCATTCTCAGGCGACTGGACCTGCCTCTGCCGATTACACCCGGTGGCGCCAATACTGCGGCAGGCGCAGAGCTTATATCTTATCTGCGCCGCTCGCCCAGATTTCAGGTGGTCGACCAGGGTTTGCCCCTGGAAGTTCTGAATTCCGGCACGCCGGGCCTGTGTTTGCGCGACAGCTCAGGCGATGCCCTGTCCTGCGTGGAGCTGCAGGCACGTGACGAACTGGCAGCTGACATGACCGATGCCGACGACAGCGACGCCCAGCGCCTTGCCCGTCAGTTCCACGACAATACCTTCAGTCTCGCGTATACTATCGACCGATCCCAGCGTGTCGCTCTCCTGGGCAACAGTATTATCTTCAGTAATCAGAACGCCAGCCAACAACAACGACAAGACACTGTGCTGCAGCGCTGACTCCACTACCGCCAGGTTTTTTTATGCACGAAATCCCGAGATCCCTGTCTCGCGGCTTGATTTTGCTCCTTGCCGCCGCGTCAGCGTTAGGGCCTGTAGCCATGCAGATCATGCTGCCTGCCATTCCGATTGTCCGCGAACGCTTCATGGTCAGCACCGGTACCGCTCAGCTCACTCTCAGTCTGTCGATGCTGTCTATTGCCATTGCCACGCTCATTTACGGACCGCTCTCAGATCGTTTCGGTCGACGGCCGATTATGCTCACCGGCATCTGTATCACCGTATTTGGCTCTTTGCTGTGTATGCTGGCCGGCAGTATCGAATGGCTGATTCTGGGCCGTATCGTGCAGGCTGCGGGTGGGGCAGTCGGCCTGGTGCTGGCCCGCGCCATCGTCCGTGACGTCTATCAGGCCGACGAAGCAGCCGGGATCATCGCCACCCTGGTCATGGTGATGGTGGTCATGCCCATGCTGTCACCGATGGTGGGCGGAGAGATGCTGGTGCGTTTTGACTGGCATTCGATTTTTTATCTGGTGGCAGCCATCAGCATCGTCATGCTGGTTGCCATGTTCCGGTATCTGCCGGAGACGCTGCACCAGAAGGTCAACTTCACCGGCGTGGGCAGTATGCTGAAAGGCTTTGCCACCCTGCTCGCGTCCCGAACCTTCTCGGCTTATGCTTTCAACGTGGCCTTTGTGTCGGTGGTGTTTTTCAGCTTCATCTCCGCCGCACCAGAGATCATGGTCTCAGTATTCAAACGCCCGCCCAACGAATACGGCTACTATTTCATTATGATCCCGCTTGCCTTCATGGCGGGCAACTACATGGCCCGCGGTCTGTCAAAGAAATGGGGTATTCACCGGATGATCCGTCTGGGGTCGCGGCTCAGCATTGTCGGCATATGTATAGCCATCGCCTTACAGTTCAGCGGCCTGCACCATCCGCTTGCGCTTTTTGTGCCGATCGCATTAAGCATCTTTGGCAATGGTATCTCCCTGCCCAATGCCCAGGCAGGCGCCATTAATGAATTCCCGTCCATGGCGGGCAGCGCCTCGGGCCTGACCGGATTTCTGCAGATGGGGTTGTCGGCGGTGGCGGCGCAGCTGGTCGCGCTGATTTTTAATGGCACTGTTTATCCAATGCTGATGCTGATGCTGGCAGCAGCACTGATTTCACTGTGGAGTTTTACCCGGGTGCGGCGCTGACCCAGGTTCCTCACCCAGGTAGCCCACCCAGGCAGTTCACTCAGGCAGCCCACCCAGGTAAACCAGGCGCTCAAAGCCCGGCGTGAGCCTCGACATAATTAACGGTGTGATTCTTGATGTGTTGCAAGGACATGAACATGTCGCTGTAGGTCTGCGCGGTCACCGCCTGGCACTCACCGGCACGCAGTCGATCCAGGTGTCGTTCGCGCATGTCCTTGCCCAATTTTTTCAGTTTTTTCGAATCGGCAATCAGCGCCTTGAATTCCGCGGCATCGGCATCGCGCTCACGCGCCTTCGTGAGACGGTCAAAATAGACAGCAACTTCATCAAAGAAGCTCAGAATATCCGTCCAGGCTTCGGTACTGATATCCTCATTGCGCTTAAACAGCCGGCTTCGGTAAATACTGAACGATTGCAAGGCGTCAGCGATGCTTTCAATCTCATCGGCCATACGCATCAAACCGTAGGAACGCGCCGACTGTCCCTGTGACACGGAACCGGTCAGCACGATGGTGATGAAGTTGATCATCTCCTCTTCGATATTGTCAGTGATATCCTCGAGATGGTTGATGCGCTCGAACAGCTTCTTTTTGTGCTTGGGTGCGGTGACGTATTCACGCGTTACCTCAAACATCTCGCGGGTGATGGTCACCATGTTATCCATTTCCAGCCCGGCCTGCTGGAGTGCCATCTCAGGCGCCATGGTCGTGCGATTACCCAGGTACTTCAGCTTGTGGGTTTCCTTCTCTTCCTTCTGCGGCACCAGCCAGATCACGGTTTTGGTCAGGAAACCGATCAACGGGATCCAGAACAGCACGTTGAGCACGTTGAACATGGTGTGCGCGACCGCGATATGCCAGCCAATATTGGGGCGTGAACCGTCAGCTTCCTGCAGATTGGCATCACCGGCCACAATGTAGTCAACAAACTCGACATACCACGGGAAGATGACAACAAACAGGGCGGCGCCCAGAATGTTGAAAATGGCATGGGCGCGCGCAGCGCGGACGGCCGATGTGTTGGCGCCGATGGCAGCCAGTTGCGCGGTGATGGTAGTGCCGATGTTTTCACCGATGATCAGCGCCACTGCCGTATCAAAACTGATCACGCCGGTGGCTGCCAGGGTGATGGTGATACCGAGCATGGCCGAACTGCTCTGCACAATAACGGTCAGCAGACAGGCCAGCGCGATGCAGGCAAGCAGACTACCCAGCGACTGGGCGTCAAACAGGTACAGATAGGAGATGAAGTTTTCGTCGGTACGTAGCGGTGCAAACGCACCACTCATGAATTCCAGGCCCGTGAATATAAGACCCAGGGCGACGGACGCTTTGCCCAGCGTACTCAACCACGTGCGTTGGGCTGCCACCATCGGGTAAATACCCAGCCCGATGAACAGCAGGCCGTATTTGCCAACCTTGAAGGAAATAATCCAGCCGGTCACCGTGGTGCCGATGTTGGCACCCAGAATGACGCCAATGGCCTGTTTGAGCTCCATCAGCCCGGCATTGACCAGGCTTACTGTCATCACCGTAGAGATACTGCTGGACTGGACGAACACCGTGATGCCGATACCGGCCAGTACCGCCAGCACCCGGTTACGGGTCAGTGACGCCAGGATACCGCGTATGGCCTCTTTGCCGCTGGACTGCAGCGACTCCGAAAGGTATTTGAGCCCCAGAAAAAAGATGCCCAGGCCACCGATGGCGGTATACGAAATTTCAAAATAGTCCATGGGCGCGAAGTCTATAAAACCAGTCGCAATATTACAATTTGTTTACCGTTCGATGACAGAAATAATTGTCAAAGATCAATTAACCGGCCCGGTGACCGTGGTCAGTACCGCGGTCAGCAGCAGAATCAGGCCCGCCAGAGCGGCCTCCAGGGCAATCGATCGACGCAGGCGGAACAGGTTCTGCGCGGTCAGTGCGGGCGCCAGACGGTACTTGTGGCGGGCGGCGAGGCCCAGCAGAGCGGCCACCAGCAGCAACTTTATCAGCAGCAGACGGCCATGGGCAGCAGAGAGAAGTTGTGTAAAACCATCGCTGAGTTGCCACAGCATCCAGACTCCGCTGAACACCATGGCGGCAAGCACGATCCATGCGACCTGCCCAAACAGCTTCATGACCAGCGCCACGGCCCTGATTTCATCAGCATGCTGGTCCCGGCACAGGCTGTATAGCGGCACCAGTGCGCCAATCCATAAACTCACTGCGACAACATGCGTGACCACCATCAGGCGGCTGAACACGTCCAGCTGGTTGCTGTGGCCGAGCACAGTGAATGACACCGACAGCGCCAGAATGGCTATCGCACCCAGCACCATCGCCGGCATGGGCGACAGAGTGGCGGATTGTGACCGGGACGCAGGCCACACGCGCCCCAGATACAGCAGTGCCGCGCTGATGAGCGCGGCAAAAAATCCCGTCAGGCGCCAGCGCATCCCGTCACCCACCGAGGTATCGGCAAGAATGCCCGCCATTACCGGGTCAAGCATGCCTGCCGGGCCACGTTGATTGATGACACCAACCTGCAGCAGAAAGAACAGGCTGCTGGCAACGACGCCCATGACCGTCATCGGTAGCACATAGTGCGATAGCAGGCGCCTGTCCAGCTGCAGGTCGTCCCCCGGTACCCGGGCGCACAACCAGGATACCAGCAAGGCACCCGGGACAGTGATCATGGCCAGATAGGACAGCCACTTACTCAGCAGTATGGCGCTGTCCCATATCATTGTGTCAGCCGCGCAGGATCAGTGGTGATGATGTTCGTTGTGGCTGTGTTCCTGCACCTCAGCCTGGTCACCGCCGTCGCTGACCACAAAATTGAACGAGCCGCTGACGGTGTGACCGTCAGTACCAACAATAGTCCAGTCTACCGTGTGAGTGCCCAGCATCAGGTCCGGCAGATCATGCGTGAACGTACGCTGAGCCGCAGTCGATGGACTGAAGCCAACATCGATATTGTGGCTGGCACCATGCACCAGCGTCAGACGCAGCAGCCTGACATCGTCATTAAAGTTCAGCACCAGCTGCTCCGGCGAGGTCACGACCGCCTCGTGGCCCGGCAATGACGAGCTCAGCTCACCATGAGCAAATGCGGTGCCCGCCGGCACTGCCATCAAAACCGTCAGTAAAATCGCCTTCAACCACGACTTTGTTTTCATATGGACTCCTTGAGAGCGGTGTATGTACAGGCTGTCGCCCAAATAGTACCGTATTGTACACTGAGAGTCTGAATACGCGCTTAATATCGCCTGTGACAATTCGTCGCATGTTATCGGTAAATGACGCCCGTGCGCGACGAATCCATGCTGAAACAACAGGCGTACTCCGCTACAATAAGGCTCAATTGCTTCGCAACGTTAATTCACACGGGGATTTGTCATGAAAAAGAAAACCTGGTTAGGTGCAGTCGCTATCACGCTGGGCTCCTGTGCTTTGTCCTTTTCTGTCGCCCACTCAGCGCTGGCGCAGGGTCTGCCGGAGTACAACCTGGAGACAATCACCAGTGACATCGAAATGCCCTGGGGCATGGCATGGTTGCCTGAGGGTGACATGCTGGTCACTGATCGCAATGGCGAAATTTTCCGCGTCCGCAACGGGCAGGTTGGCGATCCGCTGGCCGGTGTGCCGGAAGTACACACTAACGGCCAGGGCGGTCTGCTGGATATTGTCCTGCACCCTGAATATGCCGACAACGGCTGGCTGTATATCAGCTACGCCAGTGAGGAAGGCGAAGGTGAAGGCAGTAATACCGCCATCATGCGCGCAAGGCTGGACGGCAACCGCCTGGTCGATCAGGAGGTCATCTACAAGGGCGCGGAAAACTCCATGCGCGGCCAGCACTACGGCGGTCGAATGGTGTTCGACAATGACGGCTTCCTGTATTTCTCCATCGGCGACCGTGGCGATCATTTTACCAATGTCCAGGATCTGTCCCGTGACGGTGGCAAAATCTACCGTCTGAATGACGATGGCAGCGTACCCGCAGACAATCCCTTTGTCGGCCAGGACGATGCCAAAGGTGCCATCTGGTCCTACGGCCACCGAAATCCGCAAGGCATCGACATCAACCCGGTCACCGGCCAGGTTTGGGCCAGCGAGCACGGCCCCCGCGGCGGTGATGAAATCAATATCGCCGAAGCCGGTAAAAACTATGGCTGGCCCTACGTCGGTTATGGCATCAATTACAACGGCGAGCCTCTGGCCGAGTCCACCCATGGTGAGGGCATGGAACAGCCCATCTGGTATTGGGACCCCTCCATCGCCGTGGCCGGCATCACCTTTGTCACCAGCGACAGGTATCCGGAGCTGCAGAACAATCTGCTGGTCGGCGCCCTGCGTGCCACCAAGCTCGAACTGCTGGAGATCCACGATGACCGTGTACTGCGTCGTACGGACCTGCTCACCGACATTGGTCGTGTACGGGCAGTGAGTCAGGGCCCGGACGGTTATGTGTATCTGGGTATCGAAGGAGAAGGCATCAAGCGTCTGGTGCCGAGCAACTAATCAGACATTGCAGGATGAAAAATACGGATGAGTGACAAGCTACTGGAAGGTTACAAGCGCTTTAAAGACGGATACTACGCGCAGAACAAGGACAGAATACGGGAGCTGGCACAGGACCAGCGCCCGTCCTATGTACTGATTACCTGTTGCGACGCCCGACTGGAACCGTCGTTGATTTTTGACACGGAGCCTGGCGATCTGTTTGTTATCCGCAACGTCGCCAATCTGGTGCCGCCGTACGAAGTCGAAGGCTCCTACCACGGCACCAGCGCGGCGCTGCAGTTTGCCATTACCGTGCTGGAGGTGCCCGAAATTATTGTGCTCGGACACTCCCGCTGTGGCGGCATACGTTCGCTGGTGATGGATCAGGACAAGATGGAGAAGGACTCATTCATCTCCCGCTGGATGTCCATTGTTGCGCCGGTGGCCGGTCTGGCCGACCCGGACAAGCTCAACGACCCCAAAACCTTTACTCATTGCGAGCAGGCAGCGGTGGGATACTCTTTGCGCAACCTGATGACCTACCCCTGGATTGCCAGTCGTGTCGAAGCCGGCACCCTGAAACTCAACGGCTGGCACTACAACATTTACAGCGGTGCTTTGAAAAGAGTCCACGACCAGGACACCATTTCCACGATGGTGGAAGCCTCAGAGGATGCCTCGTCAGACTGACGAGGCAGCCCCCTCTTCACCCTCGCTGGCATTGCGCCAGGGCAGGCGTGCTGCAATTCGGTCACGCAACTCATTGGCTGCCACATATACGATAGGAATAAATACCAACGTAATCAGGGTGGAGGCAACCAGTCCGCCGATCACCACGCGCGCCAGCGAAGCCTGCATCTCGGCACCTGCACCCACGCCGATGGCCAGTGGGAACAGTCCCAGCACGGTGGTCAGCGTGGTCATCAAAATCGGCCGCAATCGCAGACGCCCGGCCCTGATCACCGCCTCAACCACCGGCAACCGCTCCTCGCGGCGCATCAGGTTGATGTAGTCCACCAGCACAATGGCGTTGTTCACGACGATACCAATGAGCATCACCATGCCCATGAAGCTTTGCATGTTCAACGTTGTGCCGGTCAGCAGCAGCGTAGGCACCACGCCTATAAAGGCAAGCGGTACCGAGAACATCACAATCAACGGATCAAGAAAGCGTTCAAACTGTGCCGCCATCACCATGTAGATCAATATCAACGCCATCACGATCGCCATGACAAAGTCACGCTGGGCCTTGATCTGCTCCTCATATTCACCGCCATAAACGATGGAGAAACCATCCGGCAGCGTCATTGTTGACAGATCATTCTGTATCGCCTGCACAGCATCACCCAGTGCTACACCACTTTCCAGGTTGGCATTGATGTAGGTCACGCGCTGGCCGTCGATGCGCCGGATATCGGTAGGTCCCCGGTCATAGGTGGTGGTGACCAGAGACGACACCGGCACTACTGTCTCTTATACACATCTGACGCTGCCGACGATCTACTCTGTGTAGATC